>JAZDLC010000206.1:0-16208 GCA_043802345.1 Planctomycetota bacterium | reverse complement strand
TGCCGGAGAAGGCCGCCGTGGTGACGCCGAAGGCGCGCAGGTACTCCGGCAGCGTGGTGATCGCATCGACCAGGTAGGTGCGCAGGTTCCCGAGCACGCCATGAGTGTTCGGGTGCAGGCCGGTCAAGAGCGATGCGGTCGCCGGCAGGGTCCAGGAGCAGGTGCTGATCGCGTTCTCGAACAGGATTCCATTTTCCGCGAACGCATCCAGGTTCGGGCTGGTGTTCCGCGGGTAGCCGTAGCAGCCCAGATGATCGGCGCGCAGGGTATCGATGCAGAGCACCAGGACGTTCGGATGATCCAGGGAGGCGCGACGCCTGGGCAGATCGAGCCGCTGCAAAAGCTTCAGATCCCACCAGGCGTACTCGGCGGGCGGCTCGGTCGACTCCTTGAGCCGCCGGGTCCGTAGCGATAGCTCCACCTTCTGGCCGGCGAACGGCGAGAGGTCGAACTCCTCCCGGTGGGTCAGGCGGTCGTACGGCAGGGCGTCCGGCTCATCCAGGTTGACGAAGTCGGAACAGACCCGCATCACCTCCTGTCCGGCCAGGAGAACCTGGAACTCCACGTCCCCCGGATCCTGCCCGGCTGGACGCAGGTTGAGGGCGGTGACTTCCAGGTACCCTCCCTCCGGAACATCCAGGTCGTACAGCAGCTCTGAATCGGGCGCGGCGCGGATCACCTCCTTCGCCTCGTCGGCGGCTGTCCGACGTTCCTTGTCGAGCACCGCGGAGTACTTCACCATCGGGCGCTCCGGATCCTGGCGCGCCACCCGCCCCTGCTCGAACGTCTTGATCAGGTCGACCATCAGCCGCTCGACCCTGAGCGGGCCGAAATCCCCGACCGGCACGTCCTGGCCCTCGGAAAGCACGGCAGGCTCGGCCACGATCAGCCCGTCTCCCGCCGATCCCTCGGCCGCCCGCAGTTCCAGAGCCACCTGCCGCCCCGAGAACTGGCCCAGCGCGATGCTGAACGGAACCCAGCCGGGAGCCTGCGCCAGAAACGATTGTGCCGGGAGGGGAGCCCGATCGACCGTCAACTCGATGCCGATCGGCCCGGGCTGAACCGCGCCCAGATAGCCGGTGAAACGCGCCCCGGCATGAATCGGAACCGACTCGAACCGCGCCCGCTGTCCGGCGGGAATCACCACGCACGACCTCTGCATCAGGCCGATCTCCCGGGGGACCTTCCGCAGCCGGTCACCGCCAGGAAGCATGTGCGCATGCAGGTCGGTACGGTTCAGCAGGGCGACGCGCTTCTCTCGCACGATCTTCCCATTCCCGCCGGATTCGCCGGAACACGAAACCGCCAGGAAGACCAGCAGAGCGCACCACCACACGACGTTTTGCCGGCCCATTTCCTATCCTGCCGACCATGCCAGAGAAGCGAAGATGTGACAGTATACGTTGTCGGTAGGGATTCTCCTGCTCTATCGGATCGATGCGTGCGAGCGTCAACGCCACGCAGCTTCCCCGCGTAGGGGGGGCATAGTAGCATCTCCTCCCAGCGCCCTATCCTCTCCGAGAGACGTCCGTGATTCGAATCCTCTGCCAGCTGCTGTTGATACCTCTCGGTGCTGGCATGGCCCCGGCAGGGGAGGATCCGTTTCTCGACTACTGCCGGAGCGCGCCGGAGTTCCAGCCGGTCGCCACCATCCCGTCCCGGTTCGACGGCTTCATCTACATGCCGTGGCGGTACCAGTGGACGATCGGCACGGATGACGAGGCCGGGCGGTTCTGCCTGGAGCATGGCATCCGCGGCGGCTTCCTCGACTACGGCCAGGGGCCGATCGAATGGCTGACGCAGCACGGCCTGCGGTTCTACAGCGACCACTCCGCCGGCAAGGGGGTTCTTCACCTGCGGGTCCCCGCGGACCGGACGGCGCTTCGCAAGCTCCAGACCGACCCGCTGGCCGTCCGCGAGCCGCCGCTCGACGACGCCAGCCTGACCCGGGGGATGGAGACTCTCGCGAGGAACCTGTCCGGCATCAGGAGCCACCCGCTCCGGTTGGCGTATGCGCTGGACGACGAGATCTCCTGGGGCGTCCTCTCGCAGCCCACGGTCTGGCAGCCGACGAAAGACCCGCGGGACTACCAGCGGTGGCGCAGGGAGATCCGGGGGCTTGCCGGCGAAGCTCGGGCCGTGTCACCGGACGACGTCCGCGCCGAACTGGATCGGCCGCTCGCGGAGATCGACCTCTCGCCGCTGCTCGACCGGATGAGCTACAACGACTCGGTGCTGGCCGTGTTCGTGGGCAGCCTGGTCCGCGAAGCGAACCGGATCGACAGTGAGACGCCATGCGGCATCGTCGGCTGCCGCGCGCCCGGACTGTTCGGCGGGTATGACTACGCCAAGCTGATGAAGCAGATCCAGTTCGCGGAGATCTACGACAACGGATCCGCCCCGGAAATCGGCCGGTCGTTCGGGCAAGGGCGCGGTGTCCCGCTCGTTTCCACTCACTTCCATCGCGAGGAGCCGGGAGCCGACCGCTGGTTCGCGTGGTCGAGATTCGCCCACGGAGAGCGGGGGTTGATCGGCTGGGTGGACGGCTGGTTCGACGGCACGCGCCCGCTGCCGTGGCTCGCCTCCTTCGGCGCCACCCTGCGGGAAATCTGCGACCGGCAGGCCGGCAAGTTGAAGGGGGCCGCGTGGGTGCACGATCGGATCGCGCTCTACTACAGCCATCCCAGCATCCAGGTCGGCTGGTGTCTCGACGCTGAGGCGCACGGCCGCACCTGGCCGGCCCGGGACCGCGACCACCTCCTGGGCACCTCTCACCTGGTACGCAAGGCCTGGGAGCACATGCTGAACGACGCCGGCCTCCAGTATGACTTTTTCCCTTACGACGAGTTGGTCCGGGGCGGGGTTCCCGGGGAGTACGACGTACTGATCCTTCCGGCCTGCTTCGCGCTGAGCAACATCGAAGCGGAGCGGCTGCGGGCATTCACCGGCCGGGGCGGCCGGCTGGTGGCGGACTTCATGTGCGGGCTGTTCGATGAGCGCGGCCGCGGGCGCGGCCGGGGCGTTCTGGACGATCTCTTCGAAGTGCGCCATGACGGGCGCGAGACCCGAAAGGACTTCTTCGGCAACGACCTGTGGGTCGAGACCGACCAGGACGAAGAATACGGCTACCGCGAGTTCTCCACCCTGTTCGAGACCGGCGGCGCCGCCTTGCGGGACGGATTTTCCGTGCCCGAAACGGAACTCGAGACGCAGGATGCCGACCCGAGCGCGAAGTACCTCAACCTGTCGCCGCAGCGTTATCTGCTGTACCGGGAACAGGGCCGGGCCACGAAGCGGATCCGTGAACCGTTCCTGCGCGCGGTCGGAGTCGAGCCCTGGATCGAGTTCGACGGCGAGGCCGATCTGGAGGCGACCCGTTTCCTGAGGGGCGAGCGGACGCTACTGTTCGTGTTGAAAAACCCCACCGTCAACGGGAGCGGCGTGGCCAGGCCGGGAACCGGCCGGGCGAAAGTCGACATCCGTTTCCGCACCGAGGTCAAGGACGTGATCAATGAACGCACGGGGGAGCAGCTCGGTGACGGCCGGCGCTTCTCTCTCGAATTCGAAAGAAGCGAGGCGCTGTTCCTCAGCCTGACGACGGGTTGAGCCGGCGTCCGCTGGAATGTGCAGGTTTGGGTCCGCATGTTGAGCCGCAGGCCATTGAGAAGACGGGCGACGGGAAGTCCTTCCCTGGCGGTTGGCCGCATGGCTGCTCCTCCGCGCCCCGATGCGCCGGGCGCGTCCTTTGCTTCCAACCTGGCCCGCTTCGGGTGTCTTCTCGGCCTGCTGCTCCTTGCCGGCTGCGAGCGGCGGGAGTCCCAGACGGCGGCGTCCGCGGTCCTGATCACGCTCGACACCACCATTCCACAAAGCCTGGACATGTACGGGCAGGACAGGGGCATCACGCCGAACCTGATGGAGTTCTCGAAGGAGTGCGTGGCCTATCGGCGGGCGCGGGCGGTGTCACCGATCACCCTCGTCTCCCACGCCTCGATGCTGACCGGACTCTATCCGCCGCGGCACGGCATCCGGGACAACGGGCATCTCCCGCTTCCAGGCGCGGCGGAGACCCTGGCGGAGCGAGCTTCTGGAGCCGGATTCCAGACCGCCGCCTTCGTCTCCGCGGTGGTCCTGGCCGCGCCGTTCGGGCTTGATCAGGGCTTCGACGTCTACGACGAGCCAAGAGGCTCGCGCGCAGCCTTCGTCGGCGGTGTCGCCGAGCGCGGACGGGAAGAGGTCACCGCCGCGGCCATCGGATGGCTGGACCGGAAGAAGGAGGGACAGCCGTTCTTCATCTGGGTGCACTACTTCGATCCGCACTATCCGTACGAACCGCCGCCGGAGTTTCAGGAGCAGGCGGGAGGCAGTCTGTATCTCGGGGAGGTGGCCGCCGTGGATGCCGCTCTGGGCGAGTTGCTGGCCCGCCTGCGATCGGAGCCCGGGTACGACCGGATGACGATCGCCGTCGTCGGCGATCACGGAGAAGGCCTGGGCCGCCATGGAGAGCAGTACCACTCGCTGCTGGCGTATGACTCGACGCTGCTCGTGCCACTTCTGATCAAGCATCCGCTGGGCCGGGGAGCCGGGAAGTGGATCCCGAACGCGGTCAGCGTGGTGGACATCTTTCCCACCCTGCTGGACGGCATGGGCCTGGGCGCCGCGCCGGATGTGGACGGACTCGACCTGCTCGCGGGCGACCTGCCTCAGGGGCGCGGAGTCTATTTCGAGTCGTACTTCGGCTACCTCCGGTTCGGCTGGAGTCCGCTCGCGGGCTGGGCCGATAACCGGACGAAGTATCTCCACGGCCGGACGCCGGAACTCTTCGACCTGAAAGCGGATCCCGGAGAGAACAAGAACATCCACAGTGCGGACGACCCCCGGACAAGGACGGCCCGCAGGGCGATCGAGCAGATCGCCGCGCGTCCCGCCCTGACCCGCGACGCCCTCGAATCGCAGACTCCTGCCGGCGGGGCCGACCTCTCCCATCTGGGGTATCTCGGTGCGACCGGCAACGAGACGGGATTGCCGCACCCACTGGCAGACGTCGACCTGCCGGCTCCCCGGGAGAGCCTCGGGGAGTACACTGCGATCATGGCCGCCCTGAGGGCGATCGACGAGGGCGATCCGTCCGCGGCGATCGCCGGCCTCAGGGTCATCACCGAACAGAACCCGCGCAATGTCTACGCCCACGAACTTCTGGGCAAGATGCTGATCGAAACCGGGCAGCCGCGGCTCGCGCTGGTCCCACTCCAGGCGATCCTGGACCGGGGCCAGGACCGGGCGACCCTGCGCCAGAGCCTCGCATCAGCCTGCGCGAGCCTCGGCCGCTTCCGGGAGGCCCTCGATCACCTGGACCACGCGGACGAGATGTGTCCCGGGGAGGAGGCGACGCTCCGACTCAGGGCCCGGATCAAGAAAGAGATGGAGGAGGGCGGGAAGTAGCCGCCGCCACCTTGGCGACCATGCGTGCCGCGCGATCCCTGATCACGTCGAACCGGCCGTGGGCGAGGTCATCGGGTTGGAACAGGCAGTTGACGAAGCCGACGCCGAACACGCCCGCGGCGAAGAACTCCTCCACGTTCTCCTCGGTGACCCCCGAGGTCGGGAAGATCTTCAGGAACGGCAACGGCCCGAGGCAGGCGCGAATGTGGGCCGGGCCATCCTCCGGACAGGGGAAGAGCTTCACCATCTGCGCGCCCGCGGTGTGGGCGGCCATCATCTCGGTCGGAGTCTGCGTGCCCGGTATGACCAGCAGATCCTCATCCCGGCAGAGCCGGATGATCTCCGGGTCGGTCACCGGCGAGACAATGAAGCTCGCGCCCGCGGACCGGGCGTTGCGCACGTCGGCGGAAGTCAATACGGTCCCCGCCCCGACCAGCAGCCCTCCCCGGGCGGCGAACGCCTCGATCTGGTCGAGGGCGCCGGGGGTGTTGAGGGTGAACTCCACCACCCCGAATCCTCCCTCCACCGCCGCCGACATCGCGGGCCCCACCGCTTCTTTCAGGTTCGTGCGGATAATGGCGGTGCAGCGGACCTTCCCGATCCAATCGAGCGCCGCCCTGGAAGCGATCGTTCCCATCAGATGTCCATGGTGATCAGACGGTCCTGTTCCGGACCGGCGACGACCACTCCTCCTTCCGTCGTGACGAAGACGTCGATCTCGGTTCTCACCGCCATCTCTCCCTCCAGGTAGATGCCTGGCTCGATGGAGAAGCAGGTTCCGGCCGAGACGGCCCGCACGTCCCGGGTCTCCAGGTTGTCGATGTTCACGCCGTTCCCATGGCAACTCTGGCCGATGGAGTGGCCGGTCCGGTGCACGAACTGCGGGCCGTAGCCGGCGCGCTGGATGACCTCCCGGCATGCGTCGTCCACCTCGTAGCCGTAGCAGACGTCCCCCTTCGCAAACTTCTCCCGAATGAACTCGACCGCCCGGTTGCGGGCGTCCCGCGCGACCTCGAAGATCTCCACGTACTTCTTCGGAGGGTTTCGTCCCGCGTAGCCGCACCAGGTGACGTCGTAGTAGATCGATCCCGGCCTCTTGAGCCTGGCCCACAGGTCGATCAAGATCTTGTCGCCCTTGGCGATGATCCGGGCGTTCTCCTTCGTGGGAAAGAAGTGCGGGTTGGCCGGGTGCTCGTTCACGCCCACGATCGGGTCATGGTCATGCTCCAGGCAGTCTTCGCCGAAACGGCGGGCGATGAACTGCTGGATGTCGTACTCCGACACCTCCCGCCCGGCCCTGAGCGCGGTCTCGATCTCGAGGAACGCTTCGTCCTTGATCCCCTGGACGATCCTCCCGGCCTCGACATGCGTCTGGAACCCCTCCTCGTCGATCGTCGCCTCGAAGGTCTGGACCAGCTCGGCGGACGACACGACCTCATGACCGAAAGAGCGAATCAGGTCGACAGTCCCCGCGTCCACCACCGAAACCGATGGAATCGCCGCCAGGGGCGAGTACTGCATCGCGATCCGCTTGCCCGGGCCGCCCAGGATTTCCTTGAGTGCCTGGTGCAGCTCCGTCCAGGCCAGATACATCCGCTTGCGTCCCGGCAGTTGATCGATCTGGGCCGGCTCCACCCGGTGGGCCAGCTTGACCGGCTCGCCGCGGGCGGGAACCCAGTAGAACCAGCGCCGGCTCGCCTCCCTCCCCTCGTCGAGTCCCAGGATCCGCAGCGACATCAGGTCCCGGTTGTGGAAGTCATAGAAGAGCCAGCCGTCCAGGCCGCAGCCAAGGACTTCGCTCTGGATCCGTTCCAGGTTCATCGCCAACTCAACCTCTCCGGTAGAAGGCCGTGATCAGCTCCACCACCCGGTCGATCTGCTCCGGCCTCAGGCCGAAAAACAGCGGCATCCGCAGCAGGCGCTCGCTGTCCCGCGTGGTCACGACATCCTCGCCCTGGAACCGCCCGTACCTCCGGCCCGCGGCGGCGGAGTGAAGCGGGACGTAGTGAAAGACAGCTCCCACTCCCCGCTCCGTGAGGTATGTCATCAGGGCGTCTCGCTCCGCCAGATCACGGGCCTTCAGGTAGAAGCAGTGAGCGTTGTGGGAACAGGTCTCCGGCACCACCGGGAGCGCGATCCGGCCCTCATCCGCGAGCGGCCGCAGCTCCCTCTGATACCGGTTCCAGGAATTCATGCGATCCGCCATGATCGCCTCCGCCTGTTCGAGCTGCGCCAGCAGAAACGCCGCCCCCAGCTCCGAGAGGATGTAGGAAGAGCCGAGGTCGACCCAGCTGTACTTGTCGACCTGGCCCCGGTAGAACCGCGCCCGATCGGTCCCCTTCTCCTGCACGATCTCGGCCCGGCCCACATCGCCGGCCTCGTTGATCAGAATCGCGCCCCCCTCTCCGCAATGGATGTTCTTGGTCTCGTGGAAACTGAGGCATCCGAAGCGGCCGAGCGTGCCACACGGCCTGTCCCGGTAGGTGGCGAGGATCGCGTGGGCGGCATCCTCGACCACCGTCACACCGTGTTCTGAGGCGATCCTGTTGATGGAGTCCATCTCGCACGCCACACCCGCATAGTGCGTCACGACAATCGCCCTGGTCCGTTCCGTGACGGCCTCCTCGAGCAGGGCCTCGTCCAGATTCATCGTGTCTGCCCGCACGTCGATGAACACCAGCCTCGCCCCCCTGAGCGCAAAGGCGTTGGCGGTGGACGGGAAGCCGAACGAGGCCGTGATGACCTCGTCATCCGGCCGGATGTCCGCCAGCAGGGCCGACATCTCCAGCGCGTGGGTGCCGGAGCTGGTCACCAGGGCTCTCTCGGTGCCAAGGCGCTTCTCGAACCAGCTCGTGCAGCGCCGGGTGAACTCCCGATTGCCGGAGAACTTGCCGAGGTCGAACACCTGGCGCACGTACTCGGACTCCCTGCCGGTCAACGCGGGAATGTTGAATGGGACGATGGGTCCCTTGCGCTCAGGATTCACCGTCTGCACCTCCGGAGCGAGCGGACTCGACACGCGAGCGCACCACGAAGGGCGGGCGCTGTTCCACCCCGTTGATGATTCGAATCAGATACTCGCCAATCACGCCAAGCGAAAAGAGCACCATCCCCCCGATCACCAACTGCACCACCATCGTCGATGCCCAGCCTGGGGCATTGATATCGTAGAACAGCTTGCGAATGACAATCACTCCGCCCAGCAGCATGCTCGACACGGCCATGAGGATGCCCAGCGCGGCCACCGCCTGCAGCAGGAAGGATGAATTGTTGATCAAGAGCGCCAGGAACTGGCGGACCTTGCGCGAGAAAGTGAAGCCGGACCGTCCATACTCTCTCGGATGATGCGATACCTCCACGTTGACCACATCCTTGGTCAGGTAGTACATCAACGCCGGGATGAACGGATACGGCGTGCGGATTTCGAGCATCGCCTTCACGATCTCGACCTTGAACAGCTTGTACGGCGACACGCGGACATGCTTTGGCTTGCCCAGAATCCGCTGGTCGAACCAACCCTTGATCCGGCTGGAAAACCGCGCGAAGAGCGAGTCCCGGCGCGAGCGAAAGGCGCCCATCACCACGTCGTGATGCTTCTCCTGAAGCAGCGCCGGGAGGTCCTCGGGCGCCTGCTGCAGGTCGTCATCAATGGTCACCACGTACCGGCCCCTGGCCTGCTGGAACCCGCACAGCACCGCGCCCGCCTTGCCGAAGTTCCGCATCAACTGGAATCCGCGCACCTCGGACGCCTGTTCCGCCAGGGAGGTGATCGTCTGCCAGCTCTCCTCCCGCGGCGAGCAGTCGTCCACGAAGATGATCTCGTACGAGTCGAGAACCACCTCGCGGAAGAGCCGGTCGAAGCGGGCTGCCAGCTCGACCAGGGTCTCGGACGTGTTGTAAACGGGCACCACGACCGAGTAGGTCGGACCGCCGCTGCTAGCCTCGGCACGCTTCCCGAAGTCGTTCATAGGCGGCATCGTAGACGAACCAGGCGGGGATTGCATGGGTGGGAAGTCCGCTGACGAGGGCCTCCAGGCGGGCCCGCTCCTGTTCCACCCTGACGGAGTCGGTGCTGTAGTCGGGGGTGAACTGCTCCCGGGTGCAAGGCACCGGCTCGTTGAAGGTGGCGGCGATTCGCGCGACCTGGTCCGGATCGGGGTTCGCGCGCGGCAGGTAGCCGAGCGCCCTCAGTTCCGGCCCGGCCAGCAGCTCGACGAACCGCAAGCACTCCTCCGGCAGCACCCGCTGGTACGAACCGATCGAGCGATCATCCACGACCTTGAACTCCCCAAAGGACGAGTTCCCCTTCCAGAGAGCGCCGCTCTGATCGAAAATCCCCTGTTCGAAGGCGTCTTCCTGAAAGGGAGGCAGGCCGAGGAACCCGGTCAGCCTGAGGAGCGTCGGCGAGAAGCGCCGCACAAGATCCTCGTATCGCACGAGGAGGAACCGCTCCTGATGCTCGTGGGCCAGCCCGAAGGCCACCGACATGCGCCACCTCCGGATCGCGTACAGGGTCGGCACGCTCCGGCCGACGAACTCGGCGCTCCGGCCAGAGGTGAGCGAGGCGATCACATCCCGCACGTCCCGGACCACGAGCACCACCTTTGCCCCCGCCCGCAAGAGGTAGGGGATGAACTCCTCGCAGAGAACCTCCTTGGCCCCGCGGACGCTCGCGCCCGGCTTCCGATGCAGCTCGGAGAGAATGGAGGTCAACTGCCGGAGAAGGTCGATCAATGGACCTGGACGCAGCCTGCTCCAGTGCCGCTCCAGCGCCGGCGTCTTCCAGCCCGAGTAGGGCTTCAGCCGCTCCAGCACGGCCAGCAGCTCCCGGACCGTGACGGTTCTCTCCCGCAGGAAGAGTTCGAACTCTTCCTTGCGGTAGCGGTCCTCGAGAAACAGGTGGTTCAGGGGATACTCCGCCGCCTCCAGACCCCTCTCTTCCAGGAAAAGCTCCTTCAGCCGCACGAACAGCAGGGGGGCGGGCTGGGCTCCCACGGAAACCTGATCGTGGGCGTGGAGCAACTTCTCGAGCAGGGTCGTTCCGGAGCGGAGGTACCCCGTCACCAGCAGTGGAGAACGTCCTTCCATCAACGGTTCCGACTCAGACATGCTTCATGTACTCGCGAGCCTTCGGACCGACCTGGAAGAGCAGATCGAGGATCGAGACCTGGTGGACGAACGGGGCGTGGTGCTGCGGGTACTCGGGATACCCGCCGTAATCCATCCATGTCAGTTCGATACCGCGCTCGCGAAACGCTGCCGGCTCCAGATACGCCTTCGCGGCCGGGCCGCTCACGTACTCGGTGACTCCTCCCACCGTGTCGAGCAGCTCCATGACCCGGTCCGCCTTCCTCTTCTTGAGGCCGTACCGCCTCGAATCGTCGAACCCGGTCTCGAGCTTCAGAAACTCCCGGGCCACATGTCGGATCAGGTGCTGATTCATCTCTGACAGGTGGGTCCAGACCGTGCCCAGGTAGAACTCCTCCAGGAACGGCCGATAGAGTCCGAAGCAGGGGGCGCGCCCGTACTCCTGAGAGATCAGGGTCCAATGCTTCTTCTGCCAGATGGGATCGGGCAGTTCCACCTCGCAGATCAGGCGCTTCCTGGGCGCTCCGCACGGAATCGTCAACCACCTGGGACCTTGCCGGGTCATGACCTGATTCCGATTGCGCCAGTCGTTCTTCGTGAAGGGCAAGTCGTCGTAGAAGATGAACTGGTCCGACCGCGCGATGAGGTCGAAATACCCCTTCCAGGGGATGTAGTTCGATTGCAGGATGGCGACGGTCTTCGGCAATGGACATCCTTTCAGGATGGTGGGCGCTCAAGGACGGTAGCAGACCGCGCAAAAACTGCGCAATGCCAACCCCTGACAAGTGACCATCCCACCGGTATAAACCGCTCATGGATCTGACCTTCCTGATCTGCAGCGAACGCAGCGGCAGCAATCTGATCACCCGCATGCTGGACGCCCATCCAGAGGTCTGCGGCCCGCCCCCGACCCACGCGGTGCGGACCTTTGCCCTGAACATCCTGCGTTACGGCGATCTGACCCGGGAAGAGAACTGGATCGACCTGACCGAGGACCTGGCCGACCTGCTGAAGAACCAACTCGGAGCCTGGCGTACGAGCACTCGCGGGGAGGAGATCCGGCGGGAAGCCACGGAGCGTTCCCTGGCCGCCGCCCTGCGAGTCCCCTATGAAAGGGAGGCAGCGGCGCACGGGAAGCAGGCTCTCTTCATCAAGGAGAACCAGACCGAGCGGCTGTTGCCGTACATCCTGACGGCCTTTCCCACCTCGAAGTTCGTCTATCTGGTCAGGGATCCACGGGACATGGCGCTCTCGTGGAAGCTGTCATCGAACCACCCGGGCCGGGTCGCCCGAGGCGCCGAGACCTGGAAACGAAACCAGGAACGGGGCATCGCCTGCTACGGCTTTCTGAAACCGACCGGGCGGATTCACCTGCTGAGGTACGAGGACCTGATCGAGGATCCGGAGCGGGAGATGATCCGGATCTGTCGCTTTCTCGATCTGCCCTACTCCGCGGAAATGCTGTCCTTCCATGTTCAGGGCTCCACCCGGGCGAATGCCTCCCGGCTGAGGGACTGGGAGAACCTGGCCCGGCCCGTGATGAGCGGAAACAGCAACAAGTACCGCGCGGCCCTGTCCAGGCCGGAAATCGAGTTCGTGGAGGCCCTGTTCCGGGAGGAGATGGTGTTTCTCTCCTATCCCCTGGAGTTCGAACCGGGAGATCTCGAACGGGCGCGGGAAGCCCTCGAGAAACTCGATGCGGGCGCCGGGGAATCGGCGGCGAAAGTGGACGGCGGTGAGATCGAAATCCGGGAGCGCCGGCTCCAGGTTCTCAGGCGGATCCTGAGCCGGCCGGCGCAACCTTGAACGACGTGGACCCCAGCCCGGGAGGAAAACGGACGCTCCGGAGGTTCTCGCCGGCAATCCGGCTGGCGGTCGGCATCCTGCTGCTCGGATGGCTGCTGGCCAAGACAGACCTGAAGCAGTTCGGCGCCGCCCTGCTCGCCGCGGACCATCGCTTCACGGCCGCCGGCTTCGGCTGTTTCCTGGTGCTTGCGCTCGCGGAGACCCTGCGGCTCCAAATCGTCCTTTCCAACTACCGGATCTCCCTTCCCGGGGCTGCCCACCTGCACTTCGTCGGGATGTTCTTCTCCAACTTCATCCCGAGCAGCCTGGGTGCGGAGGTCTACAGAGTCCACTTGCTGCGCAAGCTATCCGGCAGCCTGGCCGGACCGATCGCCTTGCTCCTGGTTCTGCGGCTCAGCGGCCTGGGGCTGCTGAGCCTCAGTTCGTGCGCCTACCTGCCCTTTGCCTACGGCCGGATTGAGTCGTCCGTCTCTAACCTCCTTCAGGCTACAGAACTCCATCAAGTCCCCTTGCTGGCCATGGCCGCGATCGCCCTGGTCCTGCTTGCCTGCGTCCTGCTCTTCAAGGCGCCTCGCCGCCTGGTAGGGCGCCAGATTCCGGCTCTCAAGGCCGCGGTCAGGAGCGTTTTCGAGTTGGGCGCCGGCCCACACCTGCTGCTGGTGGCCCTGGGCCTCCTGGTCATCTCCTGCCGCGTGGCATCGCTCTGGTGCTTCGCACAGGGTGTTGGCGAGGACCTCCGCTTCCTGGACTTGCTGCTCGTGGTGACCCTGGTCCAACTGGTCTCCCTGGTCCCGATCAGCCTCGGCGCCCTGGGCGTCCGGGAAGGGTCGATGGTCGTCGGGCTCTCGGCCCTGGGAGCCTCCCTGGCGCATGGCATGGGAGTGGCGATCCTCTCCAGGTGCGCGCTCTGGGCCTTTTCCCTGGCCGGAGGGGTCTTCCTGCTGCTGGGCCGGGGGGCGGTCACCGGGGGGGTCAGTTCCCCCAGGGGAGACTGACCGGCCTTTCTTTTTTTGCTGGACCACCTTGACGGATACCGGAATACCAGCAAGAATGAGACGTTCGCTCTGAGATTCGATCTCGAGCCCTGTCGTTCCAGCTTTTCTGTCCTTGAGTTGAGGAAACACATGAAAACTGTGTCGTTTGCGTTGGCCTCTCTGGCCATTCTGGCTTCTGTGGCGACTGCCCAGCAGCAGGTTCCCGTTAACAAAGTCACGGGCGTGAAGTCCTTCCAGATCGGCGTTGCGCAGCCGAAGTCGACTTCCGCGGTGGTCTACTCCAACACTCTGAGCACCGGGTACTACTCGGTTCCTGGTGCTGGCGAGGAGTGGATCGACTACGGCTCAGCGCGCGACCTATCCCCGCTCGCCGAGCACGGAACGGTCATCTATGGTTCGTTGGGCTATGCGACGTCGGGTGTGACTGGCCCGATCGTCCGTTGGCGGACCTATGACGGCTACACCGGTGGCTGCACCTCCCTGTCTCCTGGCGGCCTGGACGTGTCGATCTCCGGCCTGCCCGGCCACATCTTCACGACGGGCGGCACTGGCTGGACCGTCGGCCTGAACCTGGCGGGCGCTGGCGCCTGCTTCTATCTGCCGACTGGCCCCTTCGGCTACAGCATGACCTTCAGTGACTCTGTCTCTGGCCCGCTGCTCGACTCCGGTGACTCTTCTGCGAACCGGTTCGACTGGATCTTCGCCTCGACAGGTTCCTGCGGCACCTACTGGTTCGGCGGGTCCCCCTGGGCCGGCTTCTACACTGAGTTCATCGGCTGGAAGACTGCCGACAGCGCAGGCCTCGGCGCCAATGGCCCGATCGCTCTGAGCCTCGCCGGCAACTCCTGCCCCGGCGGCGCGCTCACCGTGAGCCTCGCCAGCACTCCTCCGGCCGCCTACTCCGCGGTCGGCCTCGGCGTCGTCATCGGCGCCGGCATCGGTGGCCCGCTCCCGGGCGGCGTTGCTTGGGACATCGGACTTGCTCCTGGCGTTCCCCCGATCTCAGTGATCCTCGGCCTGTTCCCCGGCACCATCAGCTTCCCGGCCACCACCCCGGCCGGTGCGGCTGCTGGCGCAGTGTTCGCGTTCCAGTGGGTCCAGAAGGTCGGCCCCGTGGTCAGCACCTCGAACGTCGCGGTCCTCTTCGTCCCCTAACCTGGACTGGATGATCTAAGACACGCGGAAGATCCCCGCCAACTCCTCGGAGCTGGCGGGGATCTTCTCGTTTTATTCGGGGGGGGGGCCAACTCACACCACGGAGGGCACAACGCGGCCAGTGGCCCCTCTGTGCCCTCTGTGGTGAGTTCCCCCCCGTCCTCGAAAACTCCAGCTCCGCGCTCGCGACCGCCGGATCAGAGATCGGCGTACTCGAAGGACGTGGCGACGAACTTGCCCTCCTTCATCTCGCCCGCTACCTCACCCTTGAGGCCGTCCTGCTTGCAGAAGGCCATGACTCCCAGGCCGGTGTCCCCCACCAGTTCGACGAAGTGCCCATCGATGTTGATGTAGTTGCCACACTTCCCGACCTCCTCGAGGGCGCAGCCGCAGGCCAGGTCGTGGACATGGGTGACGGCCGCGGCCTCAGGTGCAGGATCGCTGGTGGAACTCGCCGTCGGGGAAGATTCCCCACATCCCATCAGCAGGAGGGCGGAGAAGAGAACGCTGTTTCGCACGGTTGAAATCATGGGTCACCTTGGGATTGTGGTCTGAATCGAAGAGGGCATGGTAGCGGATCGGGACAGATTCCCACGAGACAGATCTGGGCCGGTGCGCCTCGGCTGGTAGAGTGTTGGGTCTTTCACCAGATCCCCTTTCTTGAAGAACGGAAGCACTGCCCATGAAATCCCCGGTCAAGATTGCCGTTACCGGCGCTGCCGGACAGATCTGCTATTCCCTCCTGCCGAGGATCGCCGCTGGCGAAATGCTCGGGAAGGACCAACCGGTCATCCTGCAGTTGCTGGAAATCCCGGCGGAACAGGTCCAAAAGGGAATGCGCGGCGTCGCCATGGAGCTTGACGACTGCGCCTTCCCGCTGCTCCAGGGTCTGACCATGCATGACCATCCCAAGACGGCATTCAAGGATGTCAGCTGGGTCCTGGCCGTCGGCTCGAAGCCGAGAGGCCCCGGCATGGAGCGGGCCGACCTGCTGAAGGACAACGGCAAGATCTTCACCGAGCAGGGACGCGTGGTCGACGAGGTTGCGGCGGCCGACTGCAGGTTCGTGGTTGTCGGCAACCCGTGCAACACCAACTGCATGATCGCCGCCAGCAGGGCAAAGCGGCTGCCGAAAGAGCGCTTCACCGCCATGACCCGGCTGGATCAGAACCGGGCCGTCAGCCAGGTCGCCGCCAAGGCGGGCGTGAGCGTGACCCAGGTCACGGACCTGATCATCTACGGCAACCATTCGCCCACCATGTACGCCAACTTCTACAACGGGCTCATCAACGGCAAGCCGATCCCGGAAGTGATCACGGATCGCGAATGGCTGGAAAACACCTTGCTGCCGACCGTGGGCAAGCGGGGCGCGGCGATCATCGCCGCCCGGGGATCGAGCAGCGCCACCAGCGCCGCCAACGCCCTGATCGACCATGTGAAGAGCCTCGCGACTCCCTCCAAGGTGATCCACTCCATCGGCATCTGCTCGGACGGAAGCTATGGCTTCGCCGAGGGCATCTGGGCCTCCATGCCGGTCCGGACCATCGCCCCCGGCAAGTACGAGATTGTGAAGGGCCTGCCGCTGAACGACTTCAGCAAGGCGAAGATCAAGATCACCAACGACGAACTGACTTCAGAGCGCGAGATGGTCAGCGAGCTGATGGTTCCGGGATAAGGCACCAGACGAGTCTTCACCACGAAGGGCACGAAGAGGAGTTCCTC
>JAZDLC010000205.1:0-8816 GCA_043802345.1 Planctomycetota bacterium | reverse complement strand
AGGGGGTTGTTGATTTCATGGGCAATGCCCGCGGCCAACTCACCCACGGCCGCGAGCTTGCCCGTCTCCACGATCTGCTGGTCCACCATCCGCTTCTCGCGGTCGACCTTCGCGAGTCGCGAGACGATCCGCCCCACCATCACATATGCAACGGTCACGATGGCGGAGAAAGCAAGAATGATGATGAAGACGGCGATCTTGACCGCCTTCCAGAAGGCCGAGAACGCATCGGCGGAGCTCTGCTGATAGATGAGGAACCAGTTCCCCTCGTTGAGCGACGCGGCAACGTAGATGTTGTCGTGGCCCAGATCGTCCTGACCCTCGACGACCCGGGCCTGGCCGGAGCCCGATTCTCCGCCCCGCAACCGGCTGAACAGCGAGTCGCTCAGACGCAGGTCGCCGGAGGGCTGAACCTGGAACTCGCCATCTTTGTTCACGATGTAGGCCAATCCGGTCTCGCCGATCCGGATGTTCTCCACCAGGTTCTTGAAGGCGACGAAGTCGATCGTGGCCCGCAGGATCCAGGTCTTCCCGTCGTGCTTGCCGCGCACGGCGATGATGAAATGCGGAAGCCCGCGCAGGCCGGCGAACACGTCGCTGATGTAATACTCGTGCTTCGCCGACTCAAGGAACCAGGCTGCTTCGGAGTAGTCCGCGTGGCCCAGGATGAACGGCCCAGCGTAGGCGACCTGGGAGCCGTCCATGTCCACCACGCCGAGGTCCACCAGTACCGGGTTCTTCACCTGCTGCAGGACGGCCAGCCGCTCTCTCAGGAAGTCGGGGTCGCCAAGTTCCTCGTAGCTGAACGTCTTCGAGAGCACGAGGATCTGCTGGAGGTTCGCCCGCAGGAAGGCGTCGATGTGCTGCTTGTGCTTCTGGACCGTCTCCAGGAGATGCGCGGTCAGCTTCTCTTCGAACGTCTTGTGGAACTCGTACAGAATGAACGAGCTCACCAGAATCAGCGGGGCAAAGGAGATGCCGATGATGGTCACCATCATGGACCCACGGCGAGGAATATGCTCGTCGCTCATCATCCACCGACTGCCCAGCGCAGCGGCTGGCAAGCATCAGGTACCACTGTCGCGATCCGCGGGTTCAGCCGCCGCAGCCGTTCATCCAGACCGACCATGCCTCACCAACATCGACTCTCCCCGAAAGACGCGCGGCAGCGGAAAATCCACACGCGAGTCTTCCCGGAGAGACGGGACTCGGCTGATAGCGTACCGGTCTAGAAACGGGAGGTCCACCCTGGCTGCCCGGCGAAAAGCGGTGCAACGACCGGCCGGTTCCCATGAAAACGGGTGGGTCAATCGGGTCAAGTAGCAGGAGGCGGCGGAAGGACGATCCTGTATCCTCTCCTCGCATGCGAATCGGCGTCGACACAGGCGGCACCTTCACGGACTTCGTGTTCATCCACCGAGGCCGGCTGAGCCTGCTGAAGCTCCCTTCCACTCCGGACGATCCGGCCCGTGCGATCCTGGCGGGGCTCGAGAAGCGGCTGCCGCTTCCCGCGGGCGCCGTGCTGGTCCATGGGTCGACCGTGGCCACCAACGCGATCCTGGAGCGGAAGCTGGCGAAGGTGGCGTTCGTCACCAACCGGGGTCTCGAGGATCTGCTGGAAATCGGCCGCCAGGCCAGGCCGGAGCTGTACTCCCTGGAGGTCAGGAAGCCGGCGCCTCTGGTGCCGCGGAACCGGCGGCTCGGCGTGGCGGAGAGGGTCGCCAGCGACGGCACCGCGATCGAGACGCTCTCGCGGCAGGATCTGCTCCGACTGAGGCGGCGGATCGAGAAGATCCGGCCCGAGGCGATCGCCGTGGGGCTGCTCTTCTCCTTCCTGAACGAGCGCGGCGAACGCCAGGTGGAGCGGGCCCTGCGGTCGCTCGGCCTGCCGATCAGCCTGACCGCGGACGTCGCGCCTGAAGTCAGGGAGTACGAGCGGTTCTCCACCACCTGCGCCAATGCCGCCCTGGTCCCGAAGCTGACCGACTACCTGGAGAGTCTCGAACAGGCCCTGCCGGGAGTGAAGTTGTTCGTGTTCCAGTCGAATGGGGGGATGGCGCGGGTCGCCGGCGCGGCCCGGACTCCGGTGCGGCTGGTCCTCTCGGGACCCGCGGGGGGCGCGGTCGCGGTGGCCAGGCTCGCGCAGACGGCCGGTCTCAAGAGCGCACTGGCGCTCGACATGGGAGGCACTTCCACCGACGTTTCGTTGATCGAGGGGGCGCCCTTGCGCCGGGGAGAGATCACCGTCGACGGTCTGCCGCTGCTGGTTCCCTCTCTCGACATCCAGACCGTGGGCGCGGGCGGTGGGTCGATCGCCTGGGTCGATCGGGCCGGCCTGCTGCAGGTCGGCCCCACCTCCGCCGGTTCCGATCCGGGGCCGGCCTGCTACGGCCGCTCGGACGAGCCGACCGTGACGGACGCCCATCTGGTGCTGGGCCGGTTGCCGGAGAGCCTCGCCGGCGCCGAGGTCACACTGTTCGCCGACCGCTCCCACCTTGCCCTGGAGCGGCTCGGGAAGCGGCTCGGTCTGAAAGCCCGTGAGGCGGCGGAGGGAGTCCTGGCCGTGGCGGACGCCACCATGGCCCGCGCGGCCCGCGTGGTGGCGGTCGAGCGGGGCATCGATCCCCGCCGGCTACCGCTGGTGGCGTTTGGCGGCGCGGGCCCGCTCCACGCGGCCAGGCTCTCCTCGGCGTTGCCGTGCAGTTTCGCGCTGGTGCCGCCGCTTCCGGGAAATCTCTCCGCTTACGGCATGGCCCTGGCGGACGCGGAGCGTGACCTGGTCCGCTCGGTGTTGATCCGGGATCCGGACGCGGAAAGGGACCGCGTGGAGGAAGCGCTCGAGGCGCTGGTCCGCTCCGGAACCGAAGAGCTGAGGGCTGACGGCCTGCTGGAGGCAAACCGCCCGCCCCATGTGCTGCGGTTGCTCGATTGCCGCTACGCGGGCCAGACCTTCACGCTGCCGCTCCAGTATTCCCGTTCGGTGCGGAACCTGGCTGCCGCTTTCCACGCCGCGCACCAGGATCGCTTCGGCCATGCCTTCTGTGACCGGGCGGTCGAGGTGGTCCATGCCAGGGTCAGGCTGCAGGTACGCTCCAGGCGGCGGAATCCGGCGCAGCCTCCGGCAGGAAAGGTCCGCGGGGCTCCTCGCTCTGCGATCCTCGAGGAGCGTGTTGTCTGGTTCTCCGGCAACTCCGCCCGCATTCCCTGCTTCGACCGCTCCGCCCTGTTGCCGGGGCACCGGATCGAGGGCCCGGCCATCATCGAGGAACTCAGCGCCACGACTGTCGTGGAGCCCGGCTTCTCGGCCACGGTCGATGCCGGGGAGAACCTGCGCCTCCTTGAGGAACGGTCATGCGCCTCGTAAGTCACCTGAGCCGGGCGATCCGCAAGCTGGGGCTGTCGAACGCGCAGTTCGCGGATCAGGCGGGAGTCGCCCGCAGCACCGTGCAGAAGTTGATCGCCCAGGACTTCAAGGAGATCCGCGTCGACACGCTCGAACGGCTCGCGGCCCGCCTCGGCACCGGCGATGTCAGCGAGCTGTTCTCCCTGATGGACGACAGCGAGGACTTCCTGGAACCGTTTCGGGCCAGCAAGTCGGTCACGTTTCTGTTCGGCACCCATGATGTCACCGACGCGCCCGTAGGCGCGGCAAAGGGCGCCTACAGGGAGCTGATCCTGCGCACCACCGTCGACATGTGGGACTTCCGGGCCAAGGCGCTGCTGCTGAATCACATCCGGCGGCATGTGCCGGAGGTGCGGGACCGGATGGAGTTCTTCTCGATCCCGGCCTTTGGCGCGGAAGATCGATCGCACCTGCTGGACCTGTTCGGCCGGGAGAACGTGGTTATCATCGGCTCGCCCAAGGTCAACCCGGCCTGCGAGCTGGCCCTGCGGGAGCTGTACCCTGGATGCCGCAAGGACCCGACCCTGCTGGAGAAGGGACCTCCCCTGAGGCTGGCCGATCCCGGACGGCTTCGCGAAAGCGTGCTCGGCCTGGCGGGCCGGTCCGGGCTCGGCATCGTGGACGTGGCCAGCGGACAGATGGTGGCGGAGTCGGTCTACCGCGGGGCGGGTCAGACGTCGCTTGACGCCGGTCTGCTGCTCATCGTGTTCCGTCCCCGGCTGACCAACGAGAACGTGCTGCTCACCATCGCTGCGGGTATCACCGGATGCGGGACCTATGGCGTGATCCAGGGTCTGCTGAACCATCCGCCGACCAGGGACGAGCTGGTTTCCGGAGAGCCGCGGGTGAGGGCCTTCCAGACCCGCTATGCCAAGCCGACCGAGTCGTCCCGGGATGACCGCAAGGTGCTGGAAGTTCTTCCGGCCTCGGCCGAGCGCTGAAAGGAAAAGGAGCCCCGGGAAGGCCGGGAGGCTCTGGAGCCGTGATCAGGAACTCCGTAGGCTGCATCGTCTCTGCCTGTCGGCTCGGGAAGCGTGCCTTTGGCGGAACCGTGGAACCAACCGGAGAAGAGCCGTGCGTGAGACCGTCCAGGAAATGTGGCCGGAAATCGGGTGGATCCGGGACGCGAGCCTGCGGGAGAAGGTGCTGGAAACGTGGGTGCGAGCGCTTCAGCGCAGCCCCCTCAAGCCGGAAGACCTGGAGACCATCCCGTTCACCCTGCTCGTGGAGAACTGCACCGCCACCTTCATGGAGCACAAGCGCTGCGTGGTGCACATCGCCCGGCGGGCCGCGGAGTCGATGCGGGAGTTCCTGGGACACTCACTCCGAATCGACATGGACACCGTCATCGCCGGAGCGATCCTGACAGACGTCGGGAAACTCCTCGAGTACGAGAAGGTGGACGGAGAGACCCGGCAGAGCCAGAAGGGAAAACTGCTGCGGCATCCATTCACCGGGGTCGCATTGGCGCAGGAATGCGGCGTTCCGGATGAGGTATGCCACGTGATCGCCACCCACACCGGTGAGGGCGACCTGATTCGGCGCACGGTGGAGGCAACCATCGTGCACTACGCCGACTTCATGAGCTTTGACACGTTCCAGAGTTTGTCGTAATTCCCTGCGAAGAAGGGACTATCGATTTGCACCGCCCCCCATTCGGTCGCCTCCGGAAAGTGATGAGCCGTGCCTGCGGAACAGTTTGACGCCGTGGTCGTCGGTCTCGGGGCCGTCGGCACCTGGGCCGCCAAGGTACTCACGGAAAACGGCCTCCGGGTCGCCGCTCTCGACGCCGGCCGGCGTCTCACCGCCAGGGATCTTCCTCCCAACATCGGCCAGGCAAGCTACTTCAGCCGGCTGTTCGTCAAGAACCAGGGAATCCAGGCGAGGAGCGTCTCCTTCCATCCGGAAGTCCACCACCTGTACGTGGACGACCGGGCGCATCCCTATTCGACCCGGGGAGGAGACCCGTTTTTCTGGATCCGGGGACGCCAAATCGGCGGTCGTCTGCACACCTGGGCCCGAATGGCGCTGCGCCTTTCGGAAGAGGACTTCCGCCGGGCCGAGACGGATGGGCAAGGTGCCTCCTGGCCGATCGGGTACGGAGACCTTCAGGAGTTCTACGACCGGGTCGAGAGCTTCCATGGACTGCGGGGCGGCCGGGATGGCATCCCTTCCCTCCCGGATGGCCAGATCAGTGAACCGGGGTCCCTCAGTGAGGCGGCGGCTCTGTTCCGGCAGCGCATCGAGAAACGCTGGCCGGAACGGCGGGTGATCCTGCCGAGGATCCTGGGACAGGAACTCGCACCCATTCCCGCTCCGCTTCAGCAGGCGATCGACTCGGAGAGGTTGCGGCTGATTCCGGAAGCGCCTGTCTCGAAGGTGCTCCTGAACAGTGCCGGCGACCAGGCGGTCGGGGTGGAGGTCGTGGATCCCCGGACCAGGGAGCGGTCGCGGCTCTTTGGAGACCGGATCTTCCTCTGCGCCTCCGCCATCGAATCGGTCCGCATCCTGTTGAATTCCCGGTGCGACCAGCATCCGCATGGCGTGGGGAACAGCCACGACCAACTGGGACGCCACCTGATGGACCACAACTTCGTGGTCGGCACGGGGCCGGCGGGCGATGCGTATCGCGGCCTGAACTCCAGCCGGCCCCTGGGACGGGCCTCGCCTCTCGATCTCAGCGCCGACCTCGACTTCTACATCCCGAACTACTGCGACTCGCTGAAGGAGCGCGGCTTCGTCCGTGGCTTCGGACTGCAAGGGATGTTGACGCCCCACCGCTGGGGAATGGCCGCCTTCGGCGAGATGCTGCCCCATCCGGAGAACCGGATGACGCTCACGGACGTTACCGATGCGCACGGGATCCCGACGGTGAACATCGCCATGCGCCGGCGGGAGAACGACTGGCGCATGATCGAGACCCCAGAAGAGACACCTCCAGGAGGTGGCGGGGGCGGCCGGGCTGCGGCTCCGAATGCCGATGCCGACCCTGCTGCGGCCCCTCCTCTGGAAAGCGGTCGGACCGGAAGTCGGTGTCATGCACCTGGGACTGGCGATCCACGAGAGCGGCGGCGCCCGCATGGGAACCGATCCAAGAGACTCGGTGGTGAACGAACGCAATCAGCTCTTCGACGTGCCGAATCTCTTCGTCACCGACGGCGCCTGCCTCCCCAGCACCGGGTGCCAGAACCCCACGCTGACGCTCATGGCTCTCACCGCCAGGGCCTGCGAGCTGGCCGCGAGGTCCTGAGGGGGGTCCGGGCTTCACCTCTTCCCGTACTCGTACTCGTACGAGAATCAGAGACGCCCCTTCAGGTGCTCGGCCACCCGCAGGCCGTTCGCCATGACCGTCAGGGCCGGGTTGACGGCGGCGCTGGAGACGAAGCAGCTCGCGTCGACCACGTACAGGTTGTCCAGGTCATGCGCCTTGCAGTTGGCGTCCAGAACCGATGTCTTCGGGTCGCTGCCGAGCCGGACCGTGCCGCACTGGTGCGTGGTGCCGTGCAGCGGGATCTTCTTGCGCAGGCAGAGCGAGAAGGGAATCAGCCGGCGCCGGCCTCCCGCCTTCCGCAGCAATGCCTTGAGCTTCGCGTTCAGGCGGGTGTGCCCTTCGAGGTTGTTCTCGGTGTAGACCAGACGGATGTTCCCGTCCGGCTCCAGCAGCACCCGGTTCTCCGGCCTCGGCAGGTCCTCCGAGGTCACCCAGAAATCGAGGGAACGGCTCGCCAGCATTTCCAGCGCGAAGCGCGGCAGGGGGAACGGCGCCGCCACGCCGAACTTGGCGGCGTCCGCCTTGCCCATGGTCTGGATATGCCCCAACGGGAATTCAAAGTCGTCCGCGCCGAAGTAGTAATCGTTGAGCGCCAGGGTCTTCTGGAAGAAGGTCGGGTTCTTCTGGGTCGAGATCGCGACGAAAGCGGAGTTGTTGTGGCACATGTAGTTGCGCCCCACCATGTCGGAACTGTTCGCGAGCCCCTGCGGGTGAAGACCGCTGGCGGACCTGAGCAGCAGGGCCGCGGAGTTGATCGCCCCGCAAGAGACGACGACGACATCGCCCTGGTACGCGAAGGTAGCGCCCTCCCGCTCGACGACCACCTTCGTGACCTCCCTGCCGGAAGGATCAGTCTCGAGCCGCGTCGCCTTCGTCCGGGTCAGTAGCGTCACGTTGCCCAGGGCCAGGGCCGGACGGACCGCGGAGACCTCCGCCTCCCCCTTGGCGTGCACCAGGCAGGGGAAGCCGTCACAGGTATCGCAGCGGATGCAGAGGCTCTGCTCGGGGTGCTCCTCGTCCAGCATGACTCCAGTGGGCAGGGGAAACGGCTTCAGGCCGAGCCGCTCCAGGTCTTCATGAAGCTCCTGGATGCGCGGCTCGTGGCTCATGGGGGGATGCGGGAAGGGGCCGCTCGCCGGCGGTTCGGTCGGGTCGATTCCCCGCTCGCCGTGGACGCTGTAGAGCCGCTCCGCCTGGGCGTAGTACGGCTCCATGTCGTCGTACGTGATCGGCCACGCCGGCGAGATCCCGTCATGATGCCGCAGCTCCTGGAAGTCCTCGCTGCGGAAGCGCAGGAGAGCCGCCCCGTACATCTTGGTGTTGCCGCCCACGTAGTAGTGGATCTCCGGGTCGAACCGTTCCCCGTTCTGGTCGAGCCACTTTTCGTCCGCCTTGTACTTCAGATCCCCGAACACGGCGTAGCTGTTCCAGTTGTCCTTCTCACGCGGGAGAAAGCCGCCCCGCTCGATCACGAGGATCCGCTTGCCGGTCGGCGCCAGCGCGCTCAGCAGGCTGCCCCCGCCGGCGCCGGTGCCGATGATGATCAGGTCGTAGCGACCGTTGACTTCCATGGAACCGACCCCATTATCCGAGGAGGCGTCGCGCGAAGGCCGCAAAGTCGACGATGTGTTTCGGAGCCGCGGCCTGCTCCAGCCGTTCCTTGTTGCCGGTCACGACGTAGAAGCCGGTCTCCTGGTGATCGCCCGTGCGCCCGGTGCCCAGGCTACCGGTCATCCTCCCCAAACGTTCCGATTGAATCTCCGGAGCGGGAGGCTGGTCGTTCCAGAGGATGGTCAGGTCCGGGAGGTATTTGGCTCTCGGTCCAGGGTACTGCTCGCCGGTACCCACCAGGTTTCGGACGATCGGCTCGCCCGTCGCGGAGTTCCTGAGGCCCTCGAGGCTCTCCTTCAGCCAGCTCTCATACTTGCTGAACGCCGCGCTCTCCCGGTCGACCTGACCCGCCTTCTCGCGGCCGGCCAGGTTGTAGCGCAGGTAGCTCTCTCCACTCCCCAGGATGCCGAAGCCGAGGGTTTGGTCCCAGTCGAGACTGCCGCAGAAGGCCCGCCGGACGACCCAGTCCCGGACGCTGGCTGGCAGCATCCGGGCCACGTGATACTGGAGCTGGGGCGGCAAGGCCTCTCG
>JAZDLC010000204.1:0-7879 GCA_043802345.1 Planctomycetota bacterium | reverse complement strand
CCCAGGGTGTCCGGGCCGCCGCGCTTCTGCTCCCCGATCTCCTGGAACTCCTGCTGGATCTCAGCGAGACGGGAATCTTCCGCCCCGCCCTTCGTTGCGCCCCGCTGTTCCGATGCGGGCGGACCCAGCTTCTCCTGAATCCATGCTTCCGGCCGGGGCAGCCGCTGCAGGCGCTGGCGCTGTTCCTCTCGCAGCAACTCCCCGCCGAGAGCCGCTTCCGCGTTCACTTCCTCGAGTAGAAGGCGGCGCAACTCCGTGCCCTCACGATCGGTGCGCAGAACCTCGCCCTCCGTCCGGGGATCGAAGCCCCGGTCGGCGACCGCCTCCGACAGGAACTCACGGAAGGCGGCGCGCTGCTGCTGCTGGATCGTACTCAATTCCCGCAGGAACCCGGCGCGGACTTGCCGCACATCCGCGGTGACCTGCAGCAGGGCCCGGGCCTGGTCCTGATCGAGATCGAGCAGATCGATCGCCGCCGCCGCCTCGACGGCCGCGTACAGCTCGCCGATCCGGCCTGCCAGTTCGACTTCCTTGAGAAGTTTCCGGTCGGTCGGCGCGCGGGAGGGCGGATCGGCCGGTGAAGCCCCCGAAAGGGAAGCGCTGAACGCGACGCAGGCCAGCGGAATGACTCGACGCAACTTCATGATTGTCGTCTCGAACAAGGGTCGGAGTCAGAGCGTGAACTCCCTGGACTCTCATGTCCATTGAACCAGACCGGTCCTGATTGACTTCGTAGGAAACCGCCGCGCCCCTCGGGTTTGCAGGTCGTGAGGCAGTTGTGCAACACCCAGAAAGACCGTCCCGGATTCATCCCCCTCCTTCCCGGACGGCCGCCGCATCCGGAAGGAGGGTGGATCAGGACGCCCTTCTCTTGATAATGAGGAGATCCGCGTGGCCGTGATACGGTCAGGGAGGGTAGTACTACAGCATTCATACTTGTGGAGAGAGCAAGCCGATGTCATCTCCCTCGGTTCATCTGCCCGAACGCATGAACGCCGCCGCCATCCTCGTGGATGACAACGTCCAGGCCGGACGGGGCGAGAAACTCGCCATCATCGGCGCGAGCGATGACACAACGTTCACCTACAACGATGTGCGCGAGCAAACGAACCGTGTGGGGAATGCGCTCAGGGATCTGGGCGTGCGCATGGAAGAGCGCGTCATGCTGCTCGTTCACGACTCGCCCGAGTTCGTCTTCAGCTTCTTTGGAGCGATCAAGATCGGCGCCGTGCCGATCCCCACCAACACGCTGCTCAAACCGCCGGACTACGAGTACCTTCTAAACGACAGCCGAGCTCGCGTGCTGGTCGTCAGTCAATCCCTCCTGGCTCAGATCGAGCCGATTCGGGACAGGCTCCGCCATCTGCGCCAGATCATCGTGGTGGGCAAGCCTTCAGGCGAGCAACTCTCCTTCCAGAGTTTGATGGCTTCCGGGTCACCGATCCTCGCCCCGGAGATGATGAGCAAGGACGACCCCTGCTTCTGGCTCTACAGTTCCGGCACCACCGCGTTTCCCAAGGGCGCCGTCCACCTCCAGCACGATATGATCGTCGCGGCCGATCTCTACAGCCGGCCCACGCTGAACCTCGGCGAGAAGGACGTCACCTTCTCCGCGGCGAAGCTCTTCTTCGCCTACGGGCTGGGAAACGGCCTCTACTTCCCGTTCCGGGCCGGCGCGACAACGATCCTCTACGGAGGGAAACCCGAACCGGCGGACGTGTACGAGATCATCCAACGCCACCGTCCGAGTGTCTTCTACTCCGTGCCGACAGGGTACGCCGGCATGCTCGCGATGGAGGACGCGGAGAAGCGCTTCGACACCAGCAGCCTCCGGCTCTGCGTCTCCGCCGGCGAGGCCCTCCCGCCGGCCCTCTTCGAGCGGTTCAAGACGAGGTTCGGCGTGGAAATCCTCGATGGGATCGGCTCGACCGAGATCCTCCACATCTTCATTTCCAACCGCGCCGGTCGCGTGAAACCAGGTTCCACCGGTGAAGCCGTGCCCGGCTACGAGGCCAAGATCGTCGACGAGAAGGGACAGGAGCTGCCTCCGGGTGAAATCGGCGACCTGCTCATCAAGGGTGACTCGACCTGCGCCTACTACTGGAACCAGCACGAGAAGACCAAGGAGACCATCCAGGGAGACTGGATTCGGACCGGCGACAAGTACCTGCGGGACGAGGATGACTACTTCTGGTACCAGGGCCGGACCGACGACATGCTGAAGGTGGGTGGAATGTGGGTCTCGCCGGTCGAGGTGGAAAACGCGCTCATGGAACACCCATCCGTGCTGGAGAGCGCAGTCGTCGGAGTCGCCGACTCGGAGAACCTCATCAAGCCGAAGGCGTTCATCGTGCTCAAGGGAGGACAACCCGGATCTGATGAACTCCTCACCGGGCTGCAGGAGTTCGTCAAGGGGAGGATCGGCGTCTACAAATACCCTCGCTGGATCGAGTTCGTCCCCGAGCTCCCGAAGACCGCCACGGGGAAGACGCAGCGGTACAAGCTGAGGTAGGAATCGCACCCCAGCAGCATCGTCGCCACCACGGTCCGGAGAGCGGCGCTGGCCGGACGGTTACGTCGTAAGTCACTTTGACATAATACTTTCAATCTGACATGACGACCGAAGAAAGGCTCGCGGCGAAGAGCATGGCGCGGCCACAGGCATGCCGCATCGCCCCCCGCCATGGCCGGCGGCCCGGACCGAGAAGGACGGCCAGTTTCCGCGGAATACCTGATCACGCGTCCGGACCGAGCGCGGATTGGACCCCGAGGGCGCGACATCCAGCGGCCCGCAGTCTGTCCGCGCGGAGGTCTTCCCGGGGTGACCCGGTTTTCCGGGCCAGAATCAGGTGAAGGAGGCGAGGTATGAGCTTTTCCAGAGGAATCCCGGCCGTTCTGTTCCTGCTCCTGTGGTGCGCGCAAGCCGCGCAACCCGGCGAGGTCCACGATCTGGTGTGGGCAGAAGACATCTCCGGGCTCGCGGCGTACATCGAGAAGCATCCGGACCAAGTGAACGCTCCGGACGAGGACGGCCTGTCGCCCCTGCACATCGCCGCCATGCAGGGAGAGACGGAGGTCGTCCAGGCGCTCGCCGACCTGGGGGCCGATCTGTGCGTCAAGGGCGTCGTCTACGCGGTGGACAGGCTGAAGCCGTCGGTGATCGTCCCGATGCACGGCGGAGACTCGGGCTACGTCTACCGGCAGTTCGCAGACGACCACGCGAAGAAGGTGCCTGCCGGCACCAGGTTCGGCTGCGTCGAGAACGCCGGAGACCGGTTCGCCTTCAGGAACGGTGGCCTGCCCAGGAGCCGGGATCTATAGGACTCCACTGCGCGGCCACAGGCCGCAACCAAGGAGGGAGCGGCACAAGACAACACGACAGTCCTTCCGATGCCGATGCCGACCCCCTCCCCGGTTTCTGCGCGCGCTGCGAAGAAATCGGCGTTCAGGATGAACACCCGGATCCGTCCGTCTCCTCCGCGGTAATTCGCACCGTGCCGTCCTCCTCGATTTCGAGCCAGTCATCGTCAGTCACCAAAGAGAACTCCTCTTGATCGAGAATCACCATCGGCAGGCTGCGCCCGAAACACTCCTCCGCCACGATCACTCCCAGGGCCAGTATCGGATCCAGCTCGATGCAGACCAGCGCTGCCGGCGCCGTGCCATTGAGCAGGCTCTGCAGGAGGATCCCGCTGGCCGTGCTCGAGCCACGCCCTGTGGGGAACAGAAACACGCGCCCGGCGGCGTTCTCTCCGCAACGGTGGTGGCGGCGGTCGATGATCTCGCCGGTCTCGCAGTCATAGCCGCCCCAGAAGCTGAGCGGCTCATTCGAGGCCAACGCGCGCCCGCGCGCCTTCCCCGCGATCACGACCCGGCCCTTCAGGACGCGGCTCATCCTCCTCCCTCCCGCCAGACATGACCCACCACCGCCGAGCGCACGCACTCGAAAAGCGTCCCGAATGCCACCTCGACCTTCAGCTCCCCGGGCGCGTAGTACGCGCATTTGCCCGAATTGGTCATCAACGACGTCGCACCCGGCGCCAGGAGCGGCGTGTGGAAGACGCATGTGTCGAGCGTGACTCGCACCCCCCACTCGTCAAACAGCTCGCTCAGTCCGGCGCCGCGCATCAGCGCCTCCGAGCTCCGAGAACTGATCACGGTGAAGCGGGTGCCCTCGTGGAAGCGACCCGCCGGCTCCCGCCGCAGCAGGTTCGCCAGCTGAACGAACTCGTCGTAGGAGAAGTGCGGGCAGCCCACGACCACTTCGTCGAGCCGCGCAGCGTCAGCACTTGTCGAGAGGTCGCCTCGCGCCCGCTCGAACTCCTCCGGACCAAGCGTGACTTCACGCTCCGGCACGCCCCCACCGAAGGCGGCATCCCGCGTCGGAGCTTCCGGCGTCAATCCCACCGCGTGGAAGAGGGCCACCGAACCGGATGACGCCGCAGCGGCGCAGAGCGCCTTGAGCTGATCGCTGGTCGCCCACCTCGGCAGCCCCTCGATCACCGCGATCCTGTTCCCCACCAGCGGCCCGAGCAGGTGACCGAGCACCGACCATTCGGAGTCTTCCCGCCACCGGTCCTCCGCCACCCCGACCAGCCGCACCAGCACCTCGCCCCGCCGGACCTCGTCGAGATGCAGGCCGGTCTTCGGCACCTTCCCGCAGATCGCCGCGCAGATGTCGAAATAGTCCGCACAACGGTTGGTGCGCGCTCCCAGCACCGAGTTCGCGTAGCAGACGGCGTTCGACTCGCCCCATGCCAGGTGCTGGCCGAAGCGCGGCGTCAGGTACCCCTGATACGGCGCGCACGTCCAGGTCGGAAGGCATCCCATCGCCTCGTATGCCCGCCCCTGGCGGATCGCCCGGGCGGCGTACTCTTCCGGCACTCCGAACTCGCGCCAGCGCTGAAGATCGAGAGGCCCCATGCTCAGCGTCGTCGGGATGGACACACGCGCCCCTTTCCCCGCCAGTAGCTCGGCGAAGCACAGGCTCGCGTCACTGAGCAGCCCGCACCCGTCGATGTGAGCCTGGCTCACTTCGATCAGCTCCTTCGTGCCGAGCACTTCCGCCATTCGCACGATGATCCGCAAGGCGAGGCGCGCCGCGTCGCCTTTTTCTCCCGCAAGAATGCGCAGATCAGTGTCGCTCAGGTGCATGGTCATCGGTCCGGATCCGGTGACCCCAGGATACGAACGGGCTCATGGAGAGCCAACCTCCGGCTCCCTCGGCTTCAAGAAACGGCCGGCCCCCTCGAGGCCAGCTCTTCCCGGCTGCGCTGGAGGGCGCGCCCAAGGGAGTCAACCAACTCCTGGGCGTTGATCGGCTTGGCGATGTAGTCGTTCATGCCGGAGGCAAGACACGCCTCGCGGTCACCCTTCATGGCGTTGGCGGTCATCGCAACGATGTACACGTCGTGGTTTCGCACGGGGGAGTTCGGATCCCGGATGCTGCGGGTGGCCTCGTAGCCGTCCATTTCTGGCATCTGGCAGTCCATCAGGACTACGTCGTAGTCCTTCCGGGCCAGCGCCTCGATCGCATCCTTGCCGTTCGGCGCCACATCGGCCCGGCATCCGACCTTCGTCTTGAGAAGCTGCTGTGCCACCATCTGGTTGATGGTATCGTCCTCGGCCAGAAGGATGCGGAGGTGACGGATCCGACTATCCGGAACCGGGTGGCTGGAGACCGAGACCGCGTCCGGCTTGCGCCTGGCCTCCCCCGGTTCGACCGTGATGGCTCGCAGGCAGTCCAACAACTGCGACTGCTTGATCGGCTTCAGCAGATAGGCCGCGAAGCCGGTCTCGGCCAGCCGCCTCATGCCGGAGCTCTGCCCCATCGACGTCAACATGACCAGGACCGTGTCGCAGAGTTCCGGATCCGACTTGATCCTCCTGCCCAGCTCCTCGCCGTTCATTCCGGGCATGAGACCGTCCAACACGGCGACCTTGTGCGGGTCACCTTCGGCCGCGGCCGTCCGCATCGCCGCCAGCGCTTCGTCCCCACAGGCCGCCACGGCCGGCCGGCAACCCCAGTTCGACAGATACGCTTCGAGGAGCTTGCGGTTCGTCGCATTGTCATCGACGACCATCACCCGAAGGTCTGCGATGTCGCCCGGCCCGGCCGGCGCCCTCTTGGAACCGCCCGGTTGCTTCTCCAGAACGGCCGTGAACCAGAAGGTCGCGCCTTCGCCCTCCTCGCTCTCTACGCCAATCTCTCCCCCCATGATCTCGGCGATCTGCTTGGAGATCGCCAGGCCCAGCCCCGTCCCTCCGTACTTGCGCGTCGCGGAGGTATCCACCTGCGAGAACGACTTGAAGAGCCGGCCCATCCGGTCGGCGGGAATGCCGATCCCCGTGTCCCGAACGACGAACCGGACGGTTGCCCGGCCACCTGTCTCCTCCGCCGTCGAAACGGTGATCGCCACTTCACCAGCCTTGGTGAACTTGATCGCATTGCTCGCCAGGTTGATCAGCACCTGCCGCAGCCGTCCCGGGTCGCCCCGCAGCAGGAAAGGCGTTTCCGGATCGACGAAGCACGAGAACTCCAGGCCCTTCTCCTCGGCCTTGCCGGCAAGAATGTCGACGGTTTCCTCGACCGCGGTACGCAGGTCGAAATCGATCGTCTCCAACTCCAGCTTGCCGGCCTCGATCTTCGAGAAGTCCAGGATGTCGTTGATGACCGCCAGGAGTTGATTGCCGCATGTCTGGACGGTCTCGGCGCACATTCTCTGCTCGCCGTCCAGGCCACTGTCCAGCAGCAGCCCCGTCATGCCGATCACGCCGTTCATCGGCGTGCGGATTTCGTGCGACATGTTGGCCAGGAACTCGCTCTTGGCCAGACTGGCGCTCGCGGCTTCCCTGGCCATCTGCTGCGCGTACAGGACCGCTCTCTCGAGGTCGGAGTTGACCAGCTTGAACTCATCCTCCGCCGCCTTGCGATCCGTGATATCGACTCCCATCCCCACAAGATGCAGGTTCCCGTCGATCATGGCCCGCTTGCCCGACAACAGGTGCGGAATGGCTGTTCCGTCCTTGATGGTGAGGTCCGCCTCTATCAGGGCCTGCCCCAGCGTGAACACGTTTTCGACACCACGCTGGACGATCACCCGATTCCGTCCATGGAAGAAATCGAGCGGCTGCATTCCGGACAGCTCTGCGGAGGAGTACCCCGTGGCTCGAAGGAAGTTCTCATTCCATCGGATGAGCCGCCCCTCGCTGTCGAAGACATAGAAGATGCCTGGCAGTCCTTCAATGGCCGAGTCCGAGAAGCTCTTCTCCCGCCGCAGGCTCTCCTGCGCGGATCTGAGTTCAGCCATTGTCCTGCTCTTGACCGTCTCGTTCACGAGAGCCAGGCCAAGCACCAACACCAGCAGACCGACCCACCCCAGCAGGACGACCAGCGCATACTGATGAGGCGCCAGGTCACACGCGAAGGCGTAGCCGCCTTTGGAGAGCACGAAGATCCCGCCCAGGGAAAGTATCGTGACTCCCAGCCAGAAGAGGGAAGAGCGCCGCCCCACGGTGCTCATCGCGACGATCGGTACCGCCGCGTACCACGGCAGGGTGACGGCTCCGTGGCCCCCGAGGCGGAAGGCCAGGGCGGTCAGCGTCCCGTAGAAGGCCGCAGTGAGCAGATTGCCCGCGACGAGGGACGAGCCCGTCATGCGCATGATGTACGTGCTCAGGACCGACACAGCGGCTCCCCCGGCAAGCGCAAGAGCGCCGATCGGGCTTCCCATCACAAGCAGCTATAGCGCTCACCAGAACCGACCCCCCCGCGCTCACATAAACTGACCCACCAGAGGCGGTGTTCTCCTTCCGGGTAGTCAGAGATCTCGGTGTGGGAAGGGTCGAGAGGGAAGCGATTCTGACCTGGGCGCGTGGA
>JAZDLC010000203.1:0-6701 GCA_043802345.1 Planctomycetota bacterium | reverse complement strand
CGAGGGTTGAGAGGACCGGTTCCAGTTCCTTTCGCTTGCGCTCGCGCGTGATGGCGCAGGCCACCTTCCAGACATCCTTTTCCGCCTCGAAGTACTCCTTCCGATCCCCCTTGACTGCAACCGAGTGAAGCAGCCCCCAGCGGACCAGTTCCTTGACGTTGCCGTGGGCGTTCCCGCGGCTGATCGAGAGCTCTTCCATGATCTGGTCGGTGTTCATGGGGTGGAGAGAGACCATCAGCAATGCGTGGATCTGCGACATCGTCCGATTGACGCCCCAGGCGCTGCCGAGCCCGCCCCATGCCGCGACGAACTCATCCTTCGCTTTCGCGAGCGCGGCCGATGTCTTCTGGTGAGTCATGCCACCGAAGCTAGCATAAGGGACACTCCGGACACCAAGCCGCTCCGGGCTGTTCTTGTGAGCACCTGTGATTCAGGATTCCCGAATTGATCCGGACGAGGGAGCGGCCTTCCTTCCGCGGCTTCCGACGCAATGTCGGGAGAGGGCGCAGGTGGCCGCGGCGAATATCTGGCTTCCGGGAGAGCGCGTCCTTCCGGTCAGTGACTCCAACTCGTTTTCCCGCCAGTGGTTCCAGCAATCTTGTGAAGGCCAGGACCAGTCGAGATGTCCTGAAACACACTCAACCGAAGATGGCAGTGGCGTCGATAACTGAGCTGGAAACTCCTCCGCCAGGAAAACCGCATGAGCCAAGTAGCGCCAAGTCCTCCCCGCGTCCTCGTTGTGGATGACGATCGCGTCATCTTGCGATGGGTCCAGGCAGTACTGGCCAAGGACTACAAGGTCCTCACGGCGCTCTCGCCGAGCGAGGCCCTGCGAATTCTGGACGAGGCGCGGCCGGACGTCCTCCTCACGGACCTGAGCATGGAGGAGATGACGGGGATCGAACTCCTGGAAATTGTCCGCGCCAAGCACCCCGATGTCGCCACCCTGGTCCTGACCGGGACCGCCGGAAAGGAAGAGGCGATCGCGGTCTTCCAGCACGGCGCCTACGACATCCTCGAGAAACCATGCGATCCGGCCGTGGTGCGGAAAGCCGTCGATCGGGCATGGCAATCGGTGCGCAGCGAACGCCGGAACCGGGAGCTGATGGAGGAGTTGCGTCAGGCCAACGACGATCTCCACGAACAGAAGGCGCAGCTTGCTTCCGTGGTCGAAGCCGCGAGCAACGGCATCGTCGCGTTCGACAAGAACGGGACGATCCTCTCCTTCAACCGCGCCGCCCAGGAGATGTTCCAATGCTCGGCAGAGTTCGCGATCGGCTCGAACCTGGCGTGGTTCGTGCGCATTGCCGACGGTACATGGGACGATACCATTGTCTCGATAGGTCGCCCGGCGAGCGGAGGAGAACGGACCTCCCACAACTTCGAGGGTGTCGGCAGGAACCTGGAAGGCGCCGAGTTCCCGGTGGAGGTCAGCATCGGCGAGTCGAACGATAGTTCCCGGCGGCACTGCAGCGCGATCATCCGGGACGTCACCGCGAAGAGGGCCGCCGAGGCGGAGTACAGACGGCTCTTTGCCGCCGTGGAGCAGGCCCGCGACACGGTCATCATCACCGGCCTCGATGGAACCATCCAGTATGTCAATCCGGCCTTCTCGGAGACCACCGGCTATACGAAAGAGGAGGTCGTCGGAGCGAATCCACGGCTCCTCAAGAGCGGCCGGCAAGACGAGGCGTTCTACCGGAACCTGTGGAAGACCATCTCTCGCGGAGACGTCTGGACAGGCAGCTTCTTCAACAAGAAGAAGGACGGCGAGATCATCGAAGAGGAGGCACGAATCTCACCCATCCGAGATAGCCGGGGCCGGATCACCAACTACGTTTGCGTGAAGAACGAGGTCACCCAGCACCGGGCGCTGGAGAACCAGCTCCGGCAATCGCAGAAGCTGGAGGCGATCGGCCAGCTCGCGGCGGGAATCGCCCACGAGATCAACACGCCGATCCAGTTCATCGGAGACAACATCCGCTTCCTGGGTGAAACTCTCACGGAACTGCTCGCGGTCGTGGAAAAGGCGGAATCCCTGGTGACGGCCGTTGGCAGGGAGGCGCCGACCCCGGAGCTGGTGGCCGGGCTGCGCGAGGCGATCGACGAGGTCGATACGGAGTACATGTCCGAGGAGGTTCCGGCGGCGATCCGGCAGTCGCTCGAAGGCGTGACGCATGTGACGAGGATTGTCCGTGCCATGAAGGAGTTCTCGCATCCTGGTGGCGCCGAGATGGAGATGAGCGACTTGAACCGGGCGATCGAGAGCACCGTGACCGTCTCCAGGAACGAGTGGAAGTACGTCGCCGATCTGGAGACCGACCTCGACCCCGATCTCGGCCCGGTGTCGTGCCTGCCTGGAGAGTTGAACCAGGTCTTCCTCAACATGATCGTCAACGCCGCCCACGCGATCGCGGAGACGAAGGCTAAAGACGACTCCAGCCACGGCAAGATCCGGATCAGCACCCGGCAGATCGGCGATGAAGCGGAGATCCGGATCACGGACACGGGGGCGGGCATGCCGGAGGGGGTCAAGGCGAAGATCTTCGATCCCTTCTTCACCACCAAGGAGGTGGGGAAGGGGACTGGGCAGGGGCTCTCCATCGCCCACAACGTGATCACGAAGAAGCACGGAGGGACCATCACTGTCGAGAGCGAGCCGGGGAAGGGCACGATATTCACGATCACCCTGCCGATGGCGGCGCGCCTGCCGGAGCCCAAGGAGGTCCTGGTATGAGGAACGTTCTCTTCGTCGACGACGAACCGAGAATCCTGTCCGGCCTGAAGCGGATGCTGCGCGGACAGCGTAATGAATGGAACATGGTCTTCGCCGAAGGTGGCGCGGCGGCGCTGGAGGAGATGGCCAGGTCTCCCTTCGACATCATCGTTTCCGACATGAAGATGCCGCAGATGGATGGCGCCACCTTGCTGGAGGAGGTCCAGAAGAGGCACCCGGCCACCGTGCGCATCGTGCTCTCCGGGCACACCGACCTTGCGATGGCGATGAGGACGGTGCATGTCGCGCACCAGTTCCTCTCGAAGCCCTGCGAGTCGGACACGATCAGGGAGGTGGTGACGAGAGCCCTCAACCTCACGGACCTCCTCTCGTCGCCGGAACTTGTGGAGAAGGTCGGGCAGATCGACTCGCTGCCGCCGATTCCCCGAGTTTACAACAAGCTGTGCGCGGCCCTGGTCGATCCCGACGTCACAATCGAGGCGCTCGCGAGCATCGTCGAGCAGGATGGCGCCATCAGCGCCAAGATCCTCCAGTTGGTCAATTCCAGCTTCCTGTCCCTGGCGAGAAGGGTCTCCACCACCAACCAGGCGATTTCCTACCTCGGCATCAGCATGCTGAAGAACCTGGTGTTGGGGGTCGAGGTCTTCCGCCAGTTCGAGGGGAGCCGGCTTCCCGACTGGTATCACATCGACAGCGAGCAGGAACACGCGGTCCTGACCGCCCACCTGGCGGGCAAACTCATGCCCGACAGGAAGGCGGCCGAGAACGCCTACACGGCCGCCATGCTTCACGACATGGGCCGGCTCGTGTTCGCCGTCAAGATGCCGGAACTGTACGCGAGCGTTGTCGCGGTCGATTCTCGGACCGACCGTCCCCGGTGCGACGTCGAGAGGGAGACGATCGGCGTGTCCCACGCCGACGTGGGGGCCTACCTCCTTGGCATCTGGGGACTGCCGTATCCGATGGTGGAGGCCGTGGCCTTCCACGACCGGCCGTCGCGGGTCGGCCAGTACGAGTTCGACCTGCTTGGCGCGGTTCACGTGGCCGACGCCCTCGCGAGAGAGGCGGTCACCGGAGCAGGCTCACCGTCACTCGACGAGGAGTACGTCGCCAGCGCCAACATCGCTGGCCGTCTGCCGGAATGGCGCCAGGTTGCGCTGGAACTGGCGAAGGAGATCGGTATCGACCGGGCCGCGCCACAGGTGAGTGGCGTCGGCCAGGAGTAGCAGTCATGCATGCACGCAATCAGGAGCCGATCCTCCTCGTCGACGACAGTGCCGAACTGCTGCAGGGGCTCGTGCGCCAGCACCGCAAGTCGTTCAACCTTGCGACGGCGACCGGGGGCGAGGAGGGGCTGAAACTGATCGAGGAGAGGGGCGCCTTTTCCGTGGTCGTGTCGGACTTCCAGATGCCCGGCATGAACGGCATCACGTTTCTGGGGAAGGTCGCGGAGAAATGGCCGGACACGGTCCGCATCATGCTGACGGGGCAGGCGGACCTCACCGTTGCCATCAACGCAGTGAACCAGGGGAGGATCTTCCGGTTCCTGAGCAAGCCGTGTGAGCGGGATCTGTTCGAATCGGTGCTGGATGAGGCCCTGCAGCAGCATCGCCTGACTCAGGCCGAGAAGATCCTTCTCGAGCAGACGGTCCGAGGAAGCATCCAGGTGCTCGCGGACATTCTCTCCATCGTGAACCCCGAGGCGTTCGGCCGCGCCACTCGGGTCAGGAACACCGTGAGTCAACTGGTTCGCCGGATGAATCTCGAGAATCCATGGATGTACGAGACGGCCGCCCTTCTCTGCCAGATCGGCTGTGTGGCGATTCCCGGAGAGATTCTCAGCATGGTGGCCGCCGGGCAGCCTCTCAACGCCAACCAGGCCGATATCTACAGGCGACACCCCATGATCGCCCGCGACTTGCTGGCCAACATTCCTCGCCTCGAGCCGATCGCGGAGATGCTGGCTCTCCTGAATCAACCCTTCTCGCAGGAGGAGAAGACGTCCGGTGCCGGCGCGCCGGGCGGCGTGCTGCTGGGCAGCCGAGTTCTGACCGCGGCCCTTGCGTTCGACGACATGGTCAGACGCGGTCTTTCCAGGGGCTCCGCGGTCAACGCCCTCCGCAAGCGCGCTGGAGCGTACGACCCGAAGATTCTCGCCCATCTGGAGTCCGTGTCCCTTCCCGGACAGGGATCGACGATCCAGTCACTTTCCCTGGACGACCTCAAGGTCGGGATGGTGCTTGATGAGAAGGTGACGAACAAGGCGGGCATGCTGCTGGTGGCGGAGGGGCAGGAAATCTCTCCTTCCATGCTGGCGCGATTGAAGAACTACTGCAGGGTCGGGGCGATCGAGGGTGCGGTTCGCGTCCGCGTCGCGGTCGATCTGTGCGAATTGGCGCCGGTCGGCGCGAGGAGCGATTCATGACTCACTACCGGATTCTGGTTGTCGACGATGAGCCGAACGTGACCGCCGGGCTGCTGAAGGTGCTCCGCAAGGAGCCGTACGAGATCCTGAGCGCCAACTCGGCGGCCGAGGCGCTGGTGACGCTTTCGAGTCAGGCGGTTCAGGTGGTGATTTCGGACGAAAGGATGCCGGGAATGACGGGGGCGGAATTCCTGGCCGAGGTGCGAAAGCGCCACCCCCTGATCGTGCGAATGATGTTGACCGGGCACGCGAGCACGGAAGCCGCGATCAAGGCGATCAACGAAGGTGAGGTCTACCGCTTCTTCACCAAGCCGTGCAATGCGGACGAGCTGGCGGCCACGATCCGCCAGGCCCTGAGTCAATACGAGTTGGCGCGCCGGAGCTGGAGCCTTCTGAGGGAGTTTCGCAGCCAGGGCAAGTACATCGAACAGCTCGAGGAGGAGCACCCGGGAATTTCCGTGGTCGAGCGGGACACCTCCGGTGCATACGTTGTGGATGAGCAGGACTGCGACGTCGAGGATCTTCTGCGGCAGCTCGAGGCGGAGGTCGGCCCGGGGCGCTAGCTGCTCTTCGCGCTGCTTGCTTGCGAATTCTCCGCGGCACGCGCAGACTCTCCCATGCTCATGCTCGTACTCGTGCGCGGAAACACCTGGGGCTTTGGTGGTTTGCGATTTGCCGGGGATTCGTGTGAGCGGCTAGGGTCCAGGGTTGGGGTGAGGGTTGTGGGTGGCTCTCGGGCGTGCTTCCTGGGCGGGCCAGGACCTGGGGTGGGACGGGTGCGCGCCGGGCGCGACGAACGGAGGGGGTCCAGCTGGCGGAGAAGGCGAGTGGTCGGGGGCGGGTTTGGGGAATGATGGGTCCAGGGTGACTCCTGGTTCGGGTTTCTTTCTGGCCCGCCCTGGAAGCGCGTCCGAGAGCTACCGCATCGTTCTTTCGATGCCTGGAAGGCGGGGGGTCGGCTTCGGTTCTTTTTGAATGGGGGGAGTACGGAAGGTGGGGACGACCGATGGATGCAATGAGGTAGTCCCTCCATGGATGCGGAGAGCAGGACGCGGTTGCTGGCCTGTGAGGCGCAGTCGTGCCCGTACGCGTACACGATGGTCCCGTTCCGACCACGCTCTGCGCGCATCGATCGTGCGCGTGCACGTGTACCGTCGCTGCGCGACGGAGTACAGGAACGGGATGGTTCCTCTCCATTTGGTTGCGGCTCCGCCGCGCTTCGTCCTTCGTGGTGACTGAACCACTCCGGCATCTCGCCCTCCCCTCCCGCTCGCGGTAGACTGTGCGCGTCCGTTCGAAGGAAGGTACGACGCTGGCTATGGAATCCGCGAATACGCTGAATCGATCGTGCGGGGCGAATTTCTCGCGGAGAAACTCCAGCCGGGACAAGCGGGCGCAGGGCGGATGACACGCCTGATCCTGGGGAACTTCGATTGCGACCTCGAGTTTCGCGGAGGGTCGGGCAAGGCGCTCTCGCACGACGTGTTGCGGGTCATCTCTCCGCTGGCGACCCTGATGCGGGCGTTCGCGGAGGAGGGG
>JAZDLC010000202.1:0-11280 GCA_043802345.1 Planctomycetota bacterium | reverse complement strand
GCCGCCCCCGCCTCCGCCGCATCCTCCATCCCCTCCCGCGCATGTGCGGGGACACTGGGAATGGGAGTGGCAGAGCGAACGGTGGTTCTGGATCCCCGAATGAAAGGGGCGCTTTCGGCTCGGGGTTGAGAGTCGGCGGCTGGAACGGCAAGCTCCGGTCTCTCTCGCAACCACGGAGATCCGAACGGTGAGCCAGGTTTTCGGTCCAGTTCCCTCCCGGCGTCTCGGTAGATCGCTCGGCGTCGACCCGGTTCCCTTCAAGGCATGCAACTGGAACTGCGTCTACTGCCAGCTCGGTCGGTCCGCGCCGCTTCGCACCGTGCGCGAGAGTTTCTTCCCGGCCGGGCAACTCGTGGCGGAGGTGCGCGCCGCCGTCGAGCGGCTGGGTCCCTCGAGCCTCGACTGGATCACCTTCGTCGGGTCGGGGGAACCGACGCTGCATTCCGAACTGGGGGCGATCATCCGCGGCGTGCAGGAATTCGCGCGGACCCCCGTGGCGGTCATCACGAACGGCTCCTTGCTGCATCTCGAGGAGGTGAGGAACGAGCTGAGGGTGGCGGACGCGGTGTTGCCCACCCTGGACGCGGGCAGTGAGCAGGTCTACCGGCGGATGAACCGGGCCGCTCCCGCGCTTTCGTTCCAGCAGCATCTGCGGGGACTCGAGGAGTTCCGCGCCGGGTACCCGGGGAAACTCTGGGTCGAGGTGATGCTGGTCCAGGGCGTCAACGACGATGACAGGAGTCTCTTGGAGATCGCCGGCGCCCTCGCGCGGATCAAGCCGGACGAAGTTCACCTGAATCTCCCGAGCCGTCCGACGGCCGACTCCCGGGTGGGATTCCCGGACGAGGCCCGGATCCGCGCGGCGAAGTCGATTCTCGGCTGCCAGGAGGTCCGGCGCGAACCGGTGGTTCTGGATCTCTCAGGGCAGGTCGAACTGAAGACGGCGATCCTGGAGATCGTGACTCGGCATCCGCTGGAGAAGAGGCAGATTCACGAGGCGCTGGGAATCGACAAGACGGTGCCGTTGGATGACGCGATCCGGGAGTTGGTGGGGGAGGGAGCGGTGCAGTTGGTGGAACGGGAAGGCGGGCAGTTTCTCTGCGCGGGTGAGGGGCTGTTCGGGTAGGGACTCAGGGACCCCGCATCCGGCGCCCTCGAGGTCAACATGAAGCACGCGAAAGGGACGCTTCGTACTCGTACTCGAATCGTGAGCTGCCTGGTTGGTCCGTCGTCGGAGACCCGAGTATTTGATCTCGACCCTCCATTCAGGTCGGCCTCCCACGATTCGAGTACCAGTATGAGACCCTACCTGTAGATCCCCGGAATCCTCGCTCCGCAGGCCTTGCACGCACCGTCGTCGCCGAGCCTCCGCTGTGTGATCTCGTACCCCACCCTCTCGATCAGCACCGCCTTGCATCCAGGACAGACCGTCCGCCCCCCTTCGGGGTAGTGCACATTCCCCGTGTAGACAAACCGGATTCCGTTCTTGAGGGCGATCTCCCTGGCCCGGAGCAGCGTCTCCAGCGGTGTCCTTGGCAGGTCGCGCAGCTTCCAGTCGGGATGGAAGGCGGAGAAGTGAAGCGGAACATCCGGGCCGAGATTCTCCGCGAACCAGAGGGTCATCTTCTCCAGCTCGTGGCTCGAGTCGTTCAGCGTGGGGATGAGCAGCGTGGTCACCTCGAGCCACACGTCGGTCTCGTGTCGAATGTACTGCAAGGTGTCGAGCACGCAGGTCAGATCGGCGGAGCAGTGCCTGCGGTAGAAGGCTGACGAAAACGACTTCAGGTCGACGTTGGCTGCGTCCATCGCCGCGAAGAACTCCGCCCGGGGCTCCTCTGTCACCTGGCCCGCGGTGACCGCCACCGATCGGATCCCCCGTTCGCGGCAGGCGAGGGCGGTGTCGATCGCGTACTCGTGGAAGATGACCGGATCGTTGTACGTATACGCCACGCTGCTGCAGCCGAGCCGCAACGCGGTCGCCGCGATCTGTTCCGGCGTGGCCTCCACCGAGTTGGTGTGAGCGCTGCGCGACTTGCTGATGTGCCAGTTCTGACAGAACCGGCAGGCGAGATTGCATCCGGCCGTGCCGAAGGAGAGGGTGCTGCTGCCGGGCAGGAAGTGATACAGCGGCTTCTTCTCGACCGGGTCGACGGCGAAGCCGCTGGAGCGGCCGTAGGTCGAGAGCAGCATGCGCCCGCCGCGGTTCTCACGCACGAAGCAGAAGCCGCGCTGCCCCGGCCGCAGCCGGCAGTACCTGGGACAGAGATCGCACTGGATCGTCCGCTGATCCAGCGAATGCCAGAATCGAGCATGCATTTGAAGCATCCGGGCCTGTCGCCCTGCGGCTCCGGAGAAGACCCCGCCCAGCATGCCACATCATCCCCCTGTCTTGTCCCCTTTTCCGCCGTGAGGATCGTCCCGGAGAGAATAGGATGTCTCCTTTGTTCAATGCCGGCGGCCGATGGGCGCCGGGAGCCCCGGGCGAACGCTGGTTGGACTTTTTCGGGCCACTCTCCGCTTTCCTGCTCGACTACGGTTACCTGGCCGTGTTCTTCGTGCTGCTCCTATGCGGCCTGGGCTTGCCGATTCCGGAAGAGCTCACGCTGATCGGCGCGGGCCTGGTCGTCTACGAGGGGAGGGCGGACCTCTTCCTGATGATCGCGGTCACGGTGGTGGGGATCCTCGCCGGCGACAGTCTGCTGCTGTTCCTTGGGCGACGCTACGGTCCGCAACTCCTGAAGAAGCCGCTCTTTCGGAGATTGCTGCACGCGGACAGGATGAGCCGGGTCCAGCGGCAGTTTGATCGGCACGGCGCCAAGGCGGTATTCTTCGCCCGTTTCTTTGCCGGCATCAGGGCCTGTGTCTACTTCACCGCGGGCACCCTTGGAATGCGCTACAGGACGTTCATCCTGCTCGATCTCGGAGGTGCGCTGCTCTCCGCTCCGGTGTCCGTCTGGCTGGGGATGCACTTCGGAGGGCACATCGAGAGAGCGTTTGCGTTCGTTGCGAAGCTGGATCACGCGCTGATGTTCTGTCTGACCGGCCTGGCCCTGTTCTTCCTGGTGCGCTGGCTGATCGCCCGCGTCCGCCGGTCAAGATGAGCGCGTGCCCTCGGCGGCGCGCCGGGCGAACGCCGGACGGTTGGAAATGAACCCCTGAACACCCTCCGCGAGCCGGGACAAGATGGAGTCGGAGTCGTCGAGGGAGTGCACGTCGACTTCGAGGAGGTCTGCCCCCTTTGGTCCGGGCCGGGCGTATTGCCTCCAGGGTGTTTTCGCATGCGTCCGCGGATGCGCCGCGATGCGCGATGATCAGCGCGGTCATGGCCCGGACAGGACGAGTTGGTACGGCGGCGAGGGACCAGGTTCCAACTCGAGCAAGGCGCGTCCGTGCCCGCCCAGTTCCGCCTCGAGACGCAGGCTGCCGGCACCGGGCCTGCGAAAACGGAACGAACCGGAGGCGTCCGTCAGCATGACCAGAGGGTGGTCAGCGGGCACGCCGTGGCCGTCCGGTGAGGTGACGGACACTCTGGCCCGGATCGCGGGAGACCCCTGGGCGTCCAGTACGACGCCGAACAGATCGGAGGAGCCCTCGAGGAGGAAATCGAAGTGCGTGAGGAGAGTGTCTTCAAGGAGCTGGACCGGCTCGGAATCGGACGTCAGCAACCCCGATCGCTCGGCCCGGAGACGGTACGGCCCGGATGGCAAGTCCTTCAGCGAGTAGCGGCCCTCCCGGTCCGACCAGGTGTCGGGCGCGGCCAGCGAGAGCATGATGTTGTCCAGTGGCGTTGACTCGACCGGGATGGCCCGAATCTGGACATCGCCCAGGGGGCTGCCCTGAGCGTCGCGCGCGGTTCCGTCCAGTGATGCACCCTGGCGAAGGGTCAGCGCCACTCCCGCCGCGCGCACCCTGTCCGAGAGATCAAACGGTTGGGACCTGACCGGCGCGTAACCGTTTCCCCTGGCCATCACCACCAGGTTGCGCCCCTCTTCGATCCCCTCGAAGCGGGTCACTCCCCTGGAGTCCGTGAAACGGACCATCGGCTGACCGGTGATGTTCCCGAGCGGATCAACGAAGAGCGCCAGAACTCTTGCGTCCGAGATCGGCACCTCGTCGGCTCCCCGGACCAGCACCCGGAGAGAACCCCCGTGGCGGAGCTCGAAGGAAAGGGTGTTCTCCGCCCGGAGGCGCAGCTCCAGTTCACTCCTCCGTCGGGTGTGGCCCGCCGCTTCGGCGGTGATCGTCACGCCTCCAGGTGGAAGATCGTTCAACGTGTATCGACCTTCGTGGTCGGTGAGGGTCCACCGTTCTGGAACGAGGCAACGGACCACCGCTCCGGCGATGGGAGTTCCTTCTGAAGTCACCAGGCCCGAGAGTTCGGCGGGTGAAAGCAGTTCCACGAAAACGGGCGCCTGTGTCTCGTCGGCGACCAGGACGGAAGACCTGTACTGGGCGTGTCCGGGAGCGTCGACCCAAAGAGATGCCGGCCCCGGTGCCAGCCCCTGCACCTCGAAGTGTCCCTGGTCATTCGTCCGTGTCGACCGCCGTAGCGAACCGGGAAGAGCGCCGAGCAATCTCACGTCCGCTCCGCCGACCGGCAGGTCGTCAGTGTCGAGTACATCCCCCTGGAGACTCGCGCCGGCCCGGGCTGTGATGAGGGCGGCCGACCGATCGAGGAGCAGCGCCGGTCCGTACCCCGCGGCGGCCAGCTGGTCGCCGTAGACAAACAGATAATGCGGCGCGCTGGAGAGGCCCACGTGGGCGAACGATCCGTCCGGCTCCACGGCGGTGATCGATGCCGAAACCTGGGGGGCAAGCGTCGGGCTCTCCTGAACGGCGATGATCCGCCCGTTCGTGACGGCGGCCTCCTGGTCGCGAATCTGCAGCGTGCCGCGGACGGGCAGGGCCGGCCGCAGATCGATTCGCAAGAGGCGGTCGCTCCGCCACAGATCGACATCCGGCACCAGCACGGTCCCGAACGACTTCTTCATGACGTAGGCCGCGTAGAGTCCCGGCGATAGCGACTCGAGCCGGGCAGTTCCGTCCTGGTCGGCGCGCGCCGTGGCCGTCGCCGGTCTCAGCAGCGCGGAAGCAAGACGGGTCGCCTGCCCGACCGGAGACGGCAGACCGTCCATCGGCTCCAGCTCGAACAGGCTCAAGACGCACTCTCCGACCGGACTCCCCTGTGAATCCCGGATCTTCGCGATCAGGTTCCGGATCGGCTCCATCGCCACCAGTCCCAGGTCGATGACGGCACCGGCCGCGTTTCGCAGCCGGGGGAAGCTCCGGGCGCGATACCCGGGGCACTCCACTTTCAGTCCGAATGAGATCGACGCAGGGAGGTACTCGACGCACAGGCGTCCATCCGGTCGGACCTCCACGGTCGGCTCGAGGAGGTCGGTGATGTTGATTACCGTGACCTGCACGGCCGGCAGCGGCTGTCCGCTCACCGCATCCAGGATCCAGGCCTTCAGCCCCACCAGGTCCCGGGCCGCCTTCGGCCGCGGATCGGCCGCCGTCTCTGCCGTGGACGACTCCGTTTCCGGACGAGCGGCGCGTACGGTGGTCGCGTCGGAGAGGACCGGCCTCAGGACCAACAGGTAGAACAGGCCGGCGGCGGCTGTGAAGGCCAGCAGTAGCAGCAGCGCATTACGTTCTTCTCGAATCACGCCAGCATGCCCACGACGTCCAGCTCCGGCACTTCCGCGATGATGACCGCGGCATTGTAGGTGCAGGAAGGACTGCGGCAAGCCGGGGACCGAGCGAAATCGTGCGGGCTCCCTTCTGAATCGGAAGGTGAGGAGTAGAATGCAGTGAGATGAACCAGTACATGAGGACGATTGCTCTCGCACCTCTGTTCCTGTTCGCTGTGTCGGCGAGAGGCGGTGATGCGCCGGCGGAGCCAGGAAGGCCTCTGGCGATCGTCGGCGTGCGGGTCTTCACGGGAGATTCCTCCCTGCGCGTCCTGGAGAACGCCACGGTCATCGTGCGGGGAGGCAAGATCGATGCCGTCGGCCCGGCGGCACAGGTGCTTCCTCCAGTCGATTGCACGATTCTCGACGGGAGTGGGCGCACGCTGCTGCCAGGCCTGTTCGATCTGCATGTGCACCTGGGAGGCTCTGGAACCCGGTTCGACCGGCCGGTTCGCGGTGACATGGTTCTCCGGGCGGAGCAGACCGTGGCCTGCGGAGTCACGTCCGTGCTGGATCTGAACGCGCCGGAGACGCAGATCTTCGAGCTGCGGGCGGCAGCACGGAGCGGCGCGCTCGGAGGCCTGCCGAGGATCTTTGCCGCCGGCGCGGCAATCACCGCGCCGCGGGGTCATGGTTCCGAGCTCGGCTTCCCATGCCGGGTGCTGGTCTCGGGGTCGCAGGTTCACGAGGAGATCGCCGACCTGGCCGGCCTCCGGCCGGACGTTGTGAAAATCATGTACGACCACGGCGGCTGGGCCGAGCTGCCGAGAGCCCCATCCCTCGATCCTGACCTCCTGAGGGGCCTGATTGAAGAGGCGCACGAGCGGGGATTGAAGGTGGTGGTGCATGTCGTGGAGCTGGAGCATGCCAAGACGGCACTCCGGGCTGGCGCGGACGTGCTCGGGCATTACCCTCTTCAAGGTGGTGTGGACGAGGAGTTGCTCCGGCTGCTCACCCGATCGGGAGCGGCGGTGATTCCGACTCTGGCGGCCTTCGAGGCGAGCTTCGTGCCGGCGAAGGACAGTCGGTTTCTGGACAATCTCCTTGTTTCGCAGTTTGTCGACCCGCGGGTGGTGGAGGGTTTCCGTGATCCGGCCTGGAGGGCGCAGAGCGCGCTTTCGCTCCACAGCCGGAGCGTCGAGCAGTCGTATGCCGAGGCGCTGGTCGGGGTCAAAACCCTTTTCGAGCGTGGCGTGCGGCTCCTGGTCGGGACCGATGCCGGAAACCCCGGAACGTTCCATGGCGTCTCGGTTCACCGGGAGTTGGCCGCGCTGGTCCGGGCGGGGATTGCACCGGAGCGGGTGCTGGCCATGGCGACGCGGGACGCGGCCCGCTTCCTGGGGCTTGGAAAGGAATTGGGGAGCGTCCGGCCGGGCTTCGCTGCCGATCTGCTGCTTGTGGAAGGGAACCCTCTCCGGCGCATCGAGGACTCTGGAAAGGTCGTGGCGGTGATTCGGGATGGGCGGCAGATCAGGCGCGATGTGATCGCAGGTGCGACTCGCGCGCTGGCCGGGGAAGCGCCTGCCCAGCCACTTGGCGGAGAGGAGCCTTCGCCGAGGATTCTGCCGCTGCACGACTTCGAGCGGATGCGGGGCTCGCTGCCCCGGGAGTCGCTCCTCAGTGACCGGAGCGGGAACGGCTCGTCCAGCAGCGAAGCCCGGTGCATGCTGGACGATGGGCCCTTGAATCGCACCCGCTTCCTGCGGGTCGGCGGCGAGGTCGTCTTTCGCCCTCCCACTGGAGGTTTCGCCGGAGTGCTGCTCTCCACCGACCCGGCGCACGCCGACTTCTCTTCCTTCACGGGGATTCGGTTCCGGGCGCGGTCAGGCGAGGACGGCAGCTTCCGGGTGCGATTGCGGACAAGAGGGGTGCGGGACTTTGACGAGTTCGGCGCCTCGTTCAGGGCCGGAAAGGAGTGGAGCGCCTACAAGATTCCTTTCAGCCAACTGCGCCAGATCGGCTTCGGCAAGCGGGTGCGGCTGGACCTGGGTGAAGTCCGCGAGATCGAGGTCGTGACCGACACCGGCACGGAAGGGCCTTTTCATCTCGATCTGGACGACATCCAGTTGTTCCGGTGAGTCTGCCCCCAGTCCGATCAGAGTTCAACATGACCGAGAACCGTCGCGTCCACCGGCACGAACGGCTCTCGAAGCGCCATGGAGGCCTCCCGGCCGCCGATCCAGTAGACCAGATCGCCCGGGCCCGCGTGCTGCGGGTCGCAGGCAACCAGGCTGGCGCCGTGGCTCGAGAGGTCGGATGCGAGAGGCTGCAGGATGACCAGTCGGACTCCCTCCAGCCCTTCAATCTTGTGGGTGCAGACGACCCGTCCGGTGACCCGCCCCAGCCTCATTTGGGCGTTCTCTCCACCGGCTGCTGGCGGGAGTAGATCAACTCATCGTCCACATCCCACGAATCAATCACCGCCATGATGACCGCGTCCGCCGGCTTGCCGTCCGTGAGCACGGTCTGGCGGGCGGACGAGCCGGTGGCGAACAGCACATGATCGCCCCTGCCCGCGCCGACGGCGTCGACCGCCACCACCGACCTGCCGGTGGGCCGGTTCTGGTCATCCATCTCCCGGACGATCTGGAACTTGAGTCCCGTGAGTTTCTCGTCCTTCTGGGTGGCGACGACGGTTCCGACCACTTCACCGATCAGCACTGATCTCTCTCCTCTGGATTTCCATGCCTGCCTTGATGCGCGCGAACAGAGCGGCCGCGGCGTGGGTCAGCACCTCGTCCTCGATCTCGGAGAACTCCGGCTTGGGCTTCGTCCCCAGTAGTTCGTAGAGGAAGACGCCTTCGGCCGTGCGCACCGGGCCGATCGGAACTCCCGTGCGGCGGTCCGTGAGCGCATCGCGGGCAAGCTCCCCCAGCGTGCTGTTGGCCATGTCGACGTACCCCAGATCGCCTGCGTTGTCCCGACTCGGGTGCTCGGAGCGGGTGGCCGCCAGCTCCGCGAGGGTGACCTTCCCGGCGGAGATACGATCGCGCATCGCAGTGAGCTCCGCCTCGGCGTCGGCGAACAGCCGCGGAACGAATCCCTGCGAGAAGGCCCCCTCGTGCCCCGCCTTCAACATGACGCACCTCAGATGGGCCGATGGGCCGAACGCCTCGTCGAAGTAGCCGAGGTTCTCCATGTAATAGCGATGGAGACCCCCGTCGGGATACTCGGCCCGAACCATCTTCTCCAGCAAGATCTGGTTCCTTAGTTCGGCGCTGCTGCGGAACCAGTCCAGATCGCGGCCGGTCTTCTCGAGCAACTCTTCAAGCGAGGCGCCCCTGTAGCGGGAATCCCCGCGAACCTTCTGCCGGCGTTTCTCGATCGCGGCTGCCACTTCCTCCCTCGTGAGGCGAATGTCCCGCGCGGTTGCCGCCTGCCGGATCACGGCCGTATCGATGAAATCTTCCTGCCAGCGGCTCCGTCGCTGCCTCTGATCCATCAGATAGCGCCGGCCGAACTCCCCTTCGCCGATCGGCTGACCGTTCACGCTGACCACGATCTCCGGCGGCAACCCCTTGGTCTTCACCGTCGCGTGGCCCAGGCGATCCTGGATCCAGAGGTGCGTCTTCTCGTACGGGACCTCCCGGCCGGCCGGAATCTGGAACTCCCCGCGAACCAACTCCTCCGCCAGGAGCGAGATCCGCAGCGACGGCAGGAACTCCTCCCGGGTGATTCCCTGTTCGTCGAGGATCGACTGGAGATTCCGTTCACCCCCTGTCTGGCGCGAGGTCTCCACGTCCAGCGCCTTGAGCCTCAGTTCCAACTCCCGGTCGGAAATCCCCAGGGATTGCTTCTCGGCTTCCGCCAGCACGACCTGCTGCTGAATCATGAGCTGGAGCAATTCAGTGGCGCGGGCCTCGAAGCGGTATTCGCGGCCCACATAGGCGTGAAACTCCGATTCGAGAAGTTGCTCACCGCTGACTGTGGCAACGGTGCCTTCGGGCAGGGAGTCGGCAGCGACCCCTTCGGCGCCGGCGGCGGACATCAGGGCCAGCGTAGCGCTCCATGCGATCAGGATCGTCTTCATCAGGAGAGGTGACTCCAGCTCTCATCGGTCGGGTGCGAAGCCTGGAAGCCTACCGCTTCAGACCGGGTTGGCGCACTACTTGAGCGGCGAAACAGTTTGCAGACGAATTGCACGCCCGCGGAAGTCGTGCGGCGTTCAGGGCTTGCGGGGAGGAGGCCGAGATTCCAGGGCCCTTCAGGCGGTCTTCGGGTGGGACCGGTCGAAAAGACCCCCCGTGAAGCACGGTCCTCCGCCGAACGGGCACGGCGAGGGGACAGGGGCCGGCGGGAGCGGTTTCCGCCGGCCCCTCTTTCTTTCGTCGGCATTCACGCGAATCGCTCAAGCCCCGGGGCTGGCCAGGACCTTGAGAGTCATTTCCAGAATGCGCTTTGGAAGCGGGGGGGTCTAAGGCCTTTTCTGTCGGTCGGATACGGCCTTGGAAAAAAGGGGACCAGCGCGAACCGCTCCGACCCGCGGAGATCAGGACGAAGAGGAAACACCATGCCCGCGACCGCGAGAGTTCTGGTCAGGGCGCAACAGATCGGATCCGGAGAACGGCGTTGAGCGTGAACAAACGATCTTCCATTTCCATCCTGCTGCCAGCGGCGGCAGCCCTGTCCCTGTTGCTTCTGTACTTCTTCGGGAAGGGGCCGGAGCCGGTCTCGAAGCCAGCGCCGCCGCTCAAGGCGAGTCCGGCGGAGAAGGCCGACCCGTTCGCCGGGTACGCGGAGGATGAAGCCCGCAAGGAGAGCCGCAAGGCGGAGTTGATGCCTGACCTGCTCGACATGGGGGCGGAGCGGGATGAGAAGGAGTACTACAAGCGGATGAAGGTCCTCGGCACCAGCCCGGTGGAGACCGTTCGAAGCGGGGACCACGGGTTGGTGATCGGCGAGAACGGGAAGGGGTTCGAGAAGTTCCTTGCGGAGGGCGGGCATTACTCAGGCCGGCTTCCCGCGGCCATGGCCCTACAGGAGTCGAAGAAAGAACAATGAAGACGGCCGCAAGGGGCATGACCCTGATCGAGATCCTCATCGCAACCTCGCTGCTGGCCACGGCCGCCGTGGGAGTGGCCGGGTCGATGATGGCGGGGATCGCGTCGAACCGGATCTATCAGCAGAACACGCTGCTGGTGGCGCGGGCCCAGCACCATATCGAGACGATGTACAATCTGCAGATCGGCCAGGACTCGGATCCAACCGCGAACCAGGCGCAGATGGAACTGGTCTTTTCCGGAGATCCCGAGCTGGGTCAGAATCCGCCCTCCCTGACCTCGATCTGCAAGACGATCAACATGCTGCCCGGGTTCTTCTACGAGTTCACGCCCCCGAACCTGGGCTTCCCCGGGACGCTTCTGGTGCGGGTGACCAACAACGTCGCCACGGACCTCACCTATCCGGCGGCAGTGGATGTGGATGGGGACGGGGTTCCGGACGACGGCGTCGCGACCATGGCGGAAGGGCGCATGACGCCGCAGTTCCTGGCCGCGGTGTACGAGTCAGATCTCAGTGATGCCGGCCGGGAGTTATTCGCGTTCGAGGTCTTCTACAGGCCCTCGACTCCCGCCGGGGCTGCGCCCCG
>JAZDLC010000201.1:0-3646 GCA_043802345.1 Planctomycetota bacterium | reverse complement strand
AACACACTAGGAGCTTGCTGAAAAAGGCCCCGACAGGCCAGGAGGCCTGTCCCACCGATATGGGACAGGCGTCCCCGCCTGTCTTTTGCGGGCGCGGAGGCCTCTTTTCAGCACCCTGCTGGAGCCCCACAATCAGCGCAGCGGGACCAGCCTCTTGCGGACCGCATATCGCACCAGGCCCGCGATGTCATGGATGTTCAGCTTCAGCATCAGGTTCGTCCGGTAGGTGCTGACGGTCTTCTGGCTGATATCCAGCCGGCCGGCGATATCCTTGCCGCGCAGCCCCTCGACCAGCAGCGTGAAGACCTGATACTCTCTCGGGCTGAGCTCCTCGTAGGATTCCCGGGGCGGAGCCACCGCGGCACCCCGGAACACCTTCGCCAGTTCGAACTGGGGAGACACATAGATGCATCCAGCCAGAATCTCACGCACGGCGCGAAGCAGCGAGGCTGCCGGATCGGTTCTCAGCACGTAACCGTTGGCCCCCGCGCGAAGGACCTCGACTACGGTCTTGTGGTCCCGCCGCGAGGAGAGGATGATGAACCTGCAACGCGACTCCGCCAGCCGCGCCTTTCGAATCACCTCCAGGGCGAAAAGCCTGGGCAGCCCCAGATCCAGGATCGCCATGTCGGGGTCCAGTGCGTGAATCATCCTGACGGCGCTGTTGCCGTCACCGCAGTGGCCGACCACGCGGAACTCGCGGGCGGCCTCGCAGAGCGCGATGAGGCTCTCGCGAAACAGGGTCTGCTCGTCCGCCAGGAGAATAGTCGTCTTTTTCGGCACGCTCCCAGACTCCTGGGGCCGCCCGCAGTTGGCCAGAGAAGCCGCTTTACCCAGAGCGCTCGTGCAGTGGGTTCCAACCCCGGCTGCTAGGAGAAGCTCGCTACCCCAGTCGCCTCGCTGTCAAAGACATCGAAGACCGTGTAGAGCTTGGTGATCTGTAGCAGGTCCTGGACGCGTTTGGTCAGATTAAGCAGCTTCAACGCTCCGCCGTTGTTGGCCACGGTGGTAAACCCGGAAACAAGTTCGCCGATGCCGGAGCTGTCGATATACGAAACTTCGCCCAGATTCAAGAGAATCTTCTTCTGGCCCTTGGCAACCAGGCCCCGAATTGTCTCGCGCAAGGCGCTGGCGCCTTCGCCGAGGGTGATGCGGCCGGCCACGTCGACCACACTGACATCCCCAACCTGGCGGCTCGTCACTTGTATGCTCACTGAGTCATCCTCCTAATCAATAAGTCCTGTCGTGCTACGACTTCTGGGTCAGGCGCTTGACCAGCCTCACTTCGGTTCCCCCTGGACTGAGGCGGCGCATCTGGAAATCATCCACGAAAGCCCGAATGAGCAGTATGCCGCGCCCCGACTGGTGGAGCAGGTTCTCCTCGGCCAAGGGATCGGGGAGTGAAGACAGGTCAAAACCGTTTCCCTCGTCCACCACCGTGACCGCCAGTCCCTCGGGCGTCCGGGACGCCCGAAGGTGAACCTTCTTGTGGGAGCTGTAGCGGTTGCCGTGAACTACGGCGTTCACGATGGTTTCCCGCACCGCCATGCTGATCTTGTGCAAGTCTTCCTCCGGGAACCCGGCTTCCTGCGCCACATCCAGCACCATCTTTTCGGCGGAGTCCACGCTCTGAAGGTTCGAGTCCAGATACGTGTCAACACTGGTCACTTCTCGTTCCGGGCCTTTCCCTGGTCTCTCCGGCGCAGCATCCGCGCAGAGCCCGACCGAGCGAAGTCGAATCGCTACAATAGAATAGTCGCAGTCGAAAAGTCAAGGCGACGGAGGTGACTCGCGGCGCGTCAGACAGGAATCAAGCGCAAGTATCCGCGGCGGCCTGTGGTCGGGGTCGGGGCGATTCTCCTGCGGCGAGGGCGTGTCCTGCTTGTCAGACGCGGACGCCCTCCTGCCCAGGGCCTGTGGTCACTGCCCGGCGGGGTTCTGGAAGCGGGCGAGCGGCTCGCGGACGGCGTCCGCCGCGAAATCCGCGAGGAGACGGGACTTGAGGTCTCCGCGCCGCGGGTTTTCGAGGTCTTCGAGCGGATCATCCGCGACAAGCAGGGCCGGCTGGAGTACCACTACGTCCTGATCGACTACCTGTGCCGGGCGGTTGGCGGGGAACCGCGGCCGGGAGGCGACGCCAGCGCCGTGGAATGGGTACGTCAGCGGGACTTGCCGCAACGCCCGATCACGGAGGGAACGCTGGAGGTGATCCAGCGGGCATTTCGCGCCGTTCGCAAATGAAATGACAAGTATCGATCTGCTGGAATTCGAGGAACTGAGACGCCTGGTGGGACGATACGTGTCCAGCCCGCTGGGGCGCGCGGCGCTCGACAAGGTGGGCCCCTCGGCCGACCGGGCGGCGCTGGAGGAGACTCTGGCCGAGACCGGAGAGGCCATCGAGTACGTGCGCGCGGCCTCGCGCCCTCAGCCAGCCCGCCGGGGCTCGGCCGTCCGTCTTCGCTTCGACTCGATTCCCGACCCGGCCGAGGCGCTGGCGAAGCTGCGCATCGAGGGTGCCTGCCTTGAAGCCAAGGAGGTTCTCGAGCTGACCAACCTCCTGGAGGCGGCCTCCGACATGCGTCGCCTGCTGGACTCGGTGGGCGGGGTTTTCCCCAGGCTGGCGGCGCGCGCGCAGGGAATCGGAGAGTTCGGATGGGTCCTGAACGAACTCGCCAACAAGCTCCTGCCGGATGGTACGGTCGCCGATCACGCCAGCCCCGAGCTCGCCCGCCTCCGCAAGGATATCGAGAGGCAGAAGCAACTGATCCAGGGCTCCCTTGAGAGGTTCCTCCGCTTGCACCGCGAAGACGACGTGCTGCAAGAGGAGTTTGTGACGATCCGGAACGAGCGGTTCGTGGTGCCGGTGATCGCGGGGCGCCAGAAGCGGATCGAAGGAGTCATCCACGGCGCAAGCGGCAGCGGCCATACGCTCTTCGTCGAACCTCTGGAGACTATCGAGCTGAACAACGCACTGGTTCGCGTCACGGAAGAGGAACTGCGGGAAGTGCATCGCCTTCTGCGGGAGATGACAGCGCGCCTGCGGGAGTGCCAGGAGGCTATCCGCGATACCGTGTCTGTCGTGGCCGAACTGGAACTGGTTTTCGCAAAAGCGCAGTTTGCCGACGATTTCGATTGCACCATTCCCCGCTTCAGCCCGCCCGGAACGCGCCGGCTGATGCTCAAGGCGGCCAGACACCCCCTGCTTCAGGACATCCTCCGCCGCCAGAAGAAGCGGGTTGTGCCCGTGACCCTCACGCTCGATGACGACAGCCGGACCCTCCTCATCAGCGGCCCGAACACCGGCGGCAAGACCGTCGCTATGAAGACCGTCGGGCTGATCGCCCTGATGGCCCAGGCGGGACTCCCCGTGCCTTGCGAAGAGGCCGAAATCCCCCTGTTCAGCCAGGTTCTCGCGGACATCGGCGACAACCAGTCGATCCAGGAGAGCCTGAGCACGTTCTCCGCGCACATAGCCAGAATCCGGGCGATGCTCGACGCGGCGGACGACGAGTCGCTGGTGCTCCTGGACGAGTTGGGCCGCGCTACCGACCCGGAGGAAGGAGGCGCACTCGGCATCGCCGTACTGGAGAGGTTCCGCCAGAGCGGCGCCTTCACGCTGGCTTCCACCCACCTGCTGGCCCTTAAG
>JAZDLC010000200.1:0-17944 GCA_043802345.1 Planctomycetota bacterium | reverse complement strand
GATTCAAACTCCCCATGCCTTCAGCGCCGGCTCGATCGCCTCGACCCAGCGCCGGTACCCCTCCTCACTGAGGTGGAGCGCGTCCGGCATGACCTTCTCGGACAGGGTACCGTCCGCCTCCAGGAACACCGGGCCGATGTCGAGGTACCGAACACGCTCGTCAGCGAAGCGGCGGATGATCTGATTGATCATCTCGTTGTTGATCCTGCCCAGATCGTCCGGCGTCCTCCCCCTCGGGAAGATCCCGAGCAGCAGCACGCGGGTCTGCGGGCTCTTCTCCTGAATCAGATCGAGGACCTCCCGAATCCCCGCGGCGACCTCCTCCGGATCCTGCATGGAATGGCCCGTGTTATTGGTGCCGATCATCACCACCGCGGCCTTCGGCTCGATCCCCTTCAGATTGCCGTATTGAAGGCGCCACAGGAGATGCTCGGTGCGATCGCCGCTGAACCCCAGATTGACCGCCCTGCGCTCCCCGTAATACTGCTCCCACAGCCCGGCCCCCGCACCTTCAAAGCCCTGGGTGATCGAGTCGCCGATGAAGACGAGATCCACGTCGCCCCGCTCGACCCGGTCGTTGGTCGCCTTCTGCCGGTCGCGCCACCACGCCTCGTCTCCCCGGGTCGTCGGGATGATGGCGGAGTTCACGTCGTAGAACCGCCGCAGATCCTGGTACCGCTTCTGCATCCCGGCCAGCCGCGCCGCCGCTTCCGGGTCGTCATGGATGCTCTTCAACTCCAACGGGTCCTGTTTCAGATCGAACAACTGCCACTCCCCCGTGCGTGGGAAGCGGATCAGCTTCAGGTCCTGCGTCCTGACCCCGTCATGGAGCGGGACGTTGTGGACCGCGGCATTCTCGTAGTATGCGTAGTAGATCGCCTGGCGCCAGTCCGCCGGGGCGCGGCCCGCGTTTTCCAGGACAGGCAGCAGGTTGCGCCCCTGGATCTCGGCCGGCACCTTCGCGCCCGCCATTTCGAGGAAGGTCGGCGCGTAGTCGATGTTCTGGATCAGCGCCTCCGAGCGGGTGCCCGGCGCGAGGACCCCCGGCCAGCGGATCAGGAAAGGCATCTTCAGCGACTCCTCGAACATCCACCGCTTGTCGTACCAGCCGTGCTCGCCGAGGTAGAACCCCTGGTCGGAGGAGTAGATCACCACGGTGTTCCCGAAAAGGCCCGACTCATCGAGGTAGTCGAGCATCCGGCCGACGTTCTCGTCGACAGCGGCGACGCACGCCAGGTAGTCCTTGATGTAACGCTGGTACTTCCAGCTCAGGATCTCCCGATCGGAAAGCTCGCCCTTTGCAACCTGCTTCAGGAAGGCCTCGTTCAAAGGCTCGTAGTGCGCGTCCCAGGCGGCCTTCTGCGCGTCGGTCATCCGCTCGTACTCGCCGTTCTTGTGCTCGCCGGCGAAATAGTCGGGCAGGAGGTTCTCGCCGTGGAACTTGGCGTCGTGCCCCCAGTGGAAGCAGTCGCGAAGGGTCATCTCGTTCTCTTTGAGCAGTTTCGAACGGCCTGAGTAGTCGTCGAACAGCGTCTCCGGCTCTGGAACCTCGACGCCGTCGAACAGCGAGAGATGGCGCGCCGCCGGAGCCCAGTTGCGATGGGGCGCCTTGTGCTGGCACATCAGCAGGAACGGTTTGTCCGGGTCACGCCCCTGCTTCAGCCAGTCGAGGGCGAGGTCGGTGACCAGATCGGTGCAGTACCCCTCGTACCGCTTGCTCGACCCATCCTCCTGCAAGAAGACCGGGTTGTAGTAGTTCCCCTGTCCCGGCAGGATCTCGAAGTAGTCAAAGCCCGTGGGATCGGACGAGAGGTGCCACTTCCCCAGCATCGCCGTCTGATATCCCGCCTGCTGCAGGAGTTTCGGGAAGGTCACCTGCGATCCGTCGAAGCAATTCCCGTTGCGGCGGAAGCCGTTGATGTGACTGTGCTTCCCCGTGAGGATGTTCGCCCGCGAAGGTCCGCAGATCGAATTCGCGCAGAACGAATTCAGGAACACCGCCCCTTTCTCCGCAATCCGATCGATGCGCGGCGTCTGGTTGATCCGCGATCCGTATGCGGAGATCGCCTGCACCGCGTGGTCGTCGGCGAAGATGAACAGGATGTTGGGACGCGTCCTTGCCTGCGGTTCAACGGGCCCGGCGAGGGCCGCTGGCAGGGACAAGACAACCATCGAGAGCAGCAGGTCGCCAAGAATGCTCAACTTGCGGCCTGCTCGGGGACCGACCAACCTCCCGGTCTCTTCGGACAGGATCTTCATGAGGACACTCTCCACTGCTTGCGGCTCCCGCTGATTTCGGAGTCGCGGTACCGAGGCACCGCCAGTGTAGCAACCGGATCCCTCTCCTGGAGATTCACCCCGGTCTGGAGTACCCTCGCGCTGGTGACCGATGCCCGCGAACCTGACACACCAGTACCGGAAGGCGGAGGAGGAGTACCGCCGGGCCAGCACCCCCGAGGAGGAGCTGACCTGCCTGCAGAACATGCTGCGGGAGATCCCCAAGCACAAGGGGACCGACCGGCTTCAGGCCGACCTGAAGGCAAAGATCGCCAAGCTCAAGCGGGAACTCCAGACGCAGAAGCGGAGCGGGAAGCGAACCGGCATCCGGATTCCCCGGCAGGGCGCCGGCCGGGTGGTGCTCCTGGGCGGGCCGAACTCCGGCAAGAGCGCGCTGCTGAAGAGCCTTTCGAACGCTCACCCCGAAGTCGCTCCCTTCCCGTTCACCACCCAGAAGCCGTCGCCCGGAATGGTGCCGTGCGATGACGTGATGGTGCAGATGATCGACACCCCGCCCGTCACCAAGGATTTCGTGGACCCGGACACCCAGAGTCTGGTCCGGGGGGCCGATCTGGTGCTGCTGTTGGTCGACCTCGGGAACGACGACGGGATCGAACAGTTCCAGGAGGCGCTGGCCAGGATTCAGGACTCAAAGACGCGCCTCGACCCGGTAACCCGTCTCGATGCGGAGGACCTGGGCGTGACCTACACCCGGACGTTTCTGGTCCTGAACAAGAGCGACCTCCCGGATTTCGAGATCCGGCTCGGACTATTGCGAGAACTGTGCCCGACGGAATTCGAGGAGTTCAAGATCTCCGCGGAGACCGGAGAGGGACTCGACCCGCTGAAGAGGGCGATGTTGAAGTCGCTGGACGTGGTGCGGGTCTACACCAAGGACCCGCACCAGAAGGAACCGGACCTCTCCCAGCCATTCACCTTGCGGCAAGGCAGCACCCTCTTCGACGTGGCTGAACTGATCCACAAGGACTTCGCCAGGAACCTGAAGTTCGCCCGGGTCTGGGGGACGGCCACGCACGACGGCGCTGTGGTCAAGGGGAACTACGTGGTCCACGATAGAGACATCGTGGAGCTGCACCTGTAGCGGGAGTCAGACGATCCGTCAGCCCCCGGTCATCGGCACGAAGCGAACCGGGAACAGGGGCTCTTGCTGCACCGCGCCGTCTGTCTTCGTGATCACCACCAGCTCCTGGTCCTTCCTGCCCACGGGAATGACCAGCCGGCCGCCCTCGGCGAGCTGGGCCACCAGCGCCGCCGGGATTCCGGCCGGAGCGGCGGTGACCAGGATCGCGTCGAACGGAGCCTCTTCCGGCCAGCCGGAGGATCCGTCGCCGATGCGGCAATGGACGTTCTCGTAGCCGAGCTCAGCCAGGATCGACCCGGCCCTCCGGCTCAGCGACTCGATGATCTCGATACTGAAGACCTCGGCCGCGAGTTCGCCGAGGACGGCGGTCTGGTACCCGGAGCCGGTGCCGATCTCGAGCACCCGGTGGCTGGGTGAGATCCTCGCCTTCTCGGTCATGACCGCGACGATGTACGGCTGGGAGATGGTCTGACCCCGGCCGATCGGCAGGGGCCTGTCCTCGTACGCATGGTCAAGGTCCACGGCGAGCACGAAGCGTTCCCTCGGGACCTTCTCCATCGCCGCCAGCACCCGCTCGTCGCGGACGCCCCGGGCCCGAATCTGCCGCTCGATCATCTGCCCGCGCTCTGTGGTCACCTGCGCCTCTCTAGCCCGTCGCTACTCACTCCCGCGCGCGCTTCCGATCGTCCGGGGGACGCTCGACCACCACGTAGACATTCGGCCCACGCACCAGACCGGCGGCCCGCCCGGCGCGGGCCAGCCCGCTCTTCGAGAGAAGCCTACCGACTTCCTGCGGCGTCCGGAAATAAGGGTACCACTCCAGCCACCACTCCAGCACCACCTGGTCCGCGGGGGTCAGATCCCGGTGATAGTGCGCCAGGAAGAACTGCCCCCTCGGCGAGAGCAACCGGTAGATGAATTCCAGGCACTTTGCCGCGACCTCGTCCGGCAGGAAGTCGAACAGACAGGGCGCGTAGATGAAGTCCTGCCGTTCCATCCCACTGGTCTCGTCGATCAGCGCCGCGCGGACCGGGTCAAGCTGCCGGATCTCCAGCGAGGAGGAAATGCCGTTGTTCCCGAGTTGCTGCCTCATGTGAGCGGCGCAATCCGCGTCGCCATCGAGCAAGGTGGCCTGAACCCTCCCCGCCTGAGGACCCTGTTCACGCAGGAACTCCAGCAACTCGTCGCCGGGACCGGCGCCGAACGAGAGGACCCGGAACGGCCTGTCGAGCGGGCTGCGCTGGAAGCGGTACCTGAGCTCCCTGCGGAAGAAGGTTCGCCGCGCCCTGAGAGCCGAGAGCGCGTTGGCCGAGAGGAGACACCGATCGAATGCCTCCGCCGCCGGGTCTTCGCCTGAGGGGACGTTGACCATGGCACGGCGCAGGGCGGAGAAATTCCGAGCGCCCGCCTCCGTCCGGCGGCGCACGGCCCGCAGCAATCCTGCCGTCGAAACCACGGGCGTCAGTTCTTCAAGGGTGGTTTCCCGGAAGAGCTTGCGCCCCTGGGCGGACTCTCCAGGGAGCGCCTCCCCGGCGCCCCGCATGAAGTCGCCCAACTGGGAATCGATGGCGGCTCCCTGGGCGGAACCGGCGCGAGCAGCTTCCAATGCCTGAACGAGCGAACGCAGGGGCTGCCCGATGTTCTTTGCGGTCTGCAATGGAGACATCCATGGTGTGAGCACAAGCTGAACACCAGGAGATCGGCGCGGACCACCCCTTACCTTGAGCCCCCCTTCTCTTCGGCGTGGCAGGCCCGTTTTACTTGTTTCGGCGTGGCAAGCCCGGCCGGAAGGCGCTCAGGATCCTCGCCTGCGAGCCGCGATTCCGGTGGCCTTCAGCGTGTTCTGGCCGTCACCCGGCACCAGCGCGACGTGGAAAAGAACGGTCGTTTCCGGGTATTCCCGCATGGCCGCGGCCTTGAGACTCTCCAGAGTCAGCTCCTCAGCGCGCATCCAGTCGCTTCTTGCGAACGTCTTCTGGGCGGTGACGTGGCCGAAGATCTCCAGAGTCCTCGGATCAGGCTGTTCGAGAATCCGGACCCCCTTGACTTCGTCCACGCCCGGCTCGGAGAACGACTGGCACCCGGATGTGCCCAGCAGAGGGAGTAGAATCACCACCAAACCGAGGCTGCTCAAAATCTTCCGCATCGGATCCTCCAGTGAAATCTCGAGAAAGGCAAGATTTACCGATTGAGCATCCTTCCGGCAACCGCCTTTCCCTTTCCGGCCGGAGACATCTATTTTGTCGGGCTGACCCAACCCGCATGCCGCATCGGAAGGCACGAACATGCTGCAACCGTTCAGGACCCTGGTCGCGGGGCTGGCGAGTTCAATCTCGCTGGCGTTTCGAGCGCTCTTCCTCGGGCTCGTCCGGGCGTTCTTCGGCGTCAAGAGCGTCGTTCTGCTCTACCTCACGAACTTCCTGTTCGGTCTGGTCATGGCGGTTCCCGTCTACTGCCTGGCCCGGACCACCGTGGCGCAGACTCCTGATTCCAGGGGGTTCCTGTCCCTCTTCGACGCCGGTTTCCTGACCGACCTGCTTCACAGCCAGACCCCGTTTCTCTCTTCATTGGAGACCCTGGCCCTGCTGAGCGCCGCCGCCTACTTCGTGGTCTATGCCTTCTTGCAAGGAGGCGTGCTGGCGTCCCTCGCCGACCGCCGCAGGCCTCTCAACTTCACCACGTTCTTCGCCGCCTGCGGCCGGTATCTATTTCCGTTCTTCCGGGTGCTGGTGCCGGCTGCCGTGGTTCTGCTGGGACTGGCCCTGCTCAATGATCTGGCCTCGAGCGGCCTGACCTGGTGGTTCAACGAGTCGTTCGAACGGGCCGCCTCGGCCGGGCTGCTGGGATGGATCCTGACCGGCAAGACGATCCTGTTCGTGGCTCTTTTCGTGCTGCTGGTGGTGCTGCCGGTGCATCTGGCCCGCATCCGCTGCGTGATGGACAACGACAGGTTCATGTTGCGCGGCTACTGGAAGGGCCTGGTGTTCGCGCTCAGGAGTCCATTCACGCTTCTTTTGTTCTTCGGCCTCTCCACCCTGCTGGTGCTCGCCCTGTACGCCTGCCAGGACCTGCTGCTGCGGCAGATCGACTGGACCCGGCCGCTCCACCCGCTGGCCTTCATCAGCGCGCGGCTCGACTACGCGGTCCCGCCGTTCGTGGTCTACCTCTTGCTGACCCAGGTCACCATCTTCCTGCTGCAGGCGGCCCTGGTGGCCCGGGCCGGCGGCCTGATGGCGATCTACGCGGACGGGACCGCCCCGCCGCAGGAGCAGGATCCGGAGCTGGCGTACGCGCCCAGCCCGGTGGTCGACGCGCCCAGCCCCCGCGGCAAGGGGCGCTCCAGCATCTTCCTGATTCCATTCCTGCTCCCTCTTCTTTCCGGCGTCCTTCAGGGACAGTCCGATCCGATTCCCGTCCTTCCCGGAGGGCCCTTCAGCAACGAGTACACCATCGCGGTGAGCCTCGACGCGGAGCGGATGATGCTGGACGGTGTGGAGGACGTGCTGTTCCGCAACCTGTCGGACGGTCCCGTCGACGAGATCCCGTTCCATCTCTATCCGAACGCATGGGCCAACACCGAAACGCCCTGGGTCCTGGATGGGCGCGCCAGGCAGAAGCTCCTGGAGCGGGGCGCGAAAGGGAGCGGCTATCTCCTGGTTCATTCGGTCCTCGACGGTTCCGGAACCAACCTCGGCGACCGCACCCGCATCGAGGGCACCATCATGCGCGTGCGGCTCCTCGAGCCCCTGGGCAAGGGGAAGGAGATCCGGTTCCGGATCTCCTTCCAGACGAAGCTGCCGCGAATCGTGGCCCGCATGGGGAAGGTGGGCCGGCATGTGAACGCGATGCAGTGGTTCCCGAAGCTCTGCGCCCACCAGAACGGCCGGTTCGTCGACTGGCCCTTCCGGAACCCTTCGGAGTTCTTCGCCGACTTCGGCAAGTACCTGGTGACGATCACGGTTCCCGAGGATTACGTGCTGGAAGCGACCGGAGTGCCCCGGGGCGAGCCAGGGCTCGACAAGGATCTGGGCACGAAGACGGTCGCCTTCCTTGCCGAGGCGGTGCACGACTTCGCCTGGTGCGCCTCGCCGAACTTCGTCCGTCATGCGGAGGCCACCGGCCGGGGCACCGAGATCGTGCTGCTCTCCCAGCCATACCTGGAGCCGAAGGCGGAGCTGACCCTGCGCGCCGCGCGCACGGCCATGGAGCGCCTCGACGAGTGGATCTTCCCCTACCCCTACCCACGGTTGGTGATCGAGGCGCATCCGCACGGGCAGGGCGGCGGCATGGAGTACCCCATGCTGTTCACCATCGGCGCTGCCGCGCCTGAGTTCCTGGGCTGGTTCGCCGCCCGGTCGGCGGACCCGGCCAGCGTCACGGTGCACGAGTTCAGCCACCAATACTGGTACGGGATGGTCGCCACGAACGAGTTCGAGGAGGCCTGGCTGGACGAGGGGATCACCACCTACATGACCCACCGGCTGCTTCAGGAGATCTTCCCCGGTCCGGGGGAGTCGCCCGGTCTGGCCCACCTGCAGGCCACCCGGATCTACCATGCCGTGCTGGAGGCGCCGCCGCTGCTGACAGCCCTGGTGGGGTACGACGACAGTCCGTTCTTCCGGGCCGACGGCGAGCCGGAGTCGCGCCTTTTCGGCTTCTCGATCCCCTCGCTGTTCCCGCGGGACGCCAGTTCCGATCTCCTTCAACACAAAAAGGAGACGTACGTCCCCTTCGCGCACAGCGCGCCGCTGAAGACCCTGTCCTGGGAGGTCTTCCGGGAGGGTCGCGAGAACGCCTACTACGCCTCGGCCTACTCCAAGCCGGCGCTGATGCTCAAGACCCTGGAGGGTCAGATCGGCTGGGACCGGATGCGCGAGCTGATCCGCGCCTGGTCCAGGCGGTACGCGTTCCAGCATCCCACTTCGGAGGACTTCATCGCCCTGGTGGACGAACAGACCGGCGGCCGCTACCACGATTTCCTGGTGGCATGCGTGCACGGCAGCGGGACCATCGACTACGCGGTGGAGGATGTGCGCTCGTTCGAGGTCCGGGCGGCGAGCGGCTTCCTGCTTCCGGAGCACCCCGGAGGAGAGCTCCAGAGTCGCTTCTCCGGACATGGCAAGAAGCGGAGCTGGCTCGGCCGCTGGTTCCGGCCGGAGGATCCGGACGCGGAGGAGCGCGGTGGCGCGGAGGCGGAGGGGAAGCTGTTCGGCTCGGAGGTCTACGTCCGGAACCGGGGCGAATTGTGGCTGGAGACCACGGTGGAGCTGCGCTTCTCCGACGGCACGACGGAGACGGTCGTCCTGGACGAGGAGAGGCCCTGGTACCGGATCACGCCGGAGCCGCGGGAGGCCCGGCTGGTGGCCGCGGTGGTCGACCCTGCGCATACCATCGCCCTTGACCTGGACCTGACCAACAACGGCCGCCTTGCTCTCGCGGATCAGGGCGCTGCCGGGGCCTTCGGCGCGTTCTTCCAGTTCTGGGCGCAGAGCTTCCTCGCGGGCATCTCCTGGTTCTCATGATCCGGTATGGCCCGGCTCTCTCGTTCGCCGCGCTGATGGGAGCCGCGCCTGCGTGCTCCGAGCCGGCCGATCTTCCCGCGGCGCCTCCGCCGCGGCTGGTGACCGTGCTGGTCGTGGATCAGATGCGGCACGACTATCTGGATCGCTTCCGGCCGGTCCTGGAGGGAGGCCTTCTCCGGCTGATTCGCTCCGGCCTGTCTTTCACCGATGCCCGGCATCTGCACGCCGGCACCAACACCGGACCGGGCCATGCCACGCTCTCCACCGGCAGCCATCCGTCCCGGCACGGAATCGTGGCCAACTCCTTGCCGGAAGAAGCACCGGGGACCTTCCGGACAGTCACCGTCGACCGGCGGGAGCACAACTTGAACGGGAACGGGAAGGCCGCCGGTTGCTCTCCCCGGGATCTTCTGGTCCCGGCTCTGGGTGACTGGCTCAAGGCGGAGCGGCCCGGGGCAAAGGTGGTCTCGGTGGCGATCAAGGGGCGCGCCGCGGTCCTGCTGGGAGGGCAGGGTCCGGACGCCAGCGTCTACGGGGACGGGGAGACCGGGGAATTCACCACTTCCTCCTTCTACGCGAAGAAGCAGCCGGACTGGGTTGCCGAGTTCAACCGGACCCATCCGCCGCAGGCGCAGGTGGGCCGCGTCTGGACACCGCTGCTCGACGAGGCCCGGCTCGAGGACACCGGTGTCACCCGGGACGCGATGTCGTACGAAGGCCGGAGTCCCCTCGGCGACCTGAGCGATGCGTCGTTTCCCCATGCCGTGACGACAGTGAGCGACCTGGTGTTCACGCCTTTTGGCGATGAGCGGACCCTGGCCCTGGCCACCGCGGCCATCTTTGCTCTCGGACTGGGCGCCGACGAGGAGCCGGACCTGCTGCTCGTCAGCCTCTCGTCCGCGGACTACATCGGTCATGCCTACGGGCCGGACTCCCGGGAAGTCTGCGAGTACTACGCCTGGCTGGATGAGGCATTGCCGGCCTTCTTCGAGGCGCTGGAGCGGGCCGCGGGGGCGGACCGGCAGGTGCTGGTCCTGACTGCCGACCATGGGGTGAATCCGGTGGTGGAGAGGCTCTGTTCGAGCGGCCTGCCGGCGGGTCGGGTCCCGAAGAGTGCACTGGAGAAGACCATCGACAGGGAGCTCGACCAGCGCTTTGGCGAGGCCGACTGGGTATTCTCCGCGCGTCCAGACGTTTTTTTGGACCACCGCGTCGCCGGGGACCTCGGCCTCGACCTCGAGCTGGTCCGTGACGCGGCGATTCAGGCGGTACGTTCCATTCCCGGCATCCGCACCGCATACTCCTTCCAGCGGTTGAGTCGTGGCGATGAGACCGTCCCCGAATCGTTTCGGCTTTCGTTCCACCCGGAGCGGAGCGGTGACCTGATGCTGGACTTCGAACGACACTTCCACCTGGACTACCTCGACTCCGCGGCCTACGTGAAGTCGAATCACGGCACCCAGTACGACTACGACCAGCGGGTGCCGATGATCTTCCTTGGACCCGCGATCCCGGCCGGCATCCGGGGTGAGCGGTTCGGATCCATCGATCTTGCGCCGACCCTGGCCCGGCTGCTGCAGGTCACGCCGCCCCGGGCAATCGATGGCTGCGCCCACGACCTGGTTCCTCTGAATGCGGGCACCCGATGACCACACCGGCCCGCAGGACCGTCGTGCCGAGGAACGCACCGGTTGGCGCCCTGGTGGGCGCCGGCCTGGGTCTCTTTCTCGGCAAGGGTTCCCTGCCCGGGCTGGTCATCGGAGCCCTGTTGGGCCATCTCTTCCAGAAGCAGCTGGCGCCGCAGGGAGGCGGTACCCGCAGCCGGGGTCTGGCGCTGGAGAGGGCCACGGCCCTCCTGAGGATGGCGGTGGCGGTGGCGCGGCTGGATGGGGAGGTCGCGCCGTCGGAGCGAGAGGCGATCCGGTCGTACTTCCAGCGTGACGCGGGCCTGCCGCCGTCCAGCCTCGCCGCCATCGATCGGATGATCGACGCCTGCTTGCAGGAAGCGACGGCGCGCCCCTCGGAACTGGCCGGCGAAATGCCCGCTCTGGACGCCGCCGATCGGGTTCATGTCCTGTTTGTTCTGTTCCGCGTCGCCCTGGCCGACCGCCAGCTCCAGGGATTCGAGGAGTCCGCCCTGTTGGATGCCGCACTGGCCCTCGGCCTCTCCCGGGCCGATTTCGAGGGCATTCGGGCTCACTTCGTGACAGCGTCCGCCTCCGGTGGCGGCGGAGGAGACGACTACACCCTGCTGGGCCTTGCCCCGGGCGCCGACCTGGCCACGGTCAAGGCGAAGTACCGGGAAGCGGTGAAGAACTACCATCCGGACCGCTTCCAGCATCTGGGCGAGGAGTTCACCTCGGTCGCCGAAGAGAAGTTCAAGCGGATTCACGAAGCGTACGAGCGAATCACCAAGGGCACGAGCGCGCAGCACGCGACAGTGCGTCTCTCGGTCTGCCAGAACTTCCGCCTCTTCAGCCCGACCAACAGCTACGCCTGCCCTCGCTGCCGCTCCGCCAAGCATGAGGAGCGCGAAGGGAAGATCCACATCCGCTGTCCCTTCTGCACCCAGAGCAACGCCTTCCCCAGGTCCGCCACCGAAGGCCAGGTCCGTTGCGGCAACTGCAAGGTCCTGCTCGTGCGCTAGTCATGAAAAAGGGGACCGGTGCCTCTTCTCTCCTAGCTATCGCCCAGCATCACAGGCTGAACTTTCGACGGCACGATATTCAGGCCTCCGGCATGGTCAAGTCTGAGGGTGTAGATCATGTTCTCTTCGACTTCGGTGTAGGGTGCTTCCCCGTGAGCCCCACGAACTCCCGCTGCCGCTGCCGCCTTGCAATCGTTGGCGAGCTTCCAGAAGTCCTTCCACAGGGCCACTTGCTGGGGTGTGGGACTATCCTTGCTCAAGAAGAAGTCGGGGATACCTTTCTCTCCACCCTCGCCCAGTTCGACTCCCTCCGACGGCTTCTGATGCTCGCCGAAGATGCGCCTGAAGAGCAGGATTGACTTCCCCCGAAGCTCGTCTGCCTTACCGACCAGTTCCGGATCGAACTTGAGCACCAACGCGTCGAAGTAGACGACCTTTCCCTCAACGGTCAGTTTCTTGCGGCTCAGTTCGAGGCCTTCATTATCCACTTCCACGAATAGGATTCTGGACATCACTCGCCCGTCATCTTCCGTCCAACGTTCGAGGAGCCTCGCCTGCGCAACCCGACTGGACCGTGTCAGGCGGTCGATGATCTGTTTCTTCTCCTCGTTCTGCGCCGCCAGTTTCGCGAACTGGGCCTGTTCCTCGGTGAACTTCTGGTAAGCGAGGAACCCGCCGGTCCCCAGGAGGATCAGCAGCGCCAGGGATGTCAGACCACGGAACATGGTTCACCCTCGAGGGACATGCGTCACATCCGATTCGTGAGTTATTCTAGGCCGCCGCCGCCGGAGGAACTCAGCACCAATTGTCCAGAGGATCGTCATTCCCGCCCGAAAACTCCCCATCAGAGTGCCGCTGATCTTCGACTTGCCGATGCGCGGCCGGTACGAAACCGGGACTTCTCGAACCCTGAACCCCCGGGCGAAGGCCCGGGCCTGCATCTGCACCGTCCAGCCGAAGCGCCTGTCGTCCATCTCAAGCGCTCTCAGGGCGGCGGAACGGATCGCCCGGAACGGGCCGAGGTCGGTCACCTTCGCCCCGAACAGGCGCGAGAGCAGGAGGCCGGAGAGCCAGTTCCCGAAGCGGGCCTGGGGCAAAAGGGCCGCCCGGCTCTCCTTCTGGATCATCCGGGATCCGATCACCAGATCGGCCTCGCCCCTCTCGATCGGCGCCAGCAGCTCCGGCAGTTCTCCGGGGAAATCGGAATAGTCGGCGTCCACGAATGCCACCACGTCGCACTCTTTGGCCGCGGCAATGCCCGCCAGGCAGGCGGCGCCATACCCTCGCTCCGCCTCCTCGATCACCCGTGCCCCAAGACTCCGGGCCACTTCCGCGGTCCGGTCGGAACTACCGTTGTCAACGACGATCACCTCGAGAAGCTCGCCGCTCGGGAGATCGGCCAGCACCTTGCCGATGCCCCTTTCTTCGTTCAACGCCGGAATGACTACCACCACACGCATGCTCGTTGCATCATACGCGCTGGATCGATAAGACAGAGGCACCGACCGGTTGCAGGAGTCACACCCATGAGATTGAGTCGTTCAGCCCTGCTCGCCGCCCCGCTTCTTCTTTGCTCCGGCGGCTGTGCAGTCTTCGCACCATCGTCGCCCAGCTACTCCTCGATCGAGTTCATCCGGGAGGCCCTGGATTCCTCCAAGGAACAGGCCCAGCCGATGCCCGACCATGTATCGGCTCAGCGGCGCTTCCTGATGTACCTGCCGAATCGCCTGCTTGACGTGTTCGACCTGTTCAAGGTCAGCTTGGGCGTGGGACCTGGCTTCGGGTTCGAGATCTACGCCTCTGACAATATCTGGATATCGTACCAGAATCTCCGTTCCTGGCGTCTGGCCCTCGATGGGCGCGCCTCCGGCATCTACGAGGAGGGGATGTACCGGGAATGGCACCTGGGCGACCGGGTGGGAGCGTATGGCAGCGCCGGCCGGGCGCCTCTCTGGGCGCTTGGACAGATGCGCCCCTACGAAGCCCCCCTCGTTCCCGGCGTTCCGGCCGTGGGGGAAGTCCCGAAGAACACCTGGGACATCGGCCTGGCGCTGCACTTCCTGATCGGCGCCGAGGTCCTGGTGAGGCCTTTCGAGGTCTTCGACCTGTTGGTCGGGCTCTGGACGGAAGATCCCGCCGAGGACGACTACGGCTTGCGGCACTACCCGCTCCACGACTACGCGCCGCAGTCGAAGATCGTCGATATCTTCATCAACGCCATCGACCAGATGAACGAGGAGGACCTGCGCAAGGTGCTCTCGGCCGACCTCAGAAAACAGTCCTTGCTGCGCCGCGGACGGCAACTGGTCCCGCTGGTGGATGACGGCAGGACAGTCAGACCATCGGGTGAGCGGCCGGTCGGCGACCGGGGCCAGGACTACATCCTGATCGGTGACATCGACATCGAACCGGACGTCTATCGCAACCCGGAGACCGGCAATCTGGATCTCTCGGTGCGCTGCACCGGAGCCAAGCTCCGTTGGGGTGTTCCGGCGCAACTGGAGTACACACTCTCGTTCGCGAACCGGTTCCTGCGGGGTCACGAAGCGTTCGAGCTCTGTCTGCAAGTCGAGCAGGAACATTGGGTCATCACGAGAATCCGGGATCTGAACCGCGATCCTCGCTGATCTCCCGCGTGCGTCTCGCGGCGCTCGTCCTGCTCGCAGGTTTGCTCCCTTCATGCGGGCCGGAGCGGCCGGCGCGGCCGAACATCATTCTCTTCACCATCGACACCCTGCGGGCCGACCGGGTGAACGCGAAAACGTCTCCTTTCGCGACCCGCCTGGCGAAGGAGGGCGTCACCTTCGACCGCTGCTACGCGCCCAGGGGGCAGACCCACCCCTCGCTGGCGTCCTTGCTGACAGGAAAGTACCCCGCCACCCACGGCCTCCGGTCGAACGGCATGGCGCTGCCGCCGGAGCATGTTCCCCTGCCGGTTCTGCTCCAGCAGTCCGGTTACCGCACCGCGGGATTCTGCTCCAACCTCGACATCACCCACTGGTCCTTCTGGGTCCGCGGATTCGACGTGGCGGAGGACGGCGTGAGGGGCGGGCTGAACGAGGAGGGGTACGACGAGGCCTTCCGGTACCAGAAGATCTGGGACGACCGCACCGTGGCCGCGGCCACTCGCTGGATCGATGCGCTCCCGGAAGAGCCGGACGCGCCGATTTTTCTCTGGGTGCATCTGTACGACGTTCACGCTCCCTATGCGCCCCTGGAGGAGCAGGCCCGGCTGTTCCGGGATCCGGGCTACGCCGGGCCGGCCCGCTACCCGACCGGAGGGCCGGGAGAGCCGGAACAGGATCGGATCAATCCCCTGCTCGACCGCTGGACCTTGGGGGCAGAGACCTGTGACGAGGCCGACCTGAAGCAGGTCCGCGCGCTCTACGACGCGAGTATTCTCGAGTGCGACGGCAAGCTGGCGCGCGTCGCGGAGGCGCTCGCAGCGAAGGGGCTCTGGAACGGATCCCTGGTGGTCTTCACTTCCGACCATGGAGACGAGCTCGGCGATCATCACCGGTACTTCTTCCACGGCAACTCGATCTACGACTCCACCCTGCGGATCCCCCTGATCCTCGCCCGGCCGGGCCGCGAGATCGGCGGCCGGACTTCGCACGCCCTGGCCCAGATCCTGGACCTGTTCCCGACGCTGCTGGAGGCGGCCAGCGTGGAGATCCCGCAGGAAAACGAGGGGTTCTCGCTGCTGCCAATCCTCGACGAAGACGCCCCCGCCACACCCAGGACGCACGTCTTCGCCGAGTGGGAAGATCTGATCTTCTCCGTGTCGGATGGCCGCTTCAAATACATCCACAACCCCGGCGGCGTGAGGCCGAAAAAGCGCCCGTACCATCTGCGGCAGGACGCGGCCTTTCCGCTCGAGTGCTTCGAGCTGTACGACCTGGAGAGCGACCCCCTGGAGCAGGCCAACCTGTTCAATCCGCAGCATCCTCGGATGCTCGAACTCCGTGAGGAGCTGGCGCGATTCCTGAGCAATCCGCTTCACAGCAAGAGCATGAGCGGGGAGATCCCGGATGGTGATCCCCTGGAAGCGCTCGGGTACGTCGGGGGCAGCCGCTCGCGAGAGTTCCTGCGCGTGAAGTGCCCCGACCGGTAGGGGGCCGCCGGGGGTTCTGTTTCCCTCTCGCGCCGCTCTGCTGTAGAACGACCCCCATGCGGTTCCACAGAGCTTCGGAGACAAACCCAATGAGCATCCGACGTCACGCCCGGCTGGCAGCGCTGCTTCTGCTCTCCGCGCTTGGCGGCTGCGACACCCTCTTCTACGGGTTCTCCATCATCCAGCCGGAGGAGCCTCCCAGGCCGCCGATGATCGTCGACACGCGGGAGATGCTGCAGCATCCGCCGGTGGGCGACCCCGCGGTCATGCCGCTGCTCGCCGGCACGCCCCGCTCCTCGGTCTCGCTCGTCACCGTCAAGGACCGGACACGCCCCCTCTACCATCATCACAGCGACAAGACGCTCTACATCCTCGAGGGGCATGGGGACATGCTGCTCGATCAGGAGTGGCAGCCGGTTCAGGCGGGAATGCTGATCCACATCCCCATGAACGTGCCGTACTCCTACGTCAACCGGGCCGAGGGGGGAACAGTGATGCTCTCGACCTTCACCCCCGCATACGTCGAGGGCGACGAAGTAGAAGTCCAGGAGGCGCGCAGGCGTTGACCGCCACTCTCGAGACGGGTCGAGCGACAGACCAGGGCGGTGACCGGCTCGGAGTCATCAACGGCCTGCGGGGACTCGCGATCCTCTCGGTGTTCTGCTACCACCTCTTCTCCCGCTTCACCATGCCGGGCAAGCTGGAGTGGGCCACCTTCGGGCTCGATCTGAAGATCTCCGACCCGACCAACAACGGCTGGATGGGCGTCAACATCTTCTTCGTGCTCTCCGGCTTCGTGCTCCTCCTGCCGTATGCGAGAGGAAGCCGCGCCATGGCGTCCCCCGCCGACACGCGCGGCTTCTACCGCCGCCGCTTCCAGCGACTGATGCCGCTCTACTACTTCGGTGTGCTGATCTGCGCGGTGTTCGTCTGGCACCCGCAACCGGGCAGCGCCGAGTTCTTCTCCGATCTCTTTTTCATGGGCACCGGCACCTTCAACTTCGTGGAGGACCTCTACTACCCCCCGTACAACTGGGTGCTCTGGTCGCTCGGGCTGGAGATCTGGTTCAGCGTGCTGTTCCCTCTGCTCGTACGGCTCTACCTGCGCTTCGGGATCGGCCGGTTGCTCCTCTCGGTGATGGCCTTGAGCCTGGCCACGCGGATCTTCGGTGAATTCCACTACGGCGGCGCCTTCCACCAGGACCCCCACCTCGACCCGATCAAGGACTCCTTCATCGGCCGGCTGGATGAGTTCGTGCTCGGCATGGCTCTTTGCCACCTGTACGTCAAGAGGGGCGCGCTTTCCGCTCCCCTCGCCCGCATCTCCTGTCTGTTGGGGGCGGCCGGCCTGTACTCAGCATGCTGGTATTACGACCGGCTGTGGACGGGCGAGCTCTCGAGAAACGCCGTGCCGTTCCTCTACTACCTGATCAGCCTGGGCACCTTCGCCCTCGCGTACGGACTGCTTTCCCTGAGGAGAGGTGCCCTGCATCTGGTCTTCACCTGCGCCCCGCTGCAGTGGCTCGGGATGATCTGCTATTCCCTCTACTTCTGGCACGGCGTGCTGATCCTGTTCCTGTTCAAGGAGCCGGGTCACTACGACCTGATCCCGCTCTTCGCGAACATCGCGGTCATCCTGACCGTCGCGGCGCTGAGCTATCGCTACGTGGAGTACGGCTGGAAGCGGGAGACCCGGGAACTGTTCCGGCCGGCGCCGTGACGCCCCGCTGAAGACGGCACAACTCCACTCGTCGGCGGCGCGAGATACGCAATTCCTCTCCCCACGAAGGACACGGCGCGGCCGCCGACCGCAACCAAATGGAGAGGAGCCATCCCGTTCTTGTACTCAGTCGCGCAGCAACGGTCCACGTGCACGAACACGATCGATGCGCGTTGAGCGTGGTCGGAACGGGACCATCGTGACCGCGCACGGGTACGACTGCACCTCACAGGCCGGCGACCGCGACCTGCTCCCCGCATCCATGGAGGGACCACCTCATTGCATCTATTGGTCGTCCCCACCTTCCGTAACCTCCCCCCAAAAGAACCGAAGGCGCCCCCGCCTTCCAGCCACCGAAAGAACGATTCAGTAGCTCTCGGACGCGCTTCCAGGGCGGGCCAGAAAGAAACCCCAATCACCATTCACCCTGGACCCATCATTCCCCAAACCCGCCCCCGACCACTCGCCTTCCCCCGCCAGCAGAACACCCCCCGTTCGTCGCGCCCGGAGCGCACACGTCCCACCCCAGGTCCTGGCCCGCCCAGGAAGCACGCCCGAGAGC
>JAZDLC010000199.1:0-3168 GCA_043802345.1 Planctomycetota bacterium | reverse complement strand
CGTTCTCGAGACCACCTACGGCTTCCTGACTCTCAAGAACGGCGTGCCGATCGGCTATGTGCTGCTGACGACGATCTTCGGCTGCACCGAAGTGGCGTACAACGTGTTCGAATCGTTCCGTGGCGGGGAGGCGGCGCGCGTCTTCGGCAAGGTCCTGGAGACGGCGCGGGTTCTGTTCGGTTCGACGGGCTTCTCGATCGATCCGTATCAACTCGGTCACGGCAACGCCGAAGGGCTGAGTTCGGGGGCCTGGTGGTTCTACTACAAGATGGGATTCCGCCCGCGCGACCCCGGCGTTCTCGCACTGCTGCAGGGCGAGCTGAAACGAATGAAGCAGGACCCGTCGCACCGCTCCAGCGAGACCACGCTGGACAAGCTGTCGTCCGACTACCTCTACCTCACGCTGACCAGGTCCCAGGAGCGGGTGCTGGGAAGCTACTCCCTCGGCCACGTCGGCCTCAGGGTCACCCGATCCCTGGCGGAGCGCTTCGGCGCGGATCGGGAAGCCGGCATCGCAACCTGCTGGCGCGAGGCGGCCAGTCTGCTGAAGACGCCGACCCGGGGAATCACCGCCGGGGAGCGCTTCGCCTGGAAGCGGTGGAGTCCGATCATCGCGCTGATTCCGGATCTCGAGAAGTGGCCCGCCTCCGACAGGAAGGCCCTCGCGGCGGCGGTCAGGGCGAAGGGCGGCCGGCGCGAGTCGGACTTCGTGCCGCTGCTGGAGGGTCACCAGCGCCTGCGGCGCGCGCTGCTCAGGCTGGCGCGCGAGGACTGACGAGAGACGGTTCGTGGCTGCCCGGGCTCCAGACTAATCCGCCGCCTACCCGAGGCTCAGCCTCGAGGAGGTGTTCCCCTCCGAGTGCGGCGCCCTCCCCAGGTCCTTGGACTCCTCTTTCAGAGCCGCGTCCACGATCAGATCGCAGATATCCTCGACGAAATAGGAGCCGTATCTGGTGAGACGCAGCGCGCCGTCGGCTTCTTCCAGACAGCCCAATCCCTCGAGATCCTTGACGACCCGCGCCAGTGCGATGCGGGGGTCCTCGCCGAAGCGGTCCTGGAACGTCCGGATTTTGACTCCCTTGCGGATCTGCAGGCGGAGGAGCAGGGAGCGGTACATCTGCTCCCTCTTCGTCAGGTTGATCTGTCGGATGGCCGGAGGGATCCCCTTCTCGATCGCGCTGAAGTAGGTCGGGAGATCCTCGTGCTTGTCGTAGCACATCGTCTTGGTGTACGACCTCGCGCGCGAGCCGAACGCGATGATCGGCATCTCCTCGAGCCAGTGATACCGGTACTCCCACTGCCTGCCGGTCGTGTAGCGGCCGTTCTGCTCGTAGCCGCGTTCCTCGAGCCAGCTCTGGGTGCGATACACCATCTCGAACAGTTCGTCATCCCCCACCACGAGCTCGGGATGGCTCTTGAACAGGGCGATCACCAGCGGATTGACGATCTCGTGACGGATGTACTCGATGGCGTCCGGCCGGATTCGATCCAGGATCTCGAGGTCCCCCTCGACGGACGAGAGGCTCTGTCCGGGAAGGCCCGTCATCATGTCGATGTTCGTTCTCGCGCCAGCTTCCCTGGCCGTGTCGATGATCTTTTTTACCTGGGTCGCCGTGTGCGTCCTGTTGCAGTGCTCGAGCACGGCCGGGTCGAACGTCTGGCAGCCGACGCTGATGCGATTGATGCCGGCGTCCACCATGGCCTGGATGCGCCGGCCGTTCTCCAGCGTGGACGGGTGCGCCTCGCACGTGATGTCGTCCGTGAGCTCGATGCACGATCTGAGCGTCCCGAGGACGAGACGGATGTCGTCCATGGAGAACGAAGTCGGAGTCCCGCCGCCGAGGTAGACGCACCTCGCCCGCTTGCCGGCGAAGACCCCGGCGTCAAAGAAGAGGGAGATCTCCTTCACGAGGCTCTGCACATACCGGTCCTGAACCTCCCGGTTCACCTTGTGCGGGAAGGAATTGCAGAACCTGCACTCGGAGAAGCAGAAAGGGAAGTGCAGGTACACGAGGATCTCTTCCTCGACCAGGCTCGCGCGCAGCTCCTCCAGGAAGCGGCCCGCCTGGGATGGGGCGATCAGCCGGAATCGGTGCGGGATGTAGAGATCCGGCAGGCTCTTCGTGTAGTCGGCCGCACCGTGGAAGAGCTCCCGTCTGATGATCTCGAGCGTCGATGCCTGTTCCATGGACTCTTCTTTGGGCAGAGCGCAGCGGCCGGACTCTCTTGGCGGGGCCGCGGCATTCTGGCCCGGGGGCGGCGAACGCGCAAGGGAAACCGCTGTTGGTGACGCCTCCTCCCCTGCCGCGGCGTGGTGGCCGTCTTCATCGGTCTCTCCGTCACGTAGGCCAAGACCCCGTGTTGTTCGAAGACCGGAAAACTCACCACAGAGGGCACAACGCGGCGGAGCCGCAACTTAGGGCTCTGTCAAAAACAACTTCACATTCTACGCGCTGAGTCTCGGGCTGATCGTGTAGTTCCATTTCTCGAGCTCGCTTCGCTTCTTGAGTGCGAGCGCCTTCATGTCAGCGTCGGATACTCGCACGCCCTTGGCGTACTCCCTCGTGTCCAGGTAGGCCCGGACGTCAAGGCCACGGGCGGTTGTTGTCGTCTGGATGTAGTTGAGCATCGTTTCGAGACTGTCCAGCCTACGTTCCGCGGAATAGTCCGGCCCGTTTTTCCGCGTCTGGTCAGCCCCCTCCGCTCGCGCTGCCAGCCCGCGGTGGTATTTGCCATCGCGTAGCCCCGGGTCACTCCTCGATCCTCCGGGATCGCGGCCACCACTCGGACGCGAAGATTGAGCACGCAGTCTTGCTGCTGTAGGACGATGAATTTGATCGCACAACACTGCAGATTCTCCTGGCGCCACTTACGCACTGGAGAGTGCAACGTTCGTCAGGGGGTCATCTATCCTGCGAGCAGCAGGATCGGGCATTGCTCAGGGTCCATGTACTCAAGGGTGAATTCTGCGAGTTCATGGTCCTGGGGCGCGGCCACGAGAAATTGCTGGAGGTTCGCGCGTAGAGCCTGAGCGACGACGGCCTCGGAGGGAGGAAGACTTGGCTTCATTGTTCGAATCCAACTGCGAAAGTGGTCCCAGACGGTCTTTCGGAAGTTGACGGCCAGGTGTTGTTGCAGCCCCTGAGCGAGGCAGCCGAGTTGGACGTA
>JAZDLC010000198.1:0-4466 GCA_043802345.1 Planctomycetota bacterium | reverse complement strand
TCGGCCAGGGTGGGATCGGCCAGCAGGGACTTCCGGAACCAGTCGATCGCCTGGCTCTCGTCGTCGCCGTGCATGGCGATCCAGCCCATTCCGTTCAAGGCCGGGCCGTTTCTTGGATCCAGCTCCAGCGCCCTCGCGTAGGCGGCCCGGCACAGCTCCTGCGCGTCCCTTGCCGCCTCCTCTCCCTGCATCCCCTTCAGATACCAGTAGGTGGCGAACCTCTGGCAACCGAGCTCGACCAACGCCTCGACGTGATCTGGTTGAACGGTGGTGGCCTTCACCACCAGCTGGAGCGCCCGGTCGGAGTCGCCCATCTCCCTCGCCACCCGTGACGCGCCCAAAAGAGGCTCCGCATCGGTCGGCCTGAGTCTGGCCGCTTCCTCGAAGAAGCGGTCCGCATCCATCAGCGCCATTCCCGCGGCCTCGGTATCGCCCTCCCGGTTCGCCTGGTTCCCCTGGAGGCGCAGCGCGTTGGCGAGCGCGATGGTGACCTCGTAGTCGTTCTCACGGAAGTTGGAGGCGGCGACCAGCGCGTCGACCGCCGCGGCGAAGTTTCCGGCGAGTGATTCCGCCTTGCCCAGTCCCAGGAACACGCTCCGGTTCGCGGCCGGACTCTCGGCCAGCTTCCTGAATCGTTCCACGGCCATCCGCGCGCGACCCTCGTCGAGGTCGTTCTCCGCCCGGCTCAGCAGGTTCTGATCCAGAACCGGAGCGGGCTCCGCGGCGGCCGGCTCACTGGCCGCCACCTGGGATGCGGCGGGGGCCGCGAGCAGTCCGAGCAGGGCCAGGGTTGCTCCCCACGAAGAGACCGGTTTCGAGTGACAGCGGGCGGATCGGATCATGTCAATCTCCTGCGCCGGCAGGGGGCCGAATACAGCGTGGAATGCCGGGAAGGGCCAGCGTGGCCGGTTTCTACGTCGCAACGAACCCGCGGTATCCACCAATAATCCGCGACCTCTGCACCTTCGGATGATCTCGACACAGGATGGTTCCGCTTGTGCACCAGCCGTTTCTCAGGTCGGCCCGCCGGCACCCGGCAGGGCCTACTCTGCATCCTCTGCATCCTCGGCCTCTTCGGCCTCAGGCCTGAGGATCTTCTCGATCAGCCGTATCAGCTCCGCGACCTCTGGTTCCACCGGCGCGCCCTCTTCTTTCGGGATGAGTTCGTCGTGTGCCCACGCCAGGCGGTACCTCGTTCCCCTGCTCCGGGGCTCCGTCAGCAGGGTGAGGGCCGTCTCGTGAACCATCTCCTTGAGCCGCTCCCGGTCGCCGGTCGCCAAAATCAGCTCGAACCGGCTCTGGAACAGGTCCGTACGTTCGCCGTCCAGCTCGGCGAGGCGGTTGAACGCCTCCTCCGCCTGCTCGAAGTGCCCGTTCAGCGTGTGAACCCGGCCCAGGTTCAGCAGGGCGTCTCCATAGGCCGAGAGCATCTCCGCGCCCAGCCTCCTGCCCTCCGGGAGCTGCGCGACCTTGGCCTCGCCCAGTTCACATGCCTGCTCGAACAACGAAAGCGCTCGGTCGAGATCGGTCTTGAGGTGATAGAGCTGGATCAGCCCGGTGTCGTTCATGATGCGGACGCTGGTGGGATCCATCTCGAGGCACTGGCTGTACGCGACGTACGACTCCTCGTACTTCTTTGCTTCCCTGCAGAAGAACGCGTAGTTGTTCCACCACTCCTTGTCGTCGTCCACCTGATCCACGGCCCACTTCCAGAATTCGCTGAGGGTCTTCATCCCCCCGAGGTCGCCCCCTCGCCGCCGGCGGCGTTGAAGATGGCGTATCCCCGCTTGTCGATCTTCTGCTTGAAGCCCTCCGTTCCGGCCGGACTGCTCGCCAGGATCGCTTCGCGGACCTCGTCCATGATCCCCGTGACCGCGGCCAGATCGCCCATTTCGCCGAACAACTCTGCGGCGACGACCCGGGCGTCCGCCACGTACCACCTGGCGGCCTCCTCCTGGGCCGGGTCGACCGCGGCCGACTGCTCCAGGATGGGAACGGCCCGGTAGAAAGCCCTGCGGGCATCCGCCAGCAGGTTCAGCCGCTCCGCGCTCGGGCCGTCCCGCCCGGCCGGAGGAGCGTCTCTCCTGAGCTTCTGCCCCATGGCGATCAGGACCTGGCCCTCGTAGTTGAGGCAGCGGCCTCGCGCGGTCGGTTCCGTTCTCGTCAAGGCCAGCCCCTCGTAGAACGAGGCCAGCTCATCGTACTCCACGCCGTTGCCGAGAAAGCTCCAGAGCTCTCCGTGGGGAGCATCGACCATCGGGTCGAGCGCGATCGCGGCGAACAGCAGGCCGATGGCGGCGGGCCCGTTGCCCTCGGTCTTCTCCAGCCAGGCAAGCCGCTGGATCGGCAGCGGGGAATCCGGCTCCAGCTCCGCCCAGCGCCGGTACAGGTCGCTCGCCTGCCGGCGGGCTTCCGGCGCCAGGTAGGAGAGGTCGGTGTCCACGTAGTTGCCGAACCGCGTCGCGTAGAGATCGGCCACCCGGGTCAGGACGGCCACGTCATCACCGCCCAGTTCGAGTGCCCGCTCCAGGTGCTCGTCACTCTCCTCGTTTCCCTGGCTGTCCAACACCTGGCCGAGCAGGGCATGGGCCATGGCATCCAGGTCGTCCGACTGCACCAGCTCATCCGCCAGCTCCTTGGCCCGATCGAGGTCTCCCAGGTACCAGGCGTTGAGCGCCGGTTCATACCGGTCCGCCTGCTTGGAATCGCCGGCGGACTCGTCCGCGGCCGGGGTCAGAATCGTCAGGCTGGCGAGGATGAGGTAGCTGAAGGCGAACACGGCGCTCTCCATCGGGGTGTGTTTCGAACGGGTGACCGGCGCTTCCGGCCGGTAACCGATCTGGTGGGGAACGGGACTCTGAGGCACCTTGTGAGCAAACGCCGGCCCAATCGGCCGATTCACCCGACTTTTTGGGGTGGATTCAAGCGACGGGAACCGTGCGGATCGGCAAAAGTATCCTAAACTACCGCACGCTTGGCTCTTACTCAAGATCCGGGAGGCGCTCTGACCGGCCAACCAGACATTAGACCGATTCAGGTGCAGACCTCCGTGGATGGCGACTTCCAGGTCATCTGGTTGGAAGGCGACCTGGTGAGGGGACAACTCAAGGACGCCGAGGGGGCCGTGGAGAACGGTCTCGCGGGGCGTTCCAACATTCTGCTCGACGCGGGCGGGATCCGGAGTTTCGACTCCGCGGGCGCCGAGTTCCTGGTGCGCCGCCTGAAGGCCGGCGAGGGGCGGCTGGTGCTCCGCAATGCCAGCCGCGAGTTGCGCTGCTTCCTGGAGGCGCTGCCGCCTCCGGAGGTCTTTCGCGGCGAGATGACCACTTTCCTGCGGCTGCCGGTTTCCGACCTGCTGGTGGAGACCGCGAGCGAGGTGGTGGAGCAGGTTTCGGAGAAGGTCCGGCGCTTCGCCTCGCTTCTCTTCCTGCTGATCTATTACACCTTCATCGGTCCGTTCACCGGACATCGGCTCCGGTTGGCGCGAGTGATGGAGGAGATGACGTTGATGGGCGTCGACGCCCTGCCGATCGTGTCGCTGGTCGCGGTCCTGATGGGCTTGATCCTCGGCATTTCCTCCGGGCAACAACTGGAGTCGTTCGGCGGCGAGGGACTGCGCATCTTCTCCGCCGACTTGGTGGGCGTGTCGCTCACAAGGGAGATCGGTCCGATCATGACCGCCATCCTGATCGCGGGACGTAGCGGCTCGGCCATCACCGCCGAGATCGGTACCATGGCCGTCACCGAGGAACTGGACGGCCTGCGCGTCATGGGCATGAACCCGATTCCGTATCTGGTGGTGCCGAAGATCCTCGGCCTGGTGGTCGTGCTGCCCTGCCTGGTGATGTTCGCCGACCTGGTCGGAGTGGGGGGAGGCTTCTGCACCGGAATGCTGATCTTCGGGATTCCGTTTTCGGAGTACTGGAACCAGACCGTGGCCGCGATCTCCGTCACCGACCTGATCACCGGCCTGGTGAAGGCCGGTGTCTTCGGTTTGCTGATCGGGCTGACCGGCGCCATGCATGGCCTGATGGTGCGGGGCGGCTCCACCGATGTCGGGCTCAAGACCACTTCGTCGGTGGTGATCGGCATCGCCGCCGTGATCTGCGCCGACCTGTTCTTCACAGCCGCCTTCTTCCTGGGGGGTGTGTGAGCGAGATCACGGAGTATCCGATCGTGGTGGAGGATCTCCGCATGACCTTCGGTCAGCGGGACGTCCTGCGGGGCGTCAGCCTGAAGGTCAAGAGGGGAGAGGTCTTCGTGCTGATGGGGCCCTCCGGGTGCGGCAAGACCACCGTGCTGCGCTGCATGGTCGGTCTCCTGCGTCCCACCAGCGGGGTCGTCCGGCTGCTCGGCCGGAATCTGAATGATCTGGACGAGGATGAGCTGGACCGCTTCCGGGCCCGGATCGGCATGCTGGTCCAGTTCGGCGCGCTCTTGAACTCCATCTCGGTGGGGGACAACGT
>JAZDLC010000197.1:0-8955 GCA_043802345.1 Planctomycetota bacterium | reverse complement strand
CGGTGTGAGGGCCATGAGAATCTCCTCCAGGAAGGGAGCAGGACGAGGGGGCGATCCTAGCAGGTAGCCTCACGCGGGGAAATCTCCACCACGAAGGACATGAAGAGCACGAAGGAAGAAGGCAGGCGCACCGGGGTGCGCCTGCCTTCTTGAAGCAGTAGACGGTTCAGCCTGCTACGGGATGGACAACTGCAGACCGTTGGTCGCGGAGTACTTCCCATTGCCGGCGCCGACGTCCTGCAGCAAGGCCTGCATGAAGACGTCGCCGGAGGCTGCCGGGCCCAGGGTGGCCGGGAGCGAGAGAGTGCCGGCGCCGTCGAGGGCGAGCAGGTAGCCCGCGCCGCCGATCAGGTTGCCGACCAGAAGCTCCGCGCCGCTGGGCAGCACGATCGACGTCTGGGAGGTGCCGAGGAAGAACAGGCAGAGCGCGTTCGGCAGGCCGCCGCCGATGTCGACCGAGATCGACTGGCCGGGGCCTGGCGTGCCGGTGCCGGTGATCGTCGGAATCACGCCGCCCGTGCCCGCGTAGCCGTTGCCGTAGTTGGCGAAGAAACCGGTCGGCGCCGCGTCGACCCGGTACAGCATGAAGTCGTCGATGTTCCAGCCGCCGAACTCCAGCCCGCCGTCAGCAGTCAGGCGATACTTGATCTGAACGGACGGGTTGCCGGCCGCCTGGGCGGAGATGTCCAGATCGTGCAGCATCCACTCGGTGTCGAGGTGATGGCCGCTGTACTGATTGTGGAAGACGTTGGTGGTGTTGACGAAGAGGATCGCGTCGTCGTAGAGCCCCTCCTCGACCGCCAGCCAGCGGCGATACTGGAGGCGTACAGTGCCGGCCGCGCTCAGGTTGAAGGTCGGAGACCGGAGCTCACCCGAGGCGCTCGGCTCATACAGGCCGTCATTGCCCGTGGTCGAGAGATCCGTGCCCCAGATCTTGGTGCCGGAGTGGGCCGCACCCGGATCGGATCCCGCGTTGGAGCCGGCCGGGTTCGCCCGCTCCCACTGGTCACCCGACGTGCCGCCGGAGAGGCTGACATGCGTCCACCCCTCGTCGCCGGCCGCCTCGAAGTCGTAGCTGTTGTAGATCACCAGCACGCCTGAGTGGTACAGCTCCGGGTTGTCCGCGCCGCTGCCCGGATAGTAGGCGCTCGAGCCGAGCGAGCTGGCGGCGGAGACATACCAGTGGATGCTGTTCGGCGACGGGGCTCCCGGGATGGTCCCGGAATACTCGTTCGGGTTTCCGGTGGCCGTCATTGGCAGCGAAGCGAAGCCGCCGACCGTCGCGTAGTGGACGTTGACGCCCGTGATCGTGCCGCCCAGCAGTGACTGAACGGTCACCGTGATCGGCATCGCCACCATGTTGCCCACCGTGGCATTCGTCGCGGGGACGGCGACCGGGGTGATCAGCAGATCCGGGAAGGCCGGCCAGTTGTAGGCCGCGAACCCGCCCGTGATGTCGACGAAGTTCGGCGTCAGGTCGCCCAGGTTGCCGTTGTCGTCATCGAGCACCAGCCAGTGGTCCTGGATGACGTTCAGGATCCCGCCGTCGTTGTAGACGTTCATCCAGCCGCTGAAGAGCGCGTTCGCCACGGCGTCGCCAGGCCCGTTTCCGAGCGAGGTGTTCAGGTTGGCCCGCACGGCCCAGAGGGCGCTGGCGAGGGCCTGCCCCTCGGTGTGGGAGGAGCCGCCGTTGCACGTCTCGTCGCCGTCCGTGTTGCACTTCTTGACGCTGGTCTGCAGGGCGCTGCGCAGGCAGCTCGTGCCGATGAAGTGACGCAGGCACCAGTCATCGGTCATGTAGTAGCAGAAGGCGTCCGCGTTCCCTTCGTGGAACGCTCCGGTGACGCTGCCGTTGTACCTTTCGTTCGCCCAGTGCCCTTCCTCGTGGAGGATGACATCGCTGTAGGCGGTGTTGGCGCAGCTTCCGGAAGAGACCATCAGGTTGATCGTGCTGTTCGTGTAGTAGGCGTTGCACGTCATGTCGTTCCGGTTGACGTAGGTCAGCAACGAGGCGTTCATCGTGGTGTCGCCCGGATCGACTCCCACGATCCAGTCGTGGAAGTAGTTGACCCAGTAGAAACCGGCGACCTCCGCGGTGGGATACTCGGTCTTGGTCGGGTTGAACAGGACGTCGTTGCCCGGACCGGAGACGTTGGTGAGCGTGAACGAGGAGTCCGATCCGATGTAGTTGTTGACGTTGACCCAGGGTCCGCGCAGCTCGAAGAAGAGCGTGTACGTGGCGCTGCCCACGTCGTAGTTGCCGGCAACATCGGTCGTGTCGAGAATCGAACCGGAGGATCCGTTCTGGCGCACGTACATGTTGGGCAGGTTCGGCTGCTCCTGATTCGAGGGTGTATTCGGCTCCTCGCCGAGGTTTACGTTCCCCTTGACGTTGCCGTCGAGGGCGTGCGCGGTGGAATACGCCTTCAGGACGCTCAGGTCTCCCGCGGCGGAGACGATCACCCGACCCACGGCCGGGATCCCCTCCGGCGTGAAGACGCCGGGATTGGAAAGATCGAAGACGTACGCCAGGGTCGGTCCGAGGTTGGTCAGCGGGCTCTTGGTTCCGAAGAACGCCGAAGGCCCGACGACCACCACGTCCATATCGTCGACCCGGTCGAACGCGAAGCCGATCTCCGCCTCGTAGGCCGGGCCGGCCGCTGCCAGGGCCTGTTCCGGAGAGGAAACCGGATAGACGTTCAGAGCATCGCTCACCGGAACGCCCGTGGTGTCGAGCGCCAGGACGTTGCCGCTGGCACGGTCGAACAGGATCGAAACGCTCCCGTTCATGACCGGGACTCCGGCCACTTCCTGCCGGAACAGGACCGCCACCTTGTCGGAGGATCCGACGCGCGAGAGGTTCAGGTATTTGACCTGATCCAGCACCAGACCTTCGGACGAGAAACCGAACAGTTCCGGGTTGTCGTCCACGACCAGGCGGGCCGCGGCCTCGAACTCGAAGTCGGTCGCCGGCTTGAAGCCGACCGAGAAGGAGCTGCCGTAGACGAACGCGGTATTGCCGGAAACCGGTTCGTAGACCGTGCGCCAACCATCACCGTGCTGGGAGAGGAAGGAGTCGGCGGAGGTCTGGTTCGGAAGCGGCTCCTGGGAGAGTGCGGTCAGTGGCAGCGCGCACGCCAGCAGCAACGCGGACGGGAGAAGGGATGGGAGTTTCAAAAGAGGGCCTCCTGGGGGGACTGGGCTTGCTCAGTCCGCCGTGCGACGGGTGCACCGGCGGACGGTCGGGGACTTGAGGTATCTGGCAGCGGCGGCTTGCGGCTCGACCGATTGGGATCGAATTGTCATGAATCTTCGCGCCATTGTGGCCAAAGGTCAAGTGGCGAGCAGCCGATTCGGCCCTGCGGGGAACAGGGTTGCCTTCCTGGAACGGTTCAAACCTGTAGAGTAGGCGGTTCTCGAGCCGCGCGGGCCTTCCGGAGAGCTTCGATGGCAATAACTGTTCTTTTCGTTGCGAGTGTTCTGCTCGCGGGCTCCGGGGCCGGCGAGCAGGGTGCCATCGCCGACGCGGCCGGCAAGATCATCGACCACCAGCGATCCAGCAGCCGTTCGTTTGAGATCCTCGAGGAGCTGTGCGATGACGTGGGGAACCGCCTGGCCGGATCCGAGGGGGCGGATCGCGCGGTGCGCTGGGCCGCGGGGGTTTTCGATCGGTTCGGCGTCCAGCACGTTCGCTGTCAGGAAGTGATGGTGCCGAAATGGGTGCGGGGTGATGAGCAACTGGTGGAAATCGTCTCGCCCCGAAGGTTCCGGTTGGATGCGCTGGCCCTGGGTGGGTCGGTCTCCACGCCGGAAGAAGGCCTGACGGCGGACGTGCTGGCAGTCAACTCGTTCGACGAGTTGAAGGCGCGAGGAGCAGAGGTCGAAGGAAAAGTCGTGCTGTTCAACCAGGCGATGGGGCCGGATGGGAACGGAGGCGCCGTCGGGTACGGAACCGCCGTTTCCCAGCGCGTGAAGGGAGCGATCGAGGCAGCGCGCCTGGGGGCCGTGGCTTCGATCATCCGCTCCGTGGGAACGGCGGACTTCCGGCTGCCCCACACGGGAGGGATGCGGTACGCGGAAGGCGTACGGAAGATCCCGCACGCCGCCATCGCCGCCGAGGACGCGGATCTCATCATGCGCCTTCTCGCCCGGGGGAAGCCGGTTCAGATTCAGATGAAGATGAACTGCGGCGATCGGGGCGAGGTGCCGTCCGCGAACGTGATCGCCGAACTGAAGGGATCCGAGCGTCCGGATGAGGTCGTGGTGATCGGGTGTCATCTCGATTCGTGGGACGTGGGGCAGGGCGCCCAGGATGATGGTGTGGGTGTGGCCGCGTGCATCGAGACCATCCGGCTGCTGGACGAGCTGGGGCTTCGGCCGCGCAGGACGATCCGGGCGGTGCTGTTCATGAACGAGGAGTTCGGGGTGTCGGGCGGGAAGGCGTACGCGAAGGAATATGCCGGCGAGTTGGACGGGCACGTGGCAGCCATCGAGATGGACAGCGGCGCGTTCCGGTTCCTCGGCTTCGGGGTGTCCGCGGGAGAGGGCGGGGTCGAGCGGCTTCGCTTCGTGGACGAGCTGCTGAAGCCGCTGGGGGCGGAGGAGATTCGGAACGGAGGCGGCGGCGCGGACATCAGTCCGATGCGACCGGCGGGGGTCCCTCAGATCGGCCTGCGCTCCGACTCCACTCACTACTTCGACTACCACCACACCGAGGCGGATACGCTCGACAAGGTTGACCCGGTGGAACTCTCGAAATGCACCGCCGGGCTCGCCATCATGGCGTTCGCCCTGGCGGAAATGGACGAGCCGCTGCCACGTTTGAAATGAGCCGGAACTTCATGATGTGTGTCGTATGACAGAGCAGGCTTCACGGCCGCATCTGCGGGCGCTCGCCCGGGAAGTCGGATTGATCGATAGCTATGTGGACGGGCGGGGCCTGTGCCGGGAGACAGGGGATCATGTCCGGACGCTGCTGCTGGCCGGTCTCGGGCTGGACGGCAGCACGGAGGAGTGCGCGCGCGAGTCTCGAGAGGTCCTTCTCAGGCGTGAGAGGGAACGGATACTGTCCCCGGTGCGCGTGGTCCAGGAAGGAAGCCGGGCGTCCCGCACGACCGAGGCGCGGATCCCGGGCCGTCCGGAGCAGGTGGACTGGAGGTTCGAACTCATCCTCGAGAACGGCGAGATCCACCAGGTCATGGGGTCTGGGATCTCCGAGAACGGTCTTCTCCCGTTGCGCCATCCGGTCCGGCCGTCCTCCGGGTACCACCGAGTCCGGCTGGAACTCTGGCGGTCCGGCACCATGCGGACGTCGGAACAGGCCTTGATCGTCACGCCCGGGAAGTGCGCTTCTCCGGATGACCTGGGGATCACCCGGGCCACCGGCCTCTGGAGCAATCTCTACTCGGTTCGATCCGGCAGGAATCACGGGATCGGGGATGTCGGCGACCTGAAGGAGTTGGTCCGGCTGGCCGGCCAGACCGGAGCGGATTTCGTCGGGGTGAACCCGATGCACGCCATCCGCAACACCAGCCTGGAGTGTTCGCCCTACTCGCCGCTGACGAGGCTCTATCGGAATCCGCTGTACATCTCCTTGCCGGACGTGCCGGAACTGAGGCGGTGCCCCGCGCTCAAACGCCGCACCGAGTCTTCCGCGTTCCGGCAGCGGATCGAGCAGCTCAGGGCGGCGAGCGTGATCGACTACGATGCCGTGCGGGTCCTGAAGACCGAGTGCTTCCTTCTCCTGCATCGGGTGTTCTGGCGGGAGCACGCGTCCGGCGCTACGGCGAGGGGCCGGCAGTACCGGCGCTTCCTGGAACAGGAGGGGGCGGCCCTGTCGAGGTTCGCCACCTTCCAGGTTCTCGAGGAGCGCTTCGGCCAGGACTTCCTGAAATGGCCGGCTGCCTATCGGACTCCCGAGAATCCGGAGGTCGCCGCGTTCCAGAAGGAACATCGCAGGGAGGTCGACTATCACTGCTACCTGCAATTCGAACTGGATCGCCAGCTACAGACGCTGGCGAAGTTCGGCTGTCAGCAAGGCCTGAGGCTCGGCATCTATCAGGATCTCGCCATCGCGGCCGTGAAGGATGGCGCGGATGTCTGGTCGCTTTCGAATCAGTTCGTCCCCGGCGTGAGCCTGGGAGCGCCTCCCGACGGCTTCACCCGGGAAGGCCAGATCTGGAATCTGCCGCCGCTGAATCCGCTGGCCTTGCGGGAAACCGGCTACGACCACTGGACCCGGTTGCTGCGGGCCTCCTTCCGCCATGCCGGTCTGATCCGGATCGATCACGTGATCGGTCTGGTCCGGCAGTACTGGATCCCGGATGGCCTGGAGGGCACGGACGGCGCGCTGATCCGGTTTCCCGCGGACGATCTGTTCGGCATCCTGGCCCTGGAGAGCCGCCGCCATGACGCTCTCGTCGTGGGCGAGGACATCGGGACCGTTCCCGAGGAGCTGCCCGGGCTCATGCAGAGGTACGGCCTGCTCTCGAGCCGCGTGTTCCTGTTCGATACCGCGACCCGCCGGTATCCGCGGAACGTGTTTCTTTCGACCACCACCCACGACCATACCCCGATGCCCGGGTTCTTGAGAGGGGTGGAACTGCCGTTGCTGCGGAAGGTCGGGCTGATTCAGACCGACCAGGAACTGGAGCAGGCACGGGAGGGCCGGGCGGCGTTTCGGGCGGAGCTGGAGAAACGCCTCCAGAAGGCCGGGCTGCTGGTGAAAGGCCGCCCGCCGACGGACGAGGAGCTGACCGTCGCCGTCTATCGATACCTCGCCCGCAGCCGGGCTGTTCTGCTGGCAGCCTCCCTCGACGACCTTGCCGGCGAGACCACGCCGGTCAACATCCCCGGCGTCACCGGCGAACGCTACCTCTGCTGGTCCCGCAGGATGACCCGGACACTGGAGGATCTGTGCAAGCGGATCCGGGAGCTTGGGGGGCTCGGGTTCGGGCGGTAACGCCGGGATCCCCCTCAGTCGATCTCCGGCGGCTGCCCCGGCCCGCCGGTGGTGTAGGTGGTGCCGGTGTCGTCGACCATGGTGTTGTTCCCCGCGTAGTCGATGCGGCAGTTTCTGAGCGTGCACCAGGTGGCCCGGGTCCCGGAGCCTCCGCCGTTGTCCAGGCCCTCGGCGGCACATTCCATGGCGGAGCACCCTTCCAGCTGATTCGTGGTGCCGTTGAGGTCGAATCCGTCCCTGGCGGCATACCTCGCGGCGCAGTCCGTGAGGAGGTTGTTGTTGCCGTCGATCAGGTAGGCGTCGTTCCCCACATGCTGGACATCGTTGTCCTGCAGCACGTTGCCGTGCCCCGTGATCCGGATGCCTGCCACGGTGGTCCAGGAGACCGCATTGCCGAGTAGCTGGGCGCCGCTGGAAGTGCAGTGGATTCCGGAATGGCCGACCGCGGAGACGGTGTTCCTGTCCAGGAGCGCCGATCCTCCGGCGGAGGGGTTGCCGAGGACCGCGATGCCCACACAGTCATGACCGCAATCCGCGACCCGATTCCTGGTCAGGCTGAAGTCGTTTCCGGTCACATGCAGCCCGCCGCCTGCCTGAACGTCGCTGATACGGTTCTTGAAGGCGATGGTGGCGTCGCCGACACAGTGAGCGCCGTAGCTCGTCAGGGCGAACAGCCCACAGACGGTGTTCCGTTCGAAGTTGGCGTCGTCGCCGATGACTCGAAGGCCGTAGGCGGTGCCGTCGGACCCACCCAGATCCTCGACCAGGTTGTTCCTGAGAAGCGCGTTGCTGCCGAAAACGCCGATGCCATGGGTCTCAGACGCGGGACCGCCCCCGCAGCCGCGGATCGCGTTTTCCTCGATCACGGCGTCCGACCCGATCACACGAATGCCGTCGAGGGACCCAGCAACGCGATTCAGGTTCTTGAGGGTGTTCCCGCTGATGGTGGCCCGGTGTCCGCCGACCCGAATCCCGAAAGTGACTTCGTGATGCAGGTTTCTCAGCATGTTCCCGGACACGACCGCGTCATCCGATCCGGTGATGCCGATACAGATGCCTGACACGTTGCTCGCGACGATCCGGTTCTTCTTGATCACCGGTCCGTCCGCGTTCGCCACCGTGATCGAGCCGGTTCCCTGGTTGGAGGTCAGCCGGTTCTTGAACAGGGTCGCGGTTCCGCCCCCTTCGGAGTCGACGGAGATGCCGAACGAGTAGCAGGCGGTGACGTTGTTTTTCTTGATGACGGCCAGCGGACCGTCGACTTCGATCGCGAGTGAGTTGCTGGCCTGGATGCCCGTGAAACTGTTGCCCACGATCTCCGCCCGCGCGCCGTCGATGTAGATGCCCTCGTCGGTCCCGCGAAAGATGCAGTTCTCGATGCGAGCGTCATCGCCGGTGATCTGAATCGGGATCGCGCCGTTCTGGAACTCGATCCCTGCCACCTGCACGCTGTCCGAGACTGCGGTCAACTGGTTCTCGTGGGTCGAGCCGATGAAACCGTCCCAGACCGTCCCCGGCATCCCCAAGAAGGTAATCCTCTTGGAGCAGAAGATGATCTCGGAGTACCGCCCCGGAGCGATTCGGACCGTGTCGCCGTGGCTGGCGTTGGCGTTCGCGAGCCAGATCGTGGGATAGGAGCCGGGCACGTCCAGTATCTCGGCCCTCGCCGAACTCCAGGCGAGGGCGGTCAGGAACAGCACGGCGGTAATGCGCAGGCGGGGCATGCCAGCCTCCCTCTTGGCGGTGGGCTGGTTCGCGTACCACAGGCGATCGTGGGACAGCTCCATCCACCTTTCAGCAACGCGAGTGGTTCTCTAGACTATTCAACCCGAGTTCCTCGCGGAAGGGAGCATGCGCATCACGCAATTCCACGTTTTCCTGACCGGGTGGCTGCTGTGCTTCTCCCTGTCCTCCTCCCGGGCGGGGGAGGATAGGGATCCGCGGGACGTGATCCTGAAAGCGGCGGAAGCCGCCATGGAGCGGGGAGAGGTCCG
>JAZDLC010000196.1:0-47714 GCA_043802345.1 Planctomycetota bacterium | reverse complement strand
CGCCGAACCGTTTACCTCAACAACTGGCCTGCTTCCCATCATGGATGTTGGTCAGCGACGCGCGACCACGAGGTCGAAGCACCGGACGCCGCCGTCATCGACGACCTTGACGGCCAGGAAGCGCTTCCAACCCGCCGCAGTGATCGCACCTTCGGTAGAGGAAACCGTCAACGCGGAGCAGAGCATCCTTTCTGCGAGAGGCGGGGTCCGCTGGCGGCGGAGCCGGTACGTCTTCTCCGGGGGCGTGGTTTGCGGGCGATGACCCTTCAGGTACCGATGGTTGGGCGCCAGGGCACCGTACTCGCTCCGAAGACCCAGGAAGGCGACGTCTTCGTCTTCCTGGCCGATCCGAGGCGAAGAAGAAGGGACAGGCGCACACTCCTCAACTGCGCTCATCCCCCTTTCTTCTCTCTATCACTTCCCGCCCGGCGCGATTATCATGAAACTCGAATACCAGAACTGGAGATTCACGATGACTCTCTCAAGACGTCAGTTTCTGAGTCGGTCGGCAGTCGGTGCCATGGCCTTCACGTTCGTGCCGAGTCGGGTCTTCGGTGCGAATGACAAGCTGAATATTGCGGCAATCGGTTCCGGCGGGATGGGTGGCGCCAATATTGCCGCGCTGTCCAGCCAGAACATTGTCGCACTGTGCGATGTCGACGACAATCAGGCGGCAGGTACCTACAGGAAATTCCCCGACGTGCCCAAGTTCCGTGATTTCCGAATCATGCTGGACAAGATGGACAAGCAGATTGACGCCGTGCTTGTGGCCACGCCGGACCACACCCACGCGGTGGCTGCCATGGCTGCCATCAAGCGCCGCAAGCATGTATATGTGCAGAAGCCTCTCACACGCACTGTATACGAGGCCCGAATGCTGACCGAGGCAGCGCGTAAGTATGGCGTCGTCTCTCAGATGGGTAATCAGGGATCCTCCGGTGAAGGGGTTCGCAGCGTCTGCGAGTGGCTCTGGGATGGCGCCATTGGCAAGGTCAGGGAGGTTCATGCCTGGACGAACCGTCCGGTCTGGCCCCAAGGCATTGATCGGCCTGAAGATACCCATGAGGTTCCCGAGAGCCTGGATTGGGACCTGTGGCTTGGTCCGTCTCCGTATCGTCCGTATCATCCCATGTATCTCCCCTTTAGCTGGCGTGCCTGGCAGGACTTCGGCACCGGTGCGCTGGGCGACATGGCCTGTCACATACTGGACCCTGTGTTCAAGGCACTGAAGCTCAAGTATCCGGTCAGTGTGGAAGGCAGCGTGGCCATGCGGTGCAAAGAGATGTGGAGGCCGACGATGAGTACTGAGACCTACCCTGACGCCTCGATGATCCACTACCAATTCCCGGAACGCGGCGATATGCCGGCGGTCAAGCTCACCTGGTATGACGGTGGTTTGATGCCCAGGCGTCCGGATGAACTGGAAGAGGGTCGTGGGATGGGCGATGGCAACGGCGGCGTGCTGTTCGTTGGTGACGAGGGCAAGCTGATGTGCGGTTGCTACGGTCTTGATCCACAGTTGATCCCAAGCGACAGGATGCAGGATTACAAGCAGCCTGAGAAGAGCATTCCCAGGATCACGACAAGTCACGAGATGCATTGGGTCGAGTGTTGCAGGAGTGGCGAAACTCCGTCGTCGACCTTCGACTATGCCGGTCCGTTTACCGAGAGCATTGTCATGGGGAACCTCCTCACCCGATTTCCCAACAGGAAGATCCTCTGGGACGGCGACGCCATGGCGGTCACCAATCTGCCCGAGGCCAATGACTGGGTCAACCGACCCTATAGAGAAGGGTGGTCGCTCTAAGGGCCCGCGCAGAAATAGCTTCCTGTTTTGGGCGAGCAATCGTCGTTCCTGGCAAGACGCGACGACGACCGCGTATTCGAGATACGCCGAGGAGGAGCAACACAGCCAGGGGCGGCGAGGGGCGGCCAAAACCGGGAGTTATTCCTGCGCGGGTCCTAACCCGGTCTTCTCAGCTCCTCAACCCGGATTGTTCACCACAGTCGCGCGATTGTGGTGAAAAGGTCGGGTTAAGAAGCCTGGCCCGGCATCCTCAGGGTAGCGATACCGGCCGGCCCTCGTCGCGCGAGCGGTAGGCGGCAGCCACGGCCTCCATGTCACGGAGCGCCGATTCGGCCGTGCAGGGGAACTCCGAACCATCGCGGATGAAGCGCGCGAACCGACCGTGGACCTCGTAGCGGTCCCCCTCTGCGTCTTCGCCCGTGGCGCGCGCGGAGAGCTTGAAGACGCTCTCCTGCCCGGCTTCTTCGTAGTTGAAGACCGGACCCGGGTACGGGTCATCGCCACGCACCGTGACGGACCCCTCCTGGAGCTGGATCGTGCCCCGCGTGCCCGCGATCAGGAAGTGGGACGCGCGCGCCGCGTAGCTGGCCGCGAACTGCGCCGCCGGGCCGTTCTCGAACAGCATCGAGGCCACATCCGTCTCGTCCTTGAACACGGTGTGTCCGCGCGCGCCGAACATGCAGACCCGGACGATCTCCCGGTCGAGAAACCAGCGCGCCAGGTTGATGTGATGAACGGCCAGCTGGATGAACGCGCCTCCTCCGACCTTCCTCGGGTCGCGGCGCCAATCCTCCTCCGGCGGCGGATTCTTCAGGTAGATGTCGTGCGCCGAGAGGGCCTGGAGCAGGGTCGGCTCGCCCAGCCAGCCGCTCCTCACCATCTCCTTCACCTGGTGGTTTTCCGGCCGGCTGTGTTCGAACATCGTGACGCCCAGCGGGAGGCCCGCCTCTCTTGCCGCCAGGACCATCGCCCGGGCGTCGTCGAGATTCGGGGCCATCGGCTTCTGGACTAGACACGGCTTGCCCGCTTTCAGGACCTGTTCGACCTGGGGACGGTGAACGTGATTCGGGGAGTTCACGATCACGAAGTCGACCTCTTCGGCCAGGAGATCCTCGAAGCGGAGGTGCCTCGCCCGGATCCCGTACCGGTCGCCCACCTGCTGGAGAGCTTCCTTGCGCGGATCCTGGAGGGCAACGACCTGGAAGTCCGGACTTCGTTCGGCCGCCTGCAGGGTCAGGTCGCTGATCCCACCGCAGGCCGCCAGCGCGGCGCGGAGCCGTCTCGTCTTCCGGCCCTTGCCCATCAGTCCTCCTGTTCCGGCCACGAGTACGAAACCTCGGCGAGCATCTGGCGCAGCTCGCCGAGGATCTCCACCGAACCCTCCCGCGCCGGAAGGTAATGCGTTTCCAGCGCGAAATACCCTTCGTACCCGAGCGCTTTCAGGCTCTCGAGATGAGCCGTCCAGTCGATCGCGCCCGCCTTCAGCGAACAGCAGCGCGCAAAGATCTCTCCCGGCGCGAGAATCCCGTTCTTGACGTGGACGTTGCGGAGATAGGGGGCGATCACGCCGGCGGCAACGTCGAGTGCGGGCGTCTTGAATTCGTTGCCGTTGGTCGGATCCCAGTTCAGGAAGAGGTTCTGGTGGCCGACGCGCCGGATCAGCTCCACGGTACCGGCCGCGGTCTCTCCGAGGTATCCCGGTTCGTTCTCCAGGAGGAGGGAGATGTTCGCCTCGGCGCATGCCTCCGCCGCCCGGTTCAGGGCTTCGAGCGCGTGCTTTGGGAAGCCGCCCTCCCTCGAGGCCTGAAGCGTGAAGGAGATGAGGTTCTCGGCGTTCAGCTCGAGGGCCAGGTCGAGCGTATCCGGCAACACCTCTTCCAGGTGGCGTTTGATCTCCGCGTGATCATCGACCCGGCATTTGAACAGCCCCGGACTCACGGCGACGATGACCGGATCGCCGCGGCGCGACCAGTCGAGGAGCCGTTCACGATCCCTCGGCTCAACCTCCGGCACACGCTTCCCTGAGATGCAGCGCAGCTCCACCGCGTGAAGCCCATGCTCTTCGAGGAACGTCTCGCAGTCGGCGAGATCCCGCGAGATCTCGTCCGTGACGATGCTGATCTTTTCGGTCATCTCGCCCACCCTCCCAGCGCGAGCCGCTACTCGCCCATCGTGAGGCCGCACAAACCAGGATCATAGCAAAGCGCGCCCGCCCGGGATGCGGCTCGATTCCCACGCCGGCGCGTTGATAGGATGCGGAAATGGCCGAATTCGGAGACCTCACGGACGACGTCATGACGTCGCGGGAACTGGTGCGCCGGACCCTCGCCTTTGACGCGCCCTGCCGCGTTCCGCGCCAGCTCTGGGTGCTCCCCTGGGCCGAGCACCACTACCCCGGACCGCTGCAGGAGATCCGCCGCCTCTATCCGGACGACATCGTCTCCTCTCCCGCGTTCCTGAAGGAGGAGCTGCCGACCAAGGGAGATTGCCACGAGGTCGGCACCTTCACCGACGAGTGGGGGTGTGTCTTCGAGAACTTGCAGCGCGGCGTCATCGGCGAGGTGAGGTCGCCGCAGCTTCTGGACTGGTCGCAAGTCGACTTGGTGCGAATCCCGAAGGAAAGGCTCTCCGTGGACACGGCGCGGGTCGACCGGTTCTGCCGCGGCACCGAGCAGTTCGTCCTCGCCGGTGCGTGCCCCCGGCCGTTCGAACGCCTGCAGTTCCTCCGCGGAACCGAGAACACCTTCTATGACCTGATGGACCAGCCTGCCGAACTCCCGGTCCTGCTGGAGCGGATGCACCGGTTCTACCTGGAAGAGCTGGACCTGTGGGCGAAGACTGCGGTGGACGGCCTGACGATCATGGACGACTGGGGCAGCCAGTATTCGATGCTGATCTCGCCCGACCTCTGGCGGCGGATGTTCAAGCCGCTCTACCGCGAGTACATCGAGATCGCCCACGCCCATGGCAAGCCGATGTTCATGCATTCGGACGGGTACATCGCCGACATCCTCGAGGACCTCGTGGAACTCGGCCTGGACGCCATCAACTGCCAGGTCTTCTGCATGGACGTCGCGCGTCTCGGCGAGCGGTTCGGCGGCCGGATCACCTTCTGGGGCGAGCTGGACCGCCAGCAGATCCTCCCCTCGGCGTCGCGCGAGGAGGTTTTCGCGGCGGCCGGCCGGATGAAGCGGGCCTTCGACCGGGGCGGCGGGCTGATCGCGCAGTGCGAGTTCGGCCCGAGCGCCCGGCCCGAGAACGTCCGCACCTTTTTCGAGGCTTTTGTGGGCGGCTAGGTCCTGCCTCACTCATACGGGAGCGCCACTTGGAGATCTTCGGCCTGCATCCGCTGGACTTCGGGATCATCCTGCTCTACGTGCTCGTCATCCTGTGGCTGGGACATCGCGTGGGGAAGCGGACGAAAGACACCGAGGATTTCTACATCGCCGGCCGCAGGCTGGGCAAGTTCTACCAGTTCTTCCTGAACTTCGGGAACTCGACCAACGCCGATCAGGCGGTCGCGGTCTCGCGCGAGATCTACCGGCAGGGCATCGGCGGCATGTGGATCCAGTACCTCGTGCTGTTCCTCACGCCGTTCTACTGGTTCACCACGATGCTCTACCGCCGCTCGCGGCTGATCACCATCGGCGACTACTTCACGGAGCGCTTCCGGAGCCCCTTCCTCGGCGGCGCGTTCGCGGTCTTCACGCTGGCGATGGCCCTCATCGGCGGCGCCGTCAGCTACACGGTGGCCGCCAAGACGATGATGGCGCTGACTCCCAAGGCCGAGAGCGACTACTCCGACAGCGAGCGGGAGAGCGTGCTGCAGTTTCGCGAGTACCAGGAGTTGAAGAGCGACCTGCACGCCGGCCTCGACCAGGAAAGGCGGGCCCGCTACGAGGAATTGAACGAACGCCAGAAACGGGGCGAGCTGCGCTCGTTCGTCTCCTACACCGATCCGTTGCTGTTCATGATCCTGTACGCGCTGATCGTGGCGGGGTACACGGTCCTCGGCGGCTTCGCCGCCGCGGCGATCACCGATGCCGTCCAGGGCGTCCTCATCGTCACTTTCTCGCTCCTCCTGATCCCGATCGGCCTCAGCCGCATCGGCGGATTCTCCGGACTGCACGCCGCGGTGCCGGACTTCATGTTCGAGCTGTTCGGGTCCGCCTCCACCAGCGAATATGCCTGGTACACGATCCTGGCCATGGCCCTGGCCAATCTCGTCTCGATCGTCGCGGCGGCGCCGATGATGGCGACGGCGGGATCGGCGACGAATGAGTCGGCCGCGCGCGTCGGGATGATCGGCGGCATGTTCCTCAAGCGCTTCATCATGCTTTTTTGGGCGCTGGCCGGGCTGCTGGCGATCGGGCTGTACGGAGGCCAGTTGCACGACCCGGATCTCATCTGGGGGCACATGACCTACGACCTGCTCTTCCCCGGCGCCATCGGCCTGATGCTGGCGGGAATCCTGGCGGCGAACATGTCGTCGCTGGACGCGGGCTCGGTGACCAACTCGGCGCTCTTCATCAGGAACCTCTACCAGCCGCTGAAACCGGGCCGGTCGGAGGGGCACTACCTGGCTGTCGGACGGGTGGTCGTGGTCGTGGTCCTGGGGGGAGGGGTCGCGATCGCGATGGCCGTGGACAGCCTGCTGGAGCTGTTCAGGTACTTCATCTCGCTGCCGGCCGTGTTCGGGGCGGCCATCTGGCTTGGTTTCATCTGGCGGCGGCTGACGCGGTGGGCGGTGATCCTGCAGGTCGTGATCTGCTTCACCGTCTACGCCATCATCCCGAACCTCTTCCAGACCCTGGAGAGCACGCGCAACCGCGAATGGTTCCTGCTCGAGACCACGCCGCAGGTGACGGTCATCGCCACCGGCGCCCTTCTTGACGACGTGGAAGCGGGCCGCGCGTTCAAGATCGGCCAGACCATCCGCAAGCGACATGTGATCGAGCCGACCGGGATCTTCTTCGACAAGGTGGTGCGCGTCGACCCGGAGGATCCTCAGTCAGCGAGGCAGGGCCAGGGACGGTTTCACGCCGAACTCTGGATCCTGAGCTGGCTCGGGATCGACTTCACCACCTACCCCAAGGCGACCCTGGTCGCGATCCGCTTCTTCTTCGACGCCCTCTTCCCGTTCGTGCTGCTGTTCTTCCTGAGCGCTTTCACGCGACCGGTTGGGAAGCAGCACATGGACCGGTTCTTCGGCAAGATCCACACCCCCGTCCAACCGACGAAGGCGCAAGAGCAGGCTGCGCTGGAGGAGGCCGCGATGCACCCGGAGATGTTCGAGCAGCGGAAGCTGCTTCCCGGAACGAACTGGGAGATCCTGAAGCCCGGCCGATTGGACTACCTGGGATTCGGCGGCTGCTGGGTGCTCGTCGGCATCGTCGTCTTCTGCCTGTGGCTGCTGGTCAACATCGGAGCCTGAGGCCGCCTCGTCGCACGAGGAGAACTCTGGAGGACTCATGAAACTGCAAGGCCTTCTGGCAGCCCTTCTGTTCCTCGCTTGCGGCAACGCCGAAGCTGCTCCCGCGGAGGAGAGGGATGCCTACCTCGCCCTGGCCAAGGCGGCGTTCGAGAAGAACGCGAAGGCGGTTCCGGGCGAAGTGGAACGATGGATCGAAGAGTACGAGCCGGTCGCGATCTGGGGGTTCGGTCCGCCCGCAGCGCCCATCTGGCTCTCCGGGCTTGCCGCGTCGCTCCATGAGCTGACCGGTGAGGAGCGATACGCACAGGAGGCTCTCCGCTGGATGGCCGAGATGCCCCGGTTCAAGCAGTACTGCCCCGAGTCGCTCCTTTTGAGCCGCCCCGACTACGCCGGCGGGCTGCCGACGCTCACCGACTTCTTCCACCTGGGAACCTACTGCCAGGCCTGGCTGCGCGTGCGAGAAAGCGCCTCCGTGACCCTGGAACAGCAGGAACTGATCGAGCGGAGCATCGCGGAGAGCGCCGACTACGCGCTGGTCAACCCGGAATGGGGTCCGATGAACCGCGCGATCCTGCGGGCCGAGGGGCTGGAGCTTGCGGCAAAGGCGCTGCCGGACCACGCACAGGCGGCGTCCTGGAGACGCCTGGCGAAGATCCTCGCCGAGGACAGCCGGGGGAAGTGGGAGGAGGAGGACACCTCGATCTACCACCCGGTCTGGCTCCTCTCCCTGATCCACGACGCCGACCTGCGAGCGGATGCCGCGCTCTTCGACCTCGTCACGGTGCGGTACTACTTCGACTACTTCCTGCACCTGATGTCCCCCACCGGCATGGTGCCGGAGTTCGGCGACTCCCGCTTTGATGAGAGCTGGCCCAGCTACCTGGCCTGCTTCGAACGGGGCGCTGCCGAATACGGCCGCGTCGATCTGAAATGGGCGGCCCGGCGCGTCTTTTCCGCGATGACCGCGCGGCACGGAGAGGAGCTCGACAGCCGCTCCGCGCTCCTGCTCCTCGACGCCTACAGGTGGGCGGATGACGGGATCGAACCCGTCCCTCCGGAGGCGAGGAGCGAGGAGGTCCTGGAAGACCTGGTCGGCAAGAAGATCGTCTTCCGCGACGGCTTTGGCGACGAGGACACCTTCCTGCTGCTGAACTACCGCGATGAGGGGCCATTCGCGCGCACGGCGCGCGACTTCCTCCGCCGGACGATCCCGGTGGAAGAGGAGAAGATGCACCACGGCCATGCCGATGAAAACGCCATCTGCCTGCTGATGAGCGGGGGGTCGGTGCTGCTGAAGAACCCCGGATACCGCGACGCCATCCCGTCGGGCGAATACGGGGCGTTCCGCGCCGACCTCTTCCACAACACCTTCGTCGGACGGAACGGGAAGCGGGACCGGCAGCAACCGCTCTTCGAATTCCTGCGCAACTCGGGCGCGTACCACAAGGTCGTCACCGAGAAGATCGACTTCCTCGACCTGCGGCATGTCGCCATGAGCCGGACCCGTGTCCGCGACGAGCAGCGCGGCTACGAGTCGGACCGGGTGATCGTCTACCTCGAGGAGGAAGACGTCTTCCTGGTCGTCGACATCGCCAAGATCCTGGAGACCGGGTACTACACCTTCACCACCCTCTGGCACGGTACGACCGTCCTCGAGCAGGAAGAGGGGAACTACGTCATTGCGACCGATACGATTCCCTGCTCTGGCGGCCACATCTACGAGCCGCCCAGAAACCGGGCGCTCCGGATCCGGTTCCTCCAGCAGGGGATTCGCCGTGACGGCACGTTCCTGCTGATGCGCACCAGGCAGCAGGAGACCGCCGTCTACCAGACCATCTCGAGCCATTACCAGGCGGGGCAGGTCGAGACCTTCGTCACGCTCCTCGTGCCGACAGAGCGCGCGACGGCCGGCGAACCATGGACCGGCGCGGCGGAACTCCTGGCCGTGGAGGGACCGCGGCAGGGCGTCGGCGTCCGCCTCGAGGCCGGCGGAGCCACGCACACCATCGGCATCAAGACCGACTTGGACCAGGACGTCCTCACCGAGAACGTCCGGCCCCGCTACACCTTCGAGTCAGGGAAGGTGCAGTACGGCCCTTTCTGCACCGACGCCGGCTTTCTCCACGCAAGAAGAAACGGCAAGACCCTCTCCTGGTCCGCCGCCAACCTGGTCAAGCTGCTCCATGACGGGCGCACCCTGTTCGCGGCCCGGACCAACACCTACGCCCTGGAGCCCGACGACCTCGGAACCGGCTACGGCCCGATGAAGTGGCGGTACTGGGAAGACGAGGTGACCCTGGATTAAGCTCCCAGAAGCTCCCTGAGCGCCAGGTTCGCCTTCTCTCCCTCTGGAACGTGCTTCACGTCCCGCAGGACAGCGCCGATCCGCTCGCGGTATTCGACCATGCCGCGTTGTTGCTCCTCCGCCCCGGCGCCGGCGGCCCCGGTCAACCGGTCCTTGAGGAGCATCAACGAGCTGGGCGTGTCGTCCCCCAGCCGCCAGGCGGCGCGGTAGAGCCGGTAGAGCTCCTCCTCACCCGCGAAGCGCCAGCGGTTCGGGGGCGCGGGCCTTGAAAGGTCGGGCGGCGGCAGGCGGGCGTCGTCCACGTACGGGGTGATGCCCAGCCGTCCGTCCTTCGCGAGGACGGCCAGGTGCCGGTTCAGGAGCCTGCCGCGCAGCTCCGGCGTGAGGGGCATCGAGGCGGTCAGCTCACAGACCGCGTCCTCCTTGCCCGCACGGGCGACGATCGAGAGCGCCTCCTGCTCGATTCGCAGCGTCAGACCGACGCGGTGGGCGCCCGCCTCCATCGCGTCCTGGAACTCCCTCGAGAAGGGGAACGTCTGCGACGGGATGCCGATGCCGGAACCGTCGACCAGCAGTTGGCGTTCGGAGTCGACGAGCACGGCGACCAGGCTCGGCGCCGGATCGGGCATCAGCCCCAGCCCCATGCCGATGAGCCCCTGCCGGCGGTACCTCGAGAAATCGACCACGCAGCCGACGCTCGGCTCGGCCACGCCTCTCCTCACCTCGCCGACGAGGTGCGACTTCGACTCGGCGGGCCAGTCCATGCGCAATGGATCGTACTCGACCCTCTCCGCGGGCGCATACTGGAGGTCGGTCTCCGAGAATCCGAGGCGATTCGGCCAGCCGTACGACCAGAACGTGTCCCCCTCCTGCTCCCATCCCCAGTCGACGTAGTGGAAGGAGCTGCGCCGTTTCGAGAGCCACGCCTTCCACTCCTCGTTCAGCGCGTCGGCCGGGCCGAAGATCTCCTCCATGAGCCGCCGGTCGAGTTCCTGCTGCGCCTCGCCCCCGAGGTTCGCACGGAACATCCCGTCGCGCCAGATCTTCTGCTTCATGCACCGCTCGGGGTCCGACCAGAGGAACTGCATCCAGATGGCCCAGACATCAGGGATGTAACCGCGGTCCCCGCCGCTGGAGCCGTAGAAGTCGCCCGCCGGCACGAAGTCGTGCTCCAGCCGGCGCAGGCCCGAGTCGAACGGGTTGTTGGTCGTCGCCTTGTCCAGCACCATGACGGTGAGCCGGTTGTTCTTCGGGTCGAAGACGTGGTTGGCAAGCGCGTAGGTGATCCCCTCGTTGAACCTGAGCGGCATGTTGTCGGTGCTGCCGGTGGCGATCCACTGGAACGCATGCAGATTCTCGTGGATCACCAGGTCGCGCCGGTGATACCGCAAAGTGCCGCTCGGGTAGTTGTACGCGACCCGGTTCGCCGTCAACGTCACCCCCCGCCGCCGCCGCGCCACCCCACGCCGCCAAGATCGATGTCGCTCGCCTCCTTCAGCCGCTCCAGGCTCTTCGAGTACGACAGCGCGATGCGCGTCGTGTCGATGTCCGGAGGTTCCTTGCCGATCACCCACACCAGGTGGGGGTAGGCGAGTTCGGACAGGGTCAGATACTCTCGCGATTCGCTTTCGGACATCTCCGAACGCAGCGCGTAGTGGCGGCTGACGTACCACGTGGTGCCCGGCACGCTCTTGATTTGGTCGCCCGCATACGTCCTGGGAACTTCCTGTCCGACGTTGACGATCGTGATGCCCAAAAGTGTCGAGGTCCGCCCGGACACAACGATGTCGACCGGGGTTTCGGACGGAGGAGGCACGGCCGCTCCGGCTGTCGACGCACTCCACAGGGCGCACCAGGCGAGCAGGGTCAGGCGCGAGATCTGTTGGAGTGACATGGCATCGATCCATTCGTCGGGCGGATGCCCGCGCGAGCCCGCAATGGGTGTCTGGTTGACGAGCGACTCCTGGGCCTTCCTGGCGCCGGCATTGTATCAGGACCTCAAGGAGATCACGCCGGCCGCGCTTGCCATCCCCGCGGGCCTTCCGGCAGAATGAGGGGCATGAAACTCGCACAGGTATTGCTTCTGGCTTTGCTCACCGGCCTTCTCGCCTGCTGCGGCGGGCGGCCGGCGACCGAGGAGACGTCGTCCATGCCGACCCTCAAGAGTTCCGCGTTCGCTGACGGCGGGCGGATGCCGAAAAAGCACACGGCGGATGGAGAGGATCTCTCGCCGCCGCTGGATTTCGCGGAGATCCCCGCCGGCGCGAAGGAACTGGCGCTCATCTGCGAGGACCCCGACGCGCCGACCGCGACGCCCTGGGTGCACTGGGTGCTGTACGGGATCGGCCCTGCCACAGGGAGCCTGCCCGAGGGGTTCGCGGCCGGGGAAACCCCTGCGCGTGACGGGCGAAACTCCTGGCCCGGAGGCAAGAACCTGGGGTGGCGTGGACCCGCGCCGCCACCCGGTTCGGGAGACCACCACTATATCTTCACCCTCTACGCCCTCGACGCGGCGCTCGACCTGGAGCCAGGCGCCACCGTGGAGGAATTGCGGAACAAGATGGCGGGACACATTCTCGGTTCAGGCACCGTGACGGGCTTGTACTCGCGGTAGAGACTCTAGAGCCCGTACCGGACCGCGAGCACGATTCCCAGGACCACGGCGCCACCGGTCAGCAGCATCCACCCCGCTCCGGTCACGAAGTAGGGGAAGACCATCAACAGGAGCCCCCCCACCAGTTGCGGCGCGCGGCGCTGCTTCTTGCCGTAGACGAAGAAACCGACGCCGACGGCGCTCAGGAACACCGAGGCGTACAGCGCATTGGCTCCAAAATCCATGGACTCCCTTATCGGCTCACGGCGGTCATCTGCGGCGCCCCAAACTCAATGTTCCTGTGCGTCGAATCCGACGGCCCTGGCTTGCGCCCCGAGGAATCCCGGCCTGTGACCCGCCGCGCAACGACCTTGCCGCAAGGCGGCGGGCCGACTATTGTGCCTCCAGGATCCGGATCCGAACCAAGAGAACGCGCGAGGTGATTTGATGGCAGTCTTTCTGGTGGGAGCCGATGGGAGCGAGGGCGCGCGGCGCGCCGCTCAGTACGCCGCAAGAAGGGCCCGGGCCGAGGGCGCACGGCTGATCCTGGCCCACATCGTGGACTGGTCCCCCTACGAGCTCCTCACGCCGGAGGAGCTCTCGGAACGGCCCGTCGAACACCGCAAGGAGATCGCAGATGCCACGTCCGGCATCTTGCAGCCACTCGCCGACGAGCTGGGCGGCGGCGATCTCGGGATCGAACTGGTGGTCAGACATGGCCACACGAGCGAATGCCTGTGCGCGCTGGCCAAGGAGCGAGACGTCGATCAGATGTTCACCGGCCGCCGCGGACGCTCGCTCGTGGCCTTGCTCCTCTTCGGCAGCGTGTCGGGCTCGCTGGTGCAGATGAGCCCCGTGCCAATCACCGTCGTGCCCTGAGGGTACGGTGCCGCGACACTTTCCACCGGATTCGATCGGCTCCTCGTAGTTGACAGGCTCCCGGCAATCCGCCGCGCTGTCTCATGAATCCGGAGGAATCTGTCGCGGCACCGTACCTCCGTCGCTTGCGCGAGCGCAAGTACGAATATCAGGGATGTCCCCTACTCCAACTCGGACACGAGATTCGTCGCAAACGACTCGAAGGTTACCAGGCGGCCGTTCGCCTGCGCCCCGGTCGGGTCGACCGACGCGCAGGTGGTCTCACCGGCCATGACGGCCGGCGCGAGCCAAAGCAGCACAGCCGCCCAGATCCAGCAGGCTGGTCGCCGGCGCACAGACAACGCCGTAATTGCTGCTGTATCAGTCAGACACAGGAGGCCGTTTCGCTGATTCATGGCTGAACTCCTTCTGGACCGAGGCTTCTCATTGCGAGGGCGGCACACAGCGCCCGTCACAGGGGGAATCGCAGTCCGGCAGAGAAGTCAGTACTTTTTCTTCTGCTTTTTCGGGGCGGTTCGGTTGCCGCTGTGTGGTCCGAGAAGTCGAACGCGCTGGCATGTTGGAGGTTCCCGGCCAACAGCAGCAATCCACTTCCTGGTTTCCTGGTTTCCCTGGAGGACGATCTGTTGCTGACTTCCAGGATGGGCGTTACCCGATCAAGGGTGCCGGCGGCTCGCTCTTTAGTCCTCTCGCAGGATCTTCACGTAGAGCGCCTTCCCGTCCCCCTTGCGGTAGAAGCCCTCGATCGTGACGACGTGAGAGTAGCCGGTCGCCTCGTAGAAGCGCCGGGTCGAGACGTAGTCGGGACGCGAACTGGTCTCCACGAAGATCCGCGCGCCGCCGGCGGCGAGGATCGCCTGCTCGGTTTCCTTGAGCAGTACCTTGCCGATGCCCGTCCCCCGCTCCTCTTCGGCAACAGCGATCCAGTACAGGTCGTACCGCTGGTCGGTGCCGGCGATCGGGCCGAAGGTGGTGTAGCCGACCGCGCGCCCGTCCCGTTCGGCGAAGCGGAAGTAGTACCCGCTCGCTTCCCCCTTCTCCAGGCGTTCGGCGACCAGGGAGACGGCGACCTCCACCTCCTCCTCGTTGAAGTAGCCGCTGCTCATCGTGATCTCACGCACGATCTCGCAGCCGTCGGCTCCCGGCTCGGCGCGAAAGCGCAGGTTTCCATCGTTCATCATCCGGCCTCCAGCATTCCCTGACGCAGTCCCAACAGGAAGTTGCGCAGGTTGATTCCCAGGGTTCGCGTGCGGTATCCCCCCTCCTGCACCACCAGCGTGGGCAGGCGCAGCAGACCGATCTGCCGGCCGTTCTCCTCGAAGTTCTTGGGACGCAGCGACCAGGTTCCGGTCGGGTCTCCCTGCGCGGTGTCGAGTCCCAGCGCCACCACCAGCGCTGTCGGCTTGAAGGAGTGGATTCGCCCCAGCGCGCGGTGCAGCGTGGCCGCGTACTGCTCCGGCGTGGTGGCCTCGGCCAGCGGATAGTTGCGGTTGAATTCCGTGCCCTCCCCCTCGCCGCGTTCGTCCTCGAAGCCGCTGAAGTACGGGTAGGCGAACCGCGGGTGGCCGTGGATGGAGATGGTGAGCACATCTCTGCGCCGGTAGAAGATCTCCTGCTGCCCGTTGCCGTGATGGTAGTCGATGTCGAGGATCGCCACCCGTCCGCGGCCCGCGAGATACTGCGCGGCAATGGCGGTGGAATTCAGGTAGCAGAAGCCGCCGAACGTCCGGGTCTCGGCGTGATGCCCCGGCGGGCGGACCAGCGCATACGCCAGCCGGTGGCCCTGGAGCAGGGCGTCCGCGACGGTCAGCGCGCAGTTCACCGCGCCTCTGGCCGCGCGCCAGACGTTCCGGTGCAGCGGCGTTAAGGTGTCGATGCAGAAGTAACCGGCACGTACGGCGAGTTCCTTCGGCGGCCGGGCCGCGTTGCGGATCGGGAAGACGTACGGGTAGACCGACTCCCCCTCCGGCGTGTTGTCGCACACCGTCTTCAAGTAGCTGAGGAAGGCGCGGTCATGGACCGCCTCCACGTGCCTGTCCGGGAAGCTCCGGACCGGCAGAGTGGTCATGAACGGCAGCTTGTCGACCTCGCGCTGGATGGTCGCGATCCGTACCGGCGATTCGACGTAGCCGCGCTCACGTACATGGTGGATCTCATGGTCCTTGTTGATGGTGAGCGCGATCTGATGCTCGACAGGGAGTGGGCCGGTCCCCGGCAGGGCGGCGGCGGGTTCCTTCACGTAAAGGTAGGGGCGCAGCTTCACCGGATCGTCCTTGAAGGACGCCACCACCTTGTCGACGTACAGGGCCGGGCACAGGTCACCGTACTTCCGCTCCAGGATCGCCCGCACCACGCGCCGCGCCCGCGTCCTGGCCAGGGGCCGGTCGGGATCGAGCCCGTCGTACACCAGCACCGGCATGTGGGTATCGCCTGGATCGATCGGAGTCTGGTAGGCGTTGCCGTCGAGCGGACGTGCCCCGTAGTTCTCGTAGAAACGCAGTCGCCGGGCGTTCTCCTTGCGCAGTTCCGGCTCGGGACAGTGCTCGAGGTCGTCCGGAAGGCACTCGAGGAACAGTCCGACGGCGCCGAGCAGGCGCACTTCCTCCCGCACTCGCTGGTAGAGGGCGCCACCGACTCCCGAGCCGGTGCGGGTCATCCCCGCGGCAATGTAGTCGAGGTAGCAGAAGCTCTCGTCCGGAGCGTGCAGCACCAGGGCGAAGCCGCGGACCTCGCGCTGCTTCTCCGCCACGAACAGGATGGTGCGCCACCCGGCGCCGACCGGATCCTTGAGCTTCTTCGGAATCGCCTGGATCTCCCTGGGACGGAGATCCGGGAACTGCTCTTTCAGGATCTGCGTAACCTGGCGGACGGCATCGGCGTCCTCCGGCAGCAGGTCGTCAAAAACTCGTCGGACCCGGAACATTTTCAGTTGCCTTTCAAACGGCCGCCCGCGCCGGGCGCATCGGCCAGGATACGCGCGACCACAGCGGTGGAATCGAGCCCGGCTTCAGCCGCCGCGGCCAGGAAGCCGGCGTCCCGGGACAGGCATGGGTTGGCGTTCACTTCCAGGATGTAGGGATTGCCGGCCTCATCGACCCGGAAGTCGACCCGCGCGTAGCCGCGCAGGCCGAAGCCCCGCCAGCACGCCAGGGCCGCATGCCGCAACCTGTCGAGCAGCTCGCTGTCCCGCCCCCCGAACGTGAAGGTCCGCGGCGTCCCGTGGGACTCGAGTGAATCGGGATCCCACTTCGCGCGGTACCCGACGATGCGCGGCCGCCCCGGCGCGAACTCGTCGAAGCGGATCTCCGCCAGGGGCAGCACCTCCGGCCCCGCTGCGCCACCCAGTACGGAGAGGTTGAATTCCCTCCCTTCGATGTACTCCTCGACGAAGCAGTCCCCCTCGTCCCGGCGCAGCCGGGCGCGGATCTTGTCGGGCTCGGCTGCCTTCAGGACCGCATCCTCCTCCAGCCCCAGCGAGCCGTGGCTCCACCTCGATTTGGCGATGACGCGGGCCCCGGGGCGGAACACCCGCTCCAGGTCTTCCCCCTCCGACCAGTCGGCGGTGGGGAGTCCCAGCGCTCGCATGAGGATCTTGGCCAGCACCTTGTTGGTGCTCTTCAGGAGCGCCTCCAGGGGAGCCCCGGAAAAAGGCAGCTGAAGCGTTTCGAGCAGGGCCGGCACGGTCAGGATCAACCGGTCCGAACCGGCCAGGGACTCGACCAGGTTGAACACGGCGTCCGGGCGCTCCAGCAGAAGCCTCGAACGGAGGGCGTACAGGTCGAGACCCACTGGAATGGTGACAGAAAGGTGGCGAAGCTCGCAGACGGCGTCGCTGATCACCTCCATCTGGTCGAGCACGTCGCGTTCGTCGGCCGGGGCGTCCCGGTCCACTTCGTTGAACAGAATCGCAATCTTCAAGCTGGACTACTTGCCGCGCTGCGCCGGCGGCTCGCGCCCGATGCGCGCGAGGGCCGACCTGGTGATGCGGTCGATCAGTTCGATATACGTCATCCCCACCATGGTGCAGATGATCGGCAGGTCGGAGTGCTCGGGGTGCAGACCGGCCAGCGGGTTCAGCTCGAGAAGCTTCAGGTTGCCGTCGACGTCGGCTCTGAGGTCGATGCGGCCACCGTCGCGGCAGCGCATGGCGCGCCAGGCGAGCACCGCCAGGCGGGCTGCCTCCTGGGCCATGCTGTCGGTGACCAGCCGGTACTCGACCAGCTCCTCGCAACGCTCCTTGTTGACGTAGGAGTAGACGTCCTTCTCGGCGCCGGCTTTCAGCACGATCTCGGCGGTGCCGACCGCTTCGGTGGCCGCGCCGGTCCCCACGATGCCCACCGTGAATTCGCGTCCCGGCAGGAACTCCTCGACCAGGACAGGCTGCGAGAAGTGCCGCAGCAGCGACGTGCCCAGCGCGATCAGCCCGGCCCTGGAAGTGACCTTCGACTCGGAGGTGACCCCCTTGCCCGTGCCTTCGCCTACCGGCTTCAGGAACAGGGGGAACGGCAGGTCCACCTGCTCCAGGTCGTGCAGGTCCTCCACCACCCGGAAATCGGCGGTGGGAAGGCCGGCGTCGCGGAGCACATGCTTGGTGAAGGCCTTGTCCAGGGACAGTCCCAGCACGGTTGCGTCGGAGAATGTGTATGGAATGCGGAAGGCGTCGAGGATCGCCGGCACCTGCGATTCGCGGCTGCTGCCGTACAGTCCCTCGGCGATGTTGAAGACCAGGTCGAAACGGTCGCCCTTCAGGAGCCGCGCCATCAACTCCTTGGCGCGGCCGATCCGATCCACCTCGAAACCGAGGCGCTTCAGGGCGTCCTCGATCGCTTCGATGGTGTCGGCGCGATCAAACTCGGCGGTCTCCTCCTCGCCCAGGCCTTCGGCCAGATAGGCGTCCCGGAGGTCGTAGGTCAGACCGATGCGCACTGTAGTGCCTCCTCCTCGAGAAGTTCGACATAGAGCGCCCTGAGCAGTTCCTCGGCCCGCTCCCGGCTCATGCCGAGAATGCCGATCAGGTCCTCGCCGGGACGTAGCAACTGGGTCGGGCAGCCGGGGGCAAGGCCGGTGACACCGGCCGCGGTGTATTCGAAGGGACAGAGCCGGCAAATCACCGGACGGATGTCGCTCGGCAGAGTGCAGCCCGAGCTGGACAAGAAGGTGCAATCGCCGCCGCTCGTCTGCCGCAACACGCGACGCGTGCCGTCAGCCCGAAAGACGAGCCGCCTCCAGAGGGGGTCGTCGTCCTGGCCGAGGTAGGCAGGATTGCGCGCCAGCCGGTAGTCGCAAAAGTCCGTGCGGCCGGTGCCGGCCTCGATGCGCCGGACGTCGCCGCGCGTGACGTAGATGTCCGTATTCTGGCAACAGGTCGCCTGGTGCCGCGCGCACCGCGCACAAAACGGCTCCGGATCGCCAGATTCCTCGCTCATCGCCGGACTCCGCCGTTCCGCGGCGTGCCGCGCCGGCCGCTCCCGTTCCGCCCCCGCCTTGTGACGGCCAGGACCGGCTCCGGCAGCGGGTCGGGATAGCGGAAGGTCCCGCCTGCCCAGTTGCGGAGCAGGAGGTCATCGCCATCCCGGCCGAGCACGGCGTCGGCCATGAGGGGTATCTTGCCGCCGCCACCGGGCGCGTCGATGACGAACTGCGGCACGGCATAGCCGGTCGTGTGGCCGCGCAGCCCCGCGATCAGTTCCAGTCCGGTCTCCACCGGCGTCCGGAGATGGGCCGAACCGCTGATCGGGTCGCACTGGTACAGGTAGTAGGGCCGCACGCGCGCCCGCAGAAGCCCGTGGAACAGGCGTTTCAGCGTCGGCACGTTGTCGTTGATGCCGCGCAGCAGCACCGTCTGGCTGCCGAGGGGGATGCCGGCGTTCGCCAGCCGCTCGCAGGCGGCGACCACCTCCGGCACCAACTCGTCGCCGTGGGTGAAGTGCAGGCTCATCCACAGCGGGTGATAGCGGCTGAGGACCTGGGTCAGCTCGGGAGTGACCCTCTGCGGAAGGACCGCGGGGACCTTGGTGCCGATCCGGATGAACTCCAGGTGTGGAATGGCCCTCAGCCTTGACAGCAGGTAGTCCAGCTTGTCGTCCGAGAGGGTCAGCGGATCGCCGCCCGAGATCAGGACGTCGCGGACCTCCTGATGCGCTTCCAGATACCGGAAGGCGCCTTCCCAGCGCTTCACGTTGGGCGACATCGCGCCGCTTCCCACCACCCGCGCGCGGGTGCAGTAACGGCAGTAGACAGCGCAGTGGTCCGAGACCAGGAACAGCGCCCGGTCGGGGTAGCGGTGCACCAATCCCTCGACCGGACTGCACGCGTCCTCGGCGAGCGGATCGTCCGCTTCCCCGTAGTGTGTCTCGAATTCACTCAGCGTAGGAATCACCGAGCGGCGCAGCGGCTGCCCGGGATCCGTGCGATTGAGGAGCGAGGCGTAAAAAGGCGTGACGGCGGCCGGAAACTTGCCGCGCATCCCCTGCAACGCAGCGAGTTCCTCGGTGGAGAGGTCGAAGACCCTCTGGAACTCCTCCGGGCTCCGGAGCCGCTTGCGGAGCTGCCACCGCCAGTCGCTCCAATCCTCGGCGGTTGCCTCGGGAAAGAATGTCCGGCGGAACTGCTCCGCGCTGGACGCAGGTAACAGCGCCGGTGCGCTGATTCGTGGGTGAAGCCTGGTTGAGGGGTGGGGGGTAGTTCGGGGGCTGGGGGGCCCCGGAGGTTCAGGTTCGTCTGGTGAGGCTTCGGAATCGTCCGATGATTGGGATGAGATCATTGTGCTTCACTGTTCCCGAATGTCGGTCGGTACAACGCACACCCCGGCCTGAACAGGACCGAATGATCATGAACGCCCACCGCCCGATTTAAGCGCGGTAAGTAAACTAGCTCTTTCGCAAACAACAAGGGCATATAGACAAAAAAAGAACCGCCGCCGGGCGGACTGGTGGTCCCCCGACTTCCTCCTGTCCGGCCAGCGCAGCGCCCCGCGGGTCTGAGGACCGCCGCCGGCCGCCTCCAGCGCGGGCACGACGCGGCCGGTCCAGCCGAGATTCACGAATGCCCTGTGCCCTGGCGGAGCGCCGGCGGCAGGGTCTTCTCAGCGCTGGTCTTCCTCGGGCGCCGGGGTGATGCTCAGCATGCCGGAATCCATGCCGAAGGCGACGTACAGGCCGCCGGTGAAGTCCTCATCACCGGCGTACACGCTCACGACCAGCCGCTTGCTCGCCTCCTCCGCCTGCGTGAGGGTCAGGGGAATGCTGATCGAGCTGCCCTCCTTGGCGAGGGCGATCTGCCAGGCGAAGTCGTCGTCCAGCTTGAAGGCCAGGTCGTACTTTCCGGCCGGAACGAGGACGTCGTCGATCTGCACGTCCTTTGAGCACTCGAACGAGCCGAGCGGGCTCTTGTCGGCCGTCTGGTTGATCCGCTGCCGCGCCTGGTCGCGCTTTCCCTCGTCTTCGAGAGCCTTGGCCCAGGCGCCTGCTCCCCAGGTAATGCCGGTGTACTTCAGCGAGACCGTCCCGGTCGACCCCAGGTCCATCTTCTGTTCGATGGCCGGGGCGTTGCGGTTGATCATCCCCATCTTCTGGGCCGTCGCCGGGAGGGCGAAAAGACCCAGGGAAAGCACGATAAAGGCGAACTTCAACATCTTGGTTCCTCGTTCTGGTTGTTCTGGTTTGTCTTCCGCAGCAGTCGAGCAGCACCGAGACTACCCGTTCACCGTCGCCGCTGTCGATCCGTTTGCGCCAAGGAAGGAAAAGGCATCACGGTCAACTCCTGCACCCAATACGGTCCAGGATCTCGAATCTCCCGAATGGTGGAGGCCTGCGCGGCCCGGTTCCTTGATTCAGGACGTTCGGCGGCTCTTAAAGATCAGGAGATAGCATCGACTCGATCGGCCGCTCGAGGAGATCGGTCTCGCTGAAACGGCCGGTCTTCAGGTCGAAACGGAGGGTCCGGATCTCGAAGGCCTTCAGGCGCACCCTGGTCCTCGCACGGGCGAAGGGGAGCGACAGGGTGGTGCTTCTCGGCTTCCCGGTCGGCTCGAAGAGGCGGATGATCAGGCCGTCGCCGTCTTCCCCCTGTTTCAGCGCCGCGAGCTGGACGACCGGATCACTGAGGACGGCGCCGGCGACCGGCTTCTTTCCAGCTCCCGGCGGGAAGAAGCAGAGCGCCATCGGCGGCGCGTTCCGCGCCAGCGCCTCGCGGTCGATCCTCTGCAGCCGGTCGCCCGCCGGTCCGGCGTTGAACCAGAAGCGGAAGCACCGCTCTCCCTGGTCCATGCGGGGCGTGAACCGGTCCTTCTGGACGATCCCGCAGTCAGGGCTCGTGGGGTGGCCGGCGTAGGCCGGCGAGCGCAAGAGCGAGAGGCGCAGCTCCCCACGGGCCATATCGGCGCCGTGGGTGCCGTCATTGATGCAGGTCAACGCCAGGCCGGCTTCCTCCGAGACCAGCCCGACCCACTGCTGGGCCACCCCTTCCTTCCCTCCTCGAGGAAGGTCGGCCACGCCGTACGCCACCTGCCCGAGCAGCCTCGCGTCCTTGAAACGCGTGGGGACGGACAGCTTCAGCATCCGGTCCTTCTCGTTCCAGTAGACGCGGGTCTCCACCTCGAACTCGGTCCCCTCCCTGGGAAGCTTGTACTGCTGGCAAAGGCAGGAGTCGCCAAACCCAAAGACCGCCTCGACCACGCCGCGGACGGGGCCATCCTCGATCACCCGCACCGAGGGGAGGTCCACGGCCGGGATGCCGGAGAAGCGCGCGCCGGCCTTCCTCCCGAGCAGCCGGAAGGCGCCGGCCCGCCGCCGGAACGAGTCGACCCTCATCCCCCAGGGATCGGGGTCATCCATCATCACGAGCGGCGAGAAGGCGCTCTTCGCCAGGAGGTCGACCCCAAGGACCGAGAGGCGGTCGACCAGCCCGGTCCTGCAGTTGATCTCCACGTGCAACTCACCGGAATGGAAGCGAATGCGCCCGTGCCTCTCCCGCAGGAGCCGGGCCGGCCTCTGCCTCTGCATCACCAGCTTGCAGTCGAAACGGTTCATTCGACCCGGCTCGAGGGTGGCGCGGAAGGCAACGCGCTTCCGGTGGTCCTCGTCGATGTTGCACCGCTCCTTCTCCGCCTGGACCGGGATCTCCTTTCTGCCCTGAAACAGCACCGGCCGCAGGAAGCCGCTCGTCTTGTGCGGCCACTGCGGTTGCAGTTCGCACTCGATGAGCGTCTCCACCCGAAACGGATGGGGGTTCATGATGAGAAGGGGGAAGTCCCCGTCGCGGGCCGCGCGCTGTCCCGAGGCCAGGGCGAAGAAGGCGCGCGCCTTGATCCGCGCGAGCGTTTCCAGGCCGTGGTCGAGGGTGCGGAGGACCGTCCCCTCGACCGCCTGGATCGACGATCCGGGGAGGCTGTCGTGGAACTGGCAGGACGCCAGGTCGCGCGCTCCGCTCCTGAGTCCGTCCGCTGGATAAGGGAGCAGGCCCTGAACTGCCGCCGTGGCGGCCATCTTCTCGGTGGTGAACAGTTCATTCTCCAGCCGCCGGTGCCTCTGCTTGACCAGGCTCATCGAGGTATAGCAGCCGACGGCCCAGGGATTGAGGTCGCCCGCATGAAGCGGCGGATCGGGTTCCTTCGCCCGAAAGTCCGCCACATACTCCTCGGGAGTGGAGTGGCGGATCTCGAACTCCTGCGTCCCGCCGATCGCGGCGGCCAGGTCGCGAAGATCCTGCCGCGACGGCCCGCCGCCGTGGTTGCCGACTCCCCAGAGGAGCAGGCTGACGCCCTTCTCCGGACGTGCGTCCAGCCACTGCTCGAGCTTCGCCCGCGCCTCTCCCGGCGCCGAGTTGTAGTGCAGGACGGCCAGCGTGGCGAAGATCTCGGAGCCGTCATACCCGAGCCAGGTGAACTCCGGCGCCGGCACGGCGCTCTCCTTCACGGAAGGACGGCAGAAGATGTACGAATCGAAGCCGCTCCGCTTCAGGATCTGCACCAGACCGCGGGTGTGTCCGAACGGATCGAAGTTGATCGCCGTGGTCACGTCGACAGAGAAGCGGTCCCGGAAGTACCGCTTGCCCAGGAGAATCTGGCGCACGAATGACTCCCCCGACGGCATGTTGCAGTCGGGCTGCACATACCACCCGCCCATGATGTGCCACCGCCCCTCCCGGACAAGCCGCTGGATCCGCTCGAACAGGGCGGGCTCGTACCGCTCGACCCATTCGTAGAGGATCGCCTCGTTGTGGTTGAAGATGAACCCCTCGAACTCCTCGCACAGATCGGCCGCGGCACGGAAGGTCGACAGCGCCTCGGCGGCGCCCTCTTCCCACTCCCAGAGCCAGACCGGATCGATGTGGGAATTGCAGACCAGGTGGATCGTCCCGCGAGAAGCTTGCTGTGTCATCGGTTCTTCCTCTCCAAGACGAGCTCCACCCGCAGGTCCTTCTCTGGTATCGGGGTCCGGAACCGCCCCTCCCGCAGGGGCTGCGCGGCCCCGTCGAGGTACGCGCCCTCTGCCTCGTTTTCTTCCGCGCGGCGCAGGGTGAGGTGGAGGCGATGGCCGCGCACGGCAAGCGACGCCTCGACCCGGTCCAAGCCCTCCAGGAGGCGCGGCCGGAGCTCGAGCATGTCCGGGCCGGGCCGTACGCCGAGAAGATGGTGGATGAAAAAGGTCAGGACCTCGGCCCAGGTCCACGGGGTGATGCCGATCGGCGGACAGGGGGGCACCTTCTTCTCGCCGTAGAACTCGAACCAGGTGCATGCCTTGCCGCCGGAGGGGACCGAGCCAAGCCATTCCAGGATACGCCAGACCTTGCGGTCGTCGCCGGCCTCGAGATACGCGCGGGCCACGAACAGGGTGGCGAACGGCCAGGGGCCGGGCGAATCGGCCTCGGAGGTCACGTTGTAGCGGCAGTAGCCGCCGCCGTCCCAGGTCTGGTTCCAGAGCCTCTCCACATCCTCCAGCGTCCGGCGCGCCAGGTCGCCCCGGGGGTCGATGAACTCCGTCACGATCGGCAGGACGGACGCCGTGTCCGGATTCAGGTAGTGCGGGCCGGCATGGTCGATCCCCAACCCGACCGGGAGCACCGCGGTCGGCGTGACCGTCTCCTGGACCGTTCCGTCCGGACGCCGGCGCTTGATGAAGATCCCGCGCTCCACCAGGGAAAATTTCGGGTCAAAGAGCATCGCCTGTTTCAGGCGGTCCGCCTCGGCTCGCCAGCGCGAGGCGTCCTCGGGGTGACCGAGGAGGCCGGCCAGTTCCGCCGCGTCAAGGAGACCGAGCGACACGAAGAGCTGGTAGGTCAGCTCCATCCCCTCCTCGATGCCGTACGCCGCATGCCGCTCCCAGTACTCGCGCTGGTTCTTCAGGAGACCCGACTCCCCGTGCCGGAAGACGTCCCGGAGAGGGTATTCGGCCAGCGCGCGGATCTTCGGCCAGTGCGCTGCAACGAGCGCGAGATCGCCGGTCCAGTCGACGTATGCCTTCGCCGTCATGAGAAGAATGCCGTTCTGGTCCAGCTCTACTTCTGCGGGAGGTCGCCACCTGCTGGAATCGACCGTGTCGCCAGCCTCGGTGACGAACTTCCCGAGCAGCCTGGCGAGCATCTTCCGCGCGGTCTCGACAGCTCCGATCTGACAGAGGGAGACGACGACGTTCGCCTGGTCACGGACCCACTCCAGGTTGTACTGCCAGATGCTGCCGTCCATGGCGCCCGCGGCGGAAAGGACCGCCGGGAGTTGGCGCCTGGCGGACGAGTACAGGCGGTCGAGCAGCTCCGCCCGCGCGCCGGAATCGAAGGAAAGGGCCGCCAGCTCCGTCCAGTAGCGAACCGCCTCCGGATCGGGACCTTCCTCCTCGTGCCAGTCCAGGCTCCAGGTCACGTCCTGCCCCCGTTCCTCCAGGTCGTACCGCAACAGCACCACCACCGGCTCTTCCGGCCGGAGAACGACCGTCCGCTCCAGGCGCCGCTCCCCCTGCCCGGTCGCGAGGACTCCCTCCAACGCGCTCTTTGAGCGGAGCGACACCTCGCGCACCAGACGGGCCCTTGTGCGGTCCGGGCAGTAGAACGTCTCGGTCACCGAGAGGTCGCCGCTCCGCCATCCTGCGCGGACAGCCGGAATGCCGTCGACGTCAGTCCATCTCGCGTCAACCTCGCCACTCAGAGGTTCCGCCGTCCCCTCGGGATGCTCGATCCGAACCACCGTTCCGGCGAGGCCCGTCTCGGGATCGAAGGTCAGCGCGGTGCGCTTCGGCCCGAACCATTCCGGGTGCAGCAGGAGCAGGCCGAGCGGGGTCCCGGCTCCGGACGGATCGACCTGGACGGCGCCCTGGACGAGGCCGTTGCCAAGGAAGAAGTAGTCCACGCCACGGAGGTCCGTGCGCGCGTCCGGCGGACCTTCCGACGGATCCTCCGAGTAGAAGTGCCCCTCGGTTTCCATTGCCATCGTGCGACCTTTCCTGGGTGCCGGAAACGTGTCGGCGAGCGCTTCAGGCGGTCGCCCCGAACCGTCCGGAAGCTCGAACGCCCCGAATCGTAGTCGCTTGCACCCCGGTCCTCTACCCCCGCCTCGGACCCGCGAAGGGGAGAGTCCCGGGCGGAAACCTGGCGACTCGCTGTCGGAGCCTCAGGAAACCCGTAGAATCATCGCACCGCTCCGGTGTGGAGCGCGGGCGTTTCAGGTGACCTTGCCGAGCTGAGGACTCCAAGATGAATTGGGCCGAGGAACTGCGAGAGAAGTACCCAAGCGCGCTGAGCTGGCCGGAGCTGGTCGAGCGGTCGCAGAGCTACCTGCTGGGGCGGGGCTTCACTCCCGAGAACACCTTGTTCGCGAACGCCCTCTGCCGCGATGAAGTCAACCAGAGGTCGGTAAGCGAGTTCGTCAAGTTTTGGGGCGAGAACTTCGACCTCGCCGGTCTGGGAGGGTACCCGTCGGCGGGCATCACCGGTTTCTCCGCCTGCCACCACCATGTCCCGGAGGATGACGGGCGTCTCTTCATCCTCTTCGGCCCGCACGTGGGACTCGGTCGGGACGGGACGTGGGGGCAGGTCGAGCGCGAAGGGCAGCAGGACGAGAGCCCCGACTGCGGGGAGCTGATGGGGTACCTCGGGAAGATCCAGCAGGATGCCGGGTACGAACCCCGGTTCGAGCCGCTCGATGCCGAGCAGTATCTGCTCGAGAGCGCCCTCACCTACTCGAAGGAGGCGATCCTCGGGCATGAGGATCCGGTCCTGGCGGCGACGGAACGCCTCTTCGAGGTGATCGATGGCGTGCTCGGAGACATCATTCGCAGGATGGCGCCCTCCGAACCGACGGTTCTTCTCGGCGGCCTGCTCATCAATACGCCGCTTGGCGAGGACGACGCCTTCGTGCCGCGTCTCGCCGTGGTGTTGAATGCCGACGGGCAACCGGGGCGCATCGAGGACTGGATCGAGAAACTCTGACGCCCTGAGGCTCGTCGGGGGCGGTCTGGCCTTGCCGCCTCGCCTGCCGTATCGTGCGGGCTTCGATTCTCACGACACGCGGGAGACACCCGGGCCATGCTGACTCAGTCCCTGCCCTCTTCCCTGGCACGACCGCTGCTTCTCGCCCTGTTCGCGCTAGGCCTGCCCGCGGCCGCGGCCCCCTCCGACCTGCCGCCCGACCTGGCGTCGGCCTATGCGTCGATCCGGCCGGCGGACGTCTACCAGACGTGCCGGCAACTCTGTCTCCCGCGCTTCGCGGGCCGCTTCCCCGGCACCCCCGAGTACCGGGAGCTGTGCGAGCTGATCGCGACGACGCTCGAGGCGCATCGGCTCGAACCGGGCGCCGAGGGGAGCTTTCTCCAGCCGTATTCCTCCCCCTGCACGACCGTGGAGGACGCATCGCTGAAGCTGATCCTGCCGGCCGCAGAAGGCACGGCCGAGGAACCGGTCGACCTCGAGCCGGGCGTCGACTTCCTCCCCCTCCTCTACTCCGACAGCGGCGTGGCCGAGGGTGGCGTGGTCTTCGTGGGGTTTGGGATCTCGGCGCCCGAACTGGGATATGACGACTATGGCGGCATGGACGTCAAGGGCCGGTTCGCGCTCTGCTTCCGCGGTACGCCCGACGATTCGAACCGGGCGTTTCAGGACCACGACGAGCACCGGACGCGCATGCGGGCAGCCCGCGAGAGGGGTGCGCTCGGCCTGATCTACATCTACGAGACGCCGATCGCCAACCCGAACGGCGAGCGGCTCGAGCGGTTCTTTCCGGCGATGATCTCCGACCGCCAGGCCGGCCGCATCCTGGCCGGGAACGGCACGGACGCCGCGAAGCTGCGGGCCGAGCTCCTCGAGACCAAGCAGCCGCGGTCGTTCGTGACCGGTGCCCGCGTCCAGATCGCCGTCAAGGCAAGATATGTGGCGGACGCCGTGGCGTACAACGTCATCGGCATCGTCAGGGGCTCCGACCCGGCGCTTCGCCACGAGAGCGTGGTGGTCGGAGCGCACCTCGATCACTGCGGCCGGCATCTCGGACTGCTGTTCCCCGGCGCCAACGACAACGCCAGCGGCAGCGCCTGCGTGCTGCAGGCGGCCCGCGCCTTCTCCCGGCTGAAGCAGCGCCCGCGCCGCTCCGTGGTGTTCGTCCTGTTCGGCGGCGAAGAACGCGGGCTCGAGGGCTCGAACCTGTTCGTGGAAAAGCCGCCCGCGGCGGCAGGAAGAATGATGGTCATGCTGAACCTCGACATGGTGGGCGAGGGGGACGGCTCCGGCGCGGCCATCCGGCCCGGCTACCCGGCGCTGAAGGAGGCAGTCGAGAGCGCGGACCGAACCGTCGGCACGGTCAGGAGCCTGCATGAATTCAGCGGCCCGCCCGGCGTGCGCGGCAGCGACTACGCACCTTTCTACCTGGCCGGCCTCCCGTGCCTGACCTTCTCGTCGAACGGTCCGCACGTCCATTATCACGAGACGCGCGACACGATCTACCGCATCAACCCCGACATGCTGGCGGACATGACGCGGCTCACCTTCCTGACCGCGTTCTACCTGGCGGACGGCCCCTCCCTCTGAGACCGCGCTGCGAATTGAAGGGCGGGCCGGTTCTGTCTCCGTGAAGGCGGACTACTGCCGATTCGAACGGTGCAGCTCCGTGCTGAGTGGTTTCAGCGTCACGTCGCAGACCCCGTCGACTTCGCGAAGCTGCACCGGCTCCCTTTCGTCGGTCCAGATCTTCACGTCGAGGATCGGTTTCGAAGTGATCCGGCGGTCCGTGCTCCGGCCCACGAGAACGGTCCTCTTCTTCCAACCGCTTCGATCCGACCACTCGAGCAGGACCGCGCAGTCTCCGGCGTTGTGGATGCGAAGACTCACGACTCGCACCGAGCAGCGCGCGTCGATGATGCCCAGTTGCAGCGCGGCACCGCGATGATCCGGCCCGACCTCCACCCCCTCGATCGACATGGCGACGAGAGGCGGATCGAGGTTGATCTCCCTGCTCCACGGCCGGATCTGCAGCGAGTAGACCGCGGGTGGCGCGGCGAGGCGAAACGACCCGTCGGAGTCGACTCGGGCGCGGTATCGACCTCCTTCACCGACCAAAGAGGCGCAGAGCGAGATCGGTGAGACCGTGTCGGGCGCCAGGATCATCCCCTCGACCGCGGCCATTCGCGGATCGTCCGACGCGCCTCGCGTCAGCCGATTCACCTCGGGCCTGAGGCAGATATCTCCCAGGTGACTCAGTTCCTGGAGGTCGGCCGCTCGGAAATCCGCCTGCCATCGCGGCCCCTGCGACGGCACGCATCGGATCTTGACCTCGGTCCAACTCGAGGGCGACGCCCGAACCTCGAAGGAACCGTCGCTGCCCGTCACTCCGTACGTTGGGCAGAACGAATTCGGCGAGTCACCGAACTGCACAAAGACGCGCGCGAAAGCGAGTGGTTCGCCATCAGGTTTCAGGAGTCTCCCGGCGACGGAGGGGTGTTTCGAAGGGAATCGGATCGAAGTCCGAATTCGCTTCCTTTCGGTCGGCGGGAGTTCGGTCTCGGCGCGCTCGAACAGGGGGTGCTCAGCCGAGACAATCAGCGGCCGGTCCAATGGAACCGATGGGATCCTTGCCGCTCCATCGCTGACGGCAAATCGAAAGGGCGGATCAAACATCCGCCAGGCCGGTTCATTCTCCGCGGTTACGCTCACCTCGACCCTGTCCTCGATCGACCGGCCCTCCGGGTCCAGGATTCGCACCTCGAGGCTCCCGAGTGGGGGCACGACGAGCGTGGTTGTCTCGGGCTGGATCGTGTCGACGAACCGCTTCTCCTGGCGAATCGGCAGGTCGAGCGCGCAGATGATACCCTCGCCGAAATCCAGGCAGTGCCGCGCGATCACCTCCTCGATTCCAATCACCTCCACCTCAGCATCCGGCCCGGCCGTCTTGCCTCGCCACACCGCGTTGACCTGGCCAGATGCGTTACCGCAAGATGTGGGAACGTAGGAGAAGATCGCGACCGGCGTCCCCGGGCGGGGCTTTCCGCTTCGATCGACGGTGCGGATGCGCTGGATCAGAGTCTTGCGAAGCACAAGATGATGCACTCCGCGGTGGTGGGGTCGGACTACGAGGAACCCAAGTTGGTCTTCGCGGCGAACGGCGAGCCAGATCGGGCTGTCGGCCGGCGGGATGGACAGCCGCGCCTCGCTGTCCGCAACCACTGGCCGGCCTTGCTCGAGAGTCCACATCGGACGCATGGCATCGCTGGAATACTGCCGGCCGTAGATCTCGTCCGCTCCTCCCACAATATGGACTTCCACGCCCGGTATCGGCTTCAGGTCGGCATCGACGACCTCAACGATTACGCCCAACGGGTCCGCCAGCTTCCTCACGATTGCGTGCTGCGGCGAGGCGCTGTACGACCCGAGAATCGTGGTGAGAAGTGCCATGGTGAGGACTGGCCGATTCATGGCTGATTCAACGCGCCTCCTTGGCAGCCGGTTCGGTCTGCCTGAGAAACTTCGAGGGCGTCCTGGCGTCGCACCCCCCTGTAGTCTCGCGGGACATTATTCCCGGTGTCGCTTCGCAAACCGAGCTAATAGGCCACGCTGGACCAGATCCGGCATATCATGACCGGTGGGGTCGATCTCAGCGTCCGTTTGAGAGGTTTGAACGATGTCACGGATCGCGAACAACATCACGGAGCTCATTGGCAACACCCCGCTCGTCCGGCTCGGCAAGCTCGCCGAAGGGTGCCTTGGGGAGATCCTGCTGAAACTCGAGATGTTCAACCCGCTCAGCAGCGTCAAGGATCGGATCGGCCTGAGCATGATCGAGGCGGCCGAGGACCAGGGCCTCATCAAGGACGAGACCGTCCTGGTCGAGCCGACGAGCGGCAACACGGGCATCGGCCTGGCCTTCGTCTGCGCGAGCAAGGGGTACCGGCTCCTTCTCACCATGCCCGATACCATGAGCATCGAGCGGCGCAAGCTGCTCCGCGCCCTCGGCGCGGAACTGGTCCTGACCAAAGGCGCGGAAGGGATGAAGGGCGCCATCAGCAAGGCCGAGGAGTTGGTCGCGAAGTCACCCGGCCACATCATGCTGCAGCAGTTCTCTAATCCGGCCAACCCGGAGGTTCATCGCAGGACGACGGCCGAGGAGATCTGGGCCGACACCGATGGCCAGGTCGACATCCTGATCTCCGGAGTCGGCACCGGCGGGACCCTTACCGGAGTGGGCAGCGTGCTGAAGGAGCGCAGGCCGGGCTTCCAGGTGGTCGCGGTCGAACCGAAGGACTCTCCGGTCCTCTCGGGAGGCGCGCCGGGACCGCACAAGCTCCAGGGGATCGGCGCCGGCTTCGTCCCTGAGATCCTGGATGTGGCCCTGATCGACGAGGTCATCCAGGTCACGCAGGAAGACGCGGGCGTCATGGCGCGCAGGGCCGCGCGGGAGGAAGGCCTGCTGGTCGGGATCTCCTCCGGAGCCGCGATCTGGGCCGCCCTGCAGGTGGCGCGGCGCGAGGAGAATGACGGGAAGCGGATCGTCGTGATCATCCCGTCTTGTGGCGAGCGTTATCTCAGCACGTGGTTGTTCGAGGATCTGGAAACGGAGGCACACGATGTCTGATCAATCGGTCGCGGATGGAAGGCTCTCGGCCGTGGTGCAGGCGCTCTGCAACTCGGCGCACCTCAAGGCCCGGTTCGGCAAACGGCTTGCCTGCGCCTCGCCCCTCCCGTCGCAGCGGGAGATGATCGAGGTGTTCGAGGGGCTGCGCCAGGTGCTCCTGCCCGGCTACTTCGGCAACTCGGAGGTCGACCAGGAATCGATCAGTTTCCATGTCGGCGCCACCTTGGACCATGTGTCGAGAATCCTCGAGCAGCAGATCCATCGTGGACTCTGCTTCGCCTGCGTCACGGAGACGAGCGATCCGGATTGCACGCGGCGAGCGGACGAACTCGCAGGAGCGTTCTTGAAGAAGCTCCCCGAAATCCAACGCCTGCTCCTGGGTGACATCGAGGCGGCGTACGAGGGTGATCCGGCCTGCCTCTCGCCCGATGAGGCGATCTTCTGCTACCCGGGGGTCGAGGCCGTCCTCTGCCAGCGGATCGCGCATGCGCTGTACGAGTTGAAAGTGCCTTTCTTGCCGCGGATGCTCACCGAGTACGCCCACAGCTCCACCGGCATCGACATCCACCCGGGCGCGCGCATCGGGCCGTGCTTCTTCATCGATCATGGCACCGGCGTCGTGGTCGGCGAGACCGCGGTGCTTGGCGAGAATGTGCGTCTGTATCAGGGGGTGACGCTGGGCGCAAAGAGCTTCCCGCTCGACGACAAGGGCCGCCCGATCAAGGGGATCGACCGCCATCCGATCCTGGAGGACGACGTGATCGTCTACTCCGGGGCCACGATTCTCGGGCGGGTGACGATTGGGAAGGGTTCGGTGATCGGGGGGAATGTGTGGCTCACGAAGGATGTCCCTCCGGGCAGCCGGATCATGCAGACTTTGCCGAAGTAGGAGTTCTTGAAACTCTAGCCGAATCGTACTCGTACTCGAGCCCACCCACGCAGGTCGGCCTTCCACGATTCGAGTACGAATCGCGTCGCGTGTCTGCCATTAATCCATCTCTGGCGTGCCTGCTATCAGCATTCCTTCGTCTCGCTGACAGAAGCAACGGAACGCGCGTTTCGTACTCGTACTCGTACTCAGTCCCGAAGGGACGGTACTCGTACTCGAATCCCCTGCCGCGAGTCCGACGTCGGAGATTCGTGCCTGATGCGTGACGAGCGGGCGACCTCGCCAGTTCTGCGTGATGAAACTGAATAGGCGGTGCTCGATCTTGTTCCACTTGCTTGTGCCTGGCGGGAAGTGGCATACCACGAGCCTCATGTCCAGGTCGTCTGCGAGGAGCTGCAGGGCGACCTTCCAGAGTCGTGATCTGGAGCTGTTGCTCCCACCGCCATCGGCGGTGATCAGTAGCTCGTTTGCCCGTGGGAAACGGTCCTGTCCCATGTGCGTCCACCACCGGTGGATGGTGTTGGCCGCGAACTGCGCAGTATCGTGATCAATCCCGACGCTCACCCATCCCTGATCATTGATGATGTCGTACACGCCATATGGAATGGCTTTACCCAGGGCTGGGTCCTTGAAGTCGTGGACTCGTACCTCTTCGGGCTCTCCGAGGGGCTGCCACTCTCGACCGGCATTGCGGAAATCGCCCACAAGCTCCTTTTTCTTGGTGTCTACAGAGATGACAGGCTGACCACGCTTCTGAAACCGTCGCACCGAGCGACTGATGAACTCGAACTGAGCGTTCCGATCGGGATGGGCACTACCTTCTCGCGTCTTTCGGTTGGCCTGCAGGCTGTAGCCCGCTTCCTGCAAGAGCGCTGCAACGGTGCGCGCACTCACCGGATGGTCCTGGCGGGATAGCTCCTCAGCCAGCTTGCTCGTGCTCTTGCACGTCCAACGGAGCGGCGACTCCGGATCACCTCGAGTCTGTGGATCAACCAATGCGTCCAACGCAGCGAGAAGGTCCGGGTCGGTCTCCTTCAGCGGCCGGCGTCCGCCGCCAGGGCGCCGGACCCGGGTCTCCGCCTCGACCCGATCCTTCTCCGGCAGGTCGAGTTCACGCATGCCAGCATAGATTGTCGGCCGCGACAGCCCGGTTGCGTTGGCCACGGTTGTTACGCCGCCCCACCCCAAGTCGCGCGCTTCTGCAGCGGCCCACTGCCGACGCATGCGCTCGTCCATCCCCGGCCGCAAGGCCTTGAACTTGCGTTGGATTCGCGCGACCAGCTTGACGTCCGCCACAGCCGCATCGTCCCTGACCCCGTTTCGGAACGCAAGATTAAACTGTAACAGTTATTTCTGCGCGGGCCCTTTGCCGCGGCACCGTACCCCTCGCCTACTGCGACACGCCGACCACCGCGTTGGACGCGGCGTAGCCGGCGGGGGCGCCGGGGTCGGCGACCCAGTACTGCAGATAGATAGCGACGCCCGCTGGCGCCGCGGGCGGCCAGTTGGCGGTCAGCTCCAGGACGCCGTCCGCGTTGACGGGCAGGGGGTACACCAGGATCTGCGGGGTGGGAACGAGGATTCCGCCCCGGAAGGGCTGATTGGCCTGCGTGAGTCCGAAGAAAAGGGCCGAAAACGCACCGGGGAGCGCGTTGGAGAGACGCAGCGTCACCGGCTCGCTGGGAGCGAGCTGGCCGAAGCAGCGCAGTTTGGGGGTGGTGGTACCGGCCAGGGAGTGGCCGAGATTCTCCCACGGTCCCATGTCCAGGAGCGCCGCGGCGTCGATGCTGCCCACCAGGCTCACCCGGACGACGAGGTACCGTCCGTCGTCGCTGATCGCGTACCCGTCCTGGATGCCGCGAAGGTCCTCGATCTCGATGCCGCCCAACTTGTCGACGCCTTCCTGCAGCAGGAGCTTCTCGTCCAGGAACAGCCCGGTGTCTTTCGTCGTGTCGGGGTCGTCCCAGGCGGCGTACCAGAAGACGTCGAAGAACGACTCGGCGGGGGTGGCGTTGGCGGCGAGGATCGGAGCGGTGCCGAAGCTGGTGATCAGGAACGGAGCGAACGCCGGCAGGGTGTCCCCCTCCTGCCGGAACTTCTCGCCATTGCGCACGATGATCAGGTTGGTGGCGGCGTCGCCGTCGAGGCTCCCGGAGAAGACATACCCGCCCTGGTCGTTCAGGCTCAGCTCGGGGCTGGCGAGTGACGACCAGTTCCGTCCGATGACGGGGGCCGGATCGCCCTCCCGGGCAATGATGGTGCCGTTCTTGACGATGAAGCCGTCCACCGTGGTGGCGGCGTCGCTGTCGATGAAACAGAGCACGTCGCCCGCGTTGCTGTAGTCGAAGTTGTGCGGAGTGGTGCCGAACGCGGACACGAACACGCCGGGAGCGCCGGGGACCTGGTCGCCCTCCTTCAGGTAGACGCTCTGGTTGCCGAACGTGTCCAGTGTCATCAGAAACTGGTCGACGGTGGTGGCGATGGCCGGATCGTCTACCGTACCGAGCACCAGGATCTGGTCCGCGTCGTTGATCTTGCATTCGAAAAAGCCGAGGAACGGCGTGCCGGGAGCGAACTGGGGCGCCGTGGCGATGCTGCCTTCCTGAACGAGCAGGGAGGTGTTGAGAAAGATGCCGGAATCGTCGTTCGTGCCGGCCGTTCCGTCGAGGAAAAAGTTCCAGCCGCTGTTGCCGAGGTTGTTGAGATTGACGGTGTCGAACGAGCCGACCGAGGCACCGGCGGGCAGGGTGAGGCCCTGTCCTTCCTGGATGTAGAGCGTGCCGTTTCTGAGCATCGCGCCGTCGACGTCGGTGAGGGGGTTGTCCGTGTCCACCTCGACCAGGGTCTCACCGAGGTTGTTGACGGCCACGTTGTCGATCGACGTGATGTTGCCGACGCCGGCCACCGCCTGGCCCTCCATGGCGATTACGCTGACCTTGACGGCGGGATCGGTGGCGAAGGCCGTCGCGGTGATGAACGCCGGGAGGAGCGCCGCGCCGAGGAGGGCTTGCAATAGATGAGAGCGTTTCATGTTCGTCCTTCCTATGACCAAAGATCCTGTGCCGTGCAGGCCATGCCCGCCGGAGATGCCGGCCAGTTTAACACGTGTCGTGGTGAGCTCCTGACTACTGAGCGAGAGATCGAGGTGCGTGACGAGGACTCGGCTCTCGCCCAAGGCCGGAATCGCCAGCGAGAAAGGGCATCGCATCATGGTCGATCGAGCGCGGGAGTACGGTGCCGCGACACTTTCCTCCCGATTCGGGCCGCTCCCAATCTTGAATGACCTCCGGCATGATCACGCGCCGTTTCGCGAATCCGGAGGAGTATGCCGCGGCACCGTACCTCGACCTCGGCCAGCTCCTGCGCCGGCACGTGGTTGAGCAACTTCTGGCGGACATCCTCCAGGTCACGCTCCAGGCGCTCCGCTTCCGCGAGCGCCCCAATGACGGCCTGATCAGTCTGTTCCGCCAGGCTGCCGCCGACCTTCTCCAGCAGGGCGAGGGCCCCATGGAACTCCTCGCGGTCGTACATGCCTCCCGCCACCAGCCGGAAGTAGCGCGCCTTCTCCTCGTCGATGCGCTGCCGGACGATCTGCTCCTCCTCCATCGTCAGCGGGCGCGGCGGCAGGTTCTGTAGCTTCAGGAGCTCGTCGCGCAGGCGGTACTTGAGCGGGTCCTCCTCGGCCATGCGGACGCCGAGCTCGAGCACATCCCAGGCGTCGGCCTGGCGGTCGGCGCCGCGGAACTCCCTTGCCCTCGCGATGAGCCGCTCGGCCTGCTCCAGTTCGGAGACCTTCGCGAAGACCGGCACCTGCATCTCGGCCACCGACGCCAGTCCGGTACCGTAGATCGCCCGGTCGCTCGGCGGGTGCACGACCCCTGTCTCCGGATCGAGGAACGCGAGCTGGACCTCGAGCGGCCAGCGGCTTGTCAGTCCGTGGTTCAGGGGAAACGCGGTAGGCAGGTCGTACCGGACCGGGCGTCCTTTGCGCCAGCGCGTCGTGGGAGGGTCGGGACTGTGGTTACGCCGGATCACCTCGCGGTCGCCGGAGGAGACGACCAGGCGGACGAGGTACGGCTCGCGGATGTCCTCTTGCGGCGTGAACTCGAGACCGAGCACGAAGATGCCGGTGTCCGCGATCTCGGATTCGTCGACGGTCACGTTGACGGCGAGCGGCAGAGGGGACATCCGTTCTATCTCAACATTCTCGACCTTCACGGCGCTCAGCCTGCTCCCGCTCCGCTTCCTGGACACGGATGCGGGCGTGGCGGACACCGTCCGCACACCATGCATATCGAGGATGGTGACATTAAATGAATGTCCCCTCCAGCTTTCGCCCCGCCCTTCGGTGGTATCATGGGGAGCCTCAGGATCTCGCAGCCAGGAAGGATCGACTCATGAGAAGGACACTCGTGTCTCTTGGCATCGCCATCGCGCTCTCGGTCTCGGCGGCGGCGGCCGACTGGATGAACAACGGCGGCAACAACGCGCGCAACGGGCAGTCGCCGGAGATCGGCCCCTACGCGGCAGATCTTCTGTGGAGCAACACCGCCGACTACTCGATCATTTCATGGCATCCGTTCATCCTCGGCGACCGGGTCTTCACGATTCGCGAGGCCGGGTTTCCGACGAGCGGGGGGAGCGCCAACGACGCGCTGATCGCCTACGACCTGGAGACCGGGACGGAACTGTGGCGTACCACGCTCTCGTTCGGAGGTGATACCGGCACCGAGTGGATCGCCTGGTGCGGCGGCGCGCGGGATGGCAAGGTCTACGCCTCCCGCTCCAGCAACCAGCAGCCCCAGCCGATCAAGGCGTTCGACGCCGCCACCGGCACGTATCTCTGGACGTCGGTCTGGCAGACCGAGGCCTGGGCACATGACGGCATCGTCTTCGCTCCCAACGGCGACCTGATCGTGGGCGAGTTCCGGTATGTCACGCGCATCAATCACAACGACGGCACCACGGTCTGGAACACGCCGCGCACCGGCTCGGTCAGCGGCAACTGCGGCGCCGCGGCCACCGCCACGGCGGTCTACATCGACGAGGCCGCGCCCGGGGGAAACATCCTCACCCGGCTCGACATGGCGACGGGCGCCCGGCTCTACTCCAGCCCGCTGATGGCCGGCTTCACCAACCAGAACTCGCCCTTCGTGTCCGCGGACGGCGGCACGGTCTACTTCTCGCGCAGCCAGAACAACCCGCCCTACGACAACCTCTTCGCGTTCACGGACGACGGTGCCCAGTTCATCCCGCTCTGGAACCGGCCGGTTCGCTGGACGACCAGCCACGAGCACGCCATCGCCGCGGACGGCAGCATCTACACCTTCCTGCCGACCAACGAGTTCGTGCGGCTCGACCCGGCGAACGGCAACGTCCTGGATACCGCCGGCGTGCTGAGTCCGATCGGCACCTCCAACCTCAGCCCGAAGACGGCGGTGGACATCAACGGCAACGTCTACGTCTCGAACGGCTGGGCCAGCACGCCGGCCAGCGACGGCCGCCTGTGGGCCTTCAATGCCGGCCTGTCGGTCAACCTGTTCACGCTGAACCTCGACCGCCAGAACTCCGGCGGGCCGGCCATCGGCAACGACGGCACGATGCTCGTGGCCGACCGCAGCGGCGTCTACGCCTACCGCTCGACCTGGACCGACCTCGGCTCCGCCCTGGCCGGCGCGACGGGCGAGCCGGTTCTCCTGGGCCAGGGAGAGTTGAAGGCGCAGCAGGTCGCCAGGCTGAAGCTGAAGAACGCGCTGCCGAACTCGGTCTCCGCGCTGGTGCTCGGCCTGAGCAACGCCGGCACGCCGTTCAAGGGCGGAACGCTGGTCCCCGCGACCGACGTGGTGGTTTTCGGCCTCCCGACCGGATCCGCCGGAGAGCTGCCGCTCACGGCCCAGGTCCCGGCGGCCATGGCCGCCGGCGTCCCGCTCTACTTCCAGTACTGGATCGTCGACCCCGCCGGCCCCTGGGGTTTCGCGGCCTCGAACGCGGTGACGGTCACGACTCCCTGACCACCCTGGAGGGCCAGCCGCGGGGACTCACTTGCGGTCTCCGCGGAGGTCAGGCTCCTCCTTCAGAATCCAGTTGTCCGGGTCGAGCTCGAATTGCATCGACTTCAGGCGCAGGACACCCCGGCCTTCGGGCATCTCGACGCGCACCACGCTCTTGCCGACCTTGACCGGCACGGGCATCGGGAACTCCCGCTCGCCGGGGACGACCCAGCGCAGGTGGAGTTCACTTCCCTTCACCTCATGCTCGAGCCTGGGCAGTCCTGGCTGGCGCAGGTAGACCTCGAAGAACCACTGCAGGTCGAAACCGGTGTGCTGTTCGGCGATCTGCCGGATCTCGTCGGTCGTGGCCAGGCGGCAGGCGCTGCCGTCGGTGGTCTTCTCCAGTTCGGGGTCGGGATACGCCATGCGGCGCAGAGCGAGGAAGAACTTCTCGTCGCCGACCAGCCAGCGCAGGGAGTGCAGCACCCAGGAGCCCCTGGAATAGACATCCTGACCCGGACCGCCTCCGCCCGACTCCATCTCACCCGAGCTTCGCGGCTCGCGCGGAGCGAGCACCGCGCTGTTCTGGATCTTCCGGCGCGTACTCGCCATCTCCACGTGATACTCCTCGATCCCGTGCAGCTCCTCGACGTAGAGCGCCTGGGCGTAGGTCCCGAAACCTTCGTGGATCCAGAAGTCGTTCCAGTACGCGGCCGTGACCAGGTTCCCCCACCATTCATGGGAAAACTCGTGGTGATGCAGGAAGTCGAACCCCTGTTGCTTGCCCCAGGGGTTGCCCCGGTACTTGTTGCCGTAGGCGACGATGGTCTGATGCTCCATCCCCAGGTGAGGCGTCTCGGCCACGCCATACTTGTCCGCGCGGAACGGATACGGGCCGAAGACCTTCTCGCAGAACTCCATGTGCTCGAGGATCTCCTTGAAGAGCTCCTTCCCCTTCTTGTAGTTCTCCGGGAGCACCCAGTAGGTGACCTCGAAGGTGTCGCCGGCGACGCTCTTGATCTTCTTGCTGATCGTCCGGTACGGCGCGATGTTGAGCGCGACTCCGTAGGTGTTGATCGGCGTCGACACATGCCAGTGGTAGGTGTGCCAGCCCTTCCGGGCGGCCGGCTCGACCGAGACCAGTTTGCCGTTGCTGGCCACGATCAGCGGCTTCGGCACGGTGACCCGGATGTCCATCGAGTCCGGCTCGTCCGAGGGATGGTCCTTGCAGGGCCACCACAGATCCGCCCCCTCGAGCTGGCATGAGGTGGCGATCCAGGGTCGCCCCTGTTTCGTTTCTGCCCAGGTGAATCCGCCCTGCCACGGCGGGTTCGCCGCGACGCGCGGGACTCCGCCGTAGGTGACGACGACCTCGACCTCCTGGCCCGGCTGGCAGCCGGGCTCCTGGAGATCGAACATGACCTTGCCGTCCGCCTGCTCGAACTGGAGCGTCGCGTCTCCGAGACAGACCCGTGAGACCTCCAGATCCCCGTCCAGATCGAGCCCGAGCCGCGCGGTCGCCTGGGTGATCTTCGCCCGCATCGCGAGCGTGCCGGAGATCGCCTTCTTCTTCGGGTCGACCGTGAGGTCGAGGGCGTAGTGAAGAACGTCGTAGCAGGTCTGGTCCCCACCGAGCGGGTGGCCGGACGTCCGGCCCGTCCGGACCCCCTGAGCGGTCGCGCTGCCGGCCGGGGCCAGGAGAGCGAGGGCAAAGAGAAGCGCCAGTCTGGCTTGAAGTCTCATCACACCAGGAACCGACTCCGTTCTTGGACGGAAAGGGCGCGGCATCACAGGTGATCATAGTCACCGCCGGCCGAGATCCCTCTTTCTCCGCAAGAGCTGTTGATTTTCAGGGTGCCGACCCAAGTTCGTGCGGTATCCACGTCGATCTATCGACTACAACCTTGGCAACATGCCCGGGACCGGGAGGATGCCATGAAGTGCGCCTTTTGCGCTGAACAGATCCAGGATGAGGCAATCGTGTGCCGCTTCTGCGGGGCGGAGAAGGTCTCTGGATCGTGGGTGCGGCCCGAGCCGGCCGGGACCGGCTCGAAGGGCAGCTTCTTCTTCCGGTCCTCGGGACTGCTCTTCGTTTTTTCCGCGGCCTTCGAGCTGATCTCAATCACCGATCCGGTCCCCTTGCTGGGCGCGATGCGCGAGGGGTTCCTTGCGCTGCTCTATCACGGCCTGTTCGTCGCCACCTTCCTGGTCATCGGCGTCGGACTCTGGCGCGCCTATCGCTGGGGGTATCGGGCCGTCCTCGCGGGGTCCGCCGTCTACACGGCCGACAAGCTGCTCTACCTGTTCGACGACGCGGCCCAACAGGCGGACGTGAGCAACCCGTTCGCAAGTCAACTCGAGAAGCTGCTCGGTCCCGGTTTTCTGGAGGGACTCGCGAAACTGGTCGCCGTGGGGACGCTGCTCGGCTTCTGGTTGTTCGTCTTCATGGTGCATCGGCGGCGGGCGGAGTTCGGTCGTGCGCTCCACCCGGCAAGGCCGTGACCGGACTGTTACCAACCAGTCTCCATGAACCGCGGGATGCGGTTCAAGACCGTCGTGGAGGTACCGTGCCGGGACAAGAACCACCGGATTCGCAAGGAGGGCCCCCCAAGGGGCAGGCTCCAGGAGCGCTCGCGCGCGAACTCTGCTAGCCTGGACCGACCGCGAACCAACGGAAACCAGGACAGCCGACATGAGAGACTCGCGCGCACGACTGGGACTGATCTGCCTGACGCTGGCACTGGGGGCGGCGACCGCGTTCCCAAGGGACGAGGAGCGCCGTCCCTGGCCGGGCGAGCTGAGCGGAGTGGCAAACGTCCGTGAGGTGAGCGGCATGCTGAATCGGCACGGCCAGGCGGTCCGGCCGGGGGTGCTGGTTCGCAGCGGAACCCTCGCCGAGGCGGGCCCCGACGCCATTGACGCCTTGCATGCCTACGGCCTGAAGAAGGTCGTCGACGTCCGCACCTTTGATGAGATCGAAAAGGACGGCGTGGCGCCCAAGCCATTCGGCCGCAAGCCGTACCTGGTGCGCATGCGGATGGACGTCCAGGAATACACCCGCAACGCCTCGGAACTCTATCCCCGCCTCTGGAACGAGAACCCGCACGTCATTCGTGCGCTGGTCCAGATGGTGGCCGACCCTGCCAATCAACCCCTGATCCTGCAAGGACAGATCGGCGTCGACCGCGTCGGCATCCTGGTGGCCGCGCTGCTGGAACTGGCGGAGGTGCCCAGGGAAGCGATCCTGGACGACTTCGTGATCTGCGACCGGCGCACGCCGCCCCAGTTCGGTCTGGAAGCGGTGTTCGACATCTGGGACGCCCAGGAGGGCGGGCTGGCCGGCTGGCTGACCGCGAAGGCCGGGGTGCACCCCCTGACCATCGAAGCGTTCCGCCACACCATGTTCAGCGCCGAACTGTATTCGCAGCCCAAGGACCAGCTCGCCGCGGAGAAGCTGTTCCAGAAGGCGCACGGCGACGCCCTCAAGGGGCGCTACCCGCAGGCGATCAAGCAGTACGAGGCCGTCTCCAAGAAGTACCCGAAGACTCCCACCGGCATGAAGGCGGCCACGCGGACCCTGCCGAACGCCTTCCTCTGCTGGGAGCCGGTCGTCCTGAACGGGCCGAGCCGGAACCGCATCGACGTGGTCCTGATGGGCGAGGGGTACACGCTGAAGGACATGCCGCAGTTCGACAAGATCGTGAACGGCGTGCCGCTGTTCTTCGAGCAGCACAAGATCTTCGGCGAGTACTACTCGTATCACAACATCCTGCGAACCTCGCTCCGCAGCGAGGAAGACGGGGTGGACAAGCTGGGGGAGGACACTTTCAGCACGATCCTCGGCGGCCGGGACTCGGGGGCCAAACAAGGCCAGGTCGCCGTGGACCACGATCTGGTCATGCGCCAGTTGGAGGAGATCCCGGATCATGACCGGTACGCGGCCGTGTTCGCCAAGAACGGCACCGGCGGGACCGGAGGAGCGGGAGTGGCGACCGTGGGCGGAACCTCGTACGCCACCCTGATTCATGAATGGGGGCACGCCTTTGCCGGGCTGATGGACGAGTACACCACCGACGTGGGCTATACCGGCGAGGTGGAATCGGGGCCGAACGTCAGCAACACCCCCGACCCGGAGCAGGTGCCCTGGCGCCACTGGCTCGAGGCCGACCCGAAGCATATCGGCGTCTACGAGGGGGCGGCCGGCCGCACCGAGGGCGCCTGGAAATCGAATCCCGGCGGCTGCGCCATGGAAGGCGGGACCACGTTCTGCCCCGTCTGCCGGGAACAGATCGTGCTGCGGATCTACACCGTGGTCGACCCGATCGACTCCTGCGATCCGCCCCACCACGTGACGCAGGCGGAGGACCGCTACGCCGAACTGCTCCCGCCGCTCGCGGCCGAGCCGCAGATGACCTTCAAGGTCGAGGTGCTGAAGCCGAAGAGCCACGCCCTGGAGGTCCGCTGGTGGGTGCTCCCCGAACAGTCCGTGCCCGCTTTCCCGGACGGCCCCGGCGACGGCTACTTCTTCGGCGACCGCAAGGACCGCGGGCCCCTCTCCCCCATCGAGAGCGAACCGATGGCGCAAACGAAGCCCAACCGCAAGGGCGTCCACATCTTCACCCTGGACACCACCAGGCTCGAGCGGGGACGCTACCGGGTGATCTGCAGGGTCAAGGACACCACCAGGATGAAGGGCGAGAAGCTCCCCTGGGTGCTGCACGACCCGCACGGCCTGCTCGAGTCCGAACGCGGCTGGTGGCTCGACGTCAAGGAGACCGGCGGGTAACCCGAACTTTTCACCGGGCGTGATTGTTCGTAACATGGTCCGTTCCCGTTTCCCTCGTGCGAAAGTCGGTTCCGGTTGCAGCCCGATCCCTTCCTCGGCCTGTTGCTCCACGCCATCGGCGGCCTGGCCGCGGCGAGCTTCTATCTTCCGTACAAGCGGGTCCGCGGCTGGCGCTGGGAGAGCTTCTGGCTGGCCGGCGGCTTCTTCAGTTGGATCGTCGCGCCCTGGGTGCTGGCGCTGATCATCGTTCCGGAGACCCCCGCCATCCTGGCGGCGACGCCCGCGCGGACGCTCTTCTGGACCTGGTTCTTCGGCGTCTTGTGGGGAATCGGGGGGCTGACGTTCGGACTGACCATGCGCTATCTCGGGATCGCGCTCGGCTATGCCATCGCCCTCGGGCTGTGCGCGGCGTTCGGAACACTCGTTCCGCCGCTGTTCAAGGGGGAGTTGGCGCAAATCATCGCCTCGGCCTCCGGCAAGACGATCCTGCTGGGCGTCCTGATCTGCCTGGCCGGCATCGCGCTCAGCGGCAAGGCAGGGATGCAGAAGGAGAAGGAGCTGCCCGAGAAGGAGAAGCGGGAGTCGGTGGCGGAGTTCAACTTCGGCAAGGGAGTCATGGTGGCGATCTTCGCCGGGGTGATGAGCGCGGCAATGGCGTACGGCTTCGCCGCCGGAGGGCCGATCGGGGAGCTGGCCGTTGAGAGGGGCACGCCGGAGCTGTGGCAGAATCTCCCCGTCCTCGTGGTGGTCCTGTTCGGTGGCTTCACCACGAACTTCGCCTGGTGCCTGTTCTTGATCCTGAAGGAGCGCAGGCTCGCTGACTACGTCCGCCCGATGATCGCCGGCGAGCGCGTTCCGCTCGCCGCGAACTACCTTCTCTGCGCCCTGGCCGGCCTCACCTGGTACCTGCAGTTCTTCTTCTACGGGATGGGCACCACCAAGATGGGCGCCTACGGCTTCTCCAGCTGGACGCTGCACATGGCCAGCATCATCATCTTCAGCACCATCTGGGGAATCGCGCTGAAGGAGTGGCGCGGAACCAGCCGGGCGACCCGCCTGTGGATCGCGCTGGGGCTCCTTGCGCTGGTCCTCTCCACGGTGGTGATCGGGTACGGGAACAAGATCGGAGCGGGGTAGCAGGAGGTCGGAGCGAAGACCATGCCGCAAGAGACGATGACCTCGAGGGAGCGGTTGCTCCGGGCTCTTCGCCACGAGGAGCCGGATCGCGTCCCGATCGACCTCGGCGGAAACCAGACCGGCATCCATCGCTTCGCCTACCAGGCGCTGCTCGATCATCTCGGCTTCGAGGAGAAGATCGAGATCATGGACGCCGTCCAGCAGCTCGCCCGGCCCAGCGAGGCGGTGCTCGAGCGCCTCCGGGTCGACACCCGGTACATCGCCGCCGGCGCCGCTTCGGACTGGAAAGGGGGCATCGAACTGAACGAGCGCGGCGGCCGGCTGTGGCATGACCTGACCGACGAGTTCGGCGTGACCTGGTCGATGCCCGACGACATGCCGTACTTCATGGACATCAGCCACCACCCTCTGGCGCTCGCAGAGATCGGGGAGATCGACGACTATCCGTTTCCGCAGGGGGACGACCCCGGACGCTTCTTTGGCTTGCGCGACCGCGCCCTGGAAATCCGCAATCACACCCCCTACGCCGTGGTCAGCGGGATTTCCGGGGTGGTCTACGAGATCTGCTGGTATCTGCGCGGCCTGGAGCAGTGGCTCTGCGACACCGTCCTCCAGCCCGAACTGTGCGAGAAGATCCTCGACCAGACGCTCCGCTTCTGGCTCGACTGGTTTCGCCTCTTCCTCGACGAGGTCGGCGACGTGGTCGACGTGATCATGATCGGCGATGATCTCGCCGGCCAGACCGGCCCGCTGTTCAACCCCGCCTTCTACCGCCGCGTGATCCAACCCCGTCACGCGCGGCTGGTCCAATACATCCGTTCACGGACTCGCGCCCGGGTCTGGTACCACACCTGCGGCGGGTGCGCCGCGTTCATCCCCGACCTGCTCGATAACGGCATCCAGGTGCTGAACCCGGTCCAGATCAGCGCCACCGGCATGGATCCGGCGGCGCTGAAGCGGCAATACGGGAAGCAGCTCGCCTTCTGGGGCGGCGCGATCGATTCCCAGCACGTGCTGCCGTCGGCGTCCCCGGAAAAGGTCCGCGACGATGTGCGCCGCCATCTGGAGATCTGGAAGCCGGGCGGCGGCTATGTCTTCAACAACGTCCACAACATCCAGGCCGGCGTTCCCCCCGAGAACGTCGTGGCCATGTACGACGCGGCGTTCGAGCACGGCTTCTACGACTGACCGGCGCCGTGTCTTGAACCGGTCGGCTCACTTCGCCCGGCCGAGATGACGCTCGAAGAACTCGAGCAGCGAGGGAAGATCGATCTGGTGGCCGCCCTTGTGGACGAGGAGTTCGGTGTTCTCTTGCTGGCCGAAGTCGCGGTAGATGGTCTTGATCTCCGATAGGACCTCACGGGCGATCGGGACGAAGAAGTCGTTCGGCCCCTCCAGGATGCCGTTCTGGCACTCCAGGAAGCGCGGAGCGACGAGGGAGTAGATGTCGGCGTAGTCGACCAGCTCGCGCAGCCCGTCGAACTTCCAGCACATGCAGTGGTTCTGCTCCATCTGGTCCATGGTGGTGAGGAAGCCCGAGCTCACGGCGGCGGCGATCCGCGTGTCCATGGCGGCGAGCCACATCACCATCTCACCGCCCAGGGAGAGCCCGGCGCAGCCGATCCGCGATTCGTCGACCTGCTCGAGCGAGGTCAGATAGTCGACGCAGCGCATGAGATCGCCCAGGCGTTCTCCCAGCAGCGTGCGCCCCTCCTCGTACACCTCGTGCTGGCCGACATCCACGGCGATGGTCACCAGGCCCTTTTCCGCCAGCTTCGCGGCAAACCGCCGGTACGAGCGCTCATCCGAATGGACGACGCCGCGGTTGCCGCCGTGCCCGTGGATGCACACCACGGCCGGCACGGGAAACTCCACAGCGCGCGGAGAGGTCACCAGCGCGCGGATCCGCCGTCCGGGCGTGGCCTGCAGCTCGATCTCCCTCAGCTCGTAGCCCGGCCCCTCTGAACTGGAAACCTGCTCGATGTCGAGCGGGAGCTCCCGGGCGCTCTTGCCCTCGAGGCGCAGCAGCTTACCCAGGTCCGCGCGCAACTCCTGCTGCCAGCGGGCGGCGTCCCCGGCGGAGCCAGGAGTGTAGCGCCGGTCGCGCCACGCGATCTTCTCGCCTTCGCGGAGGGGGCGGATGATGAGGTGCACCGTCTGATTCGCCGGCACTCGCAGTTCCAGGCTCGAGAGTTCGGCTCCGCGAAAGGGCCGCGGCTCCTTCCCCTCGCGCTCGAGAACGTAGCCGCGATCGCTCTCTACGGTGAACCACTCGGGGAACTGGTTGATGCGCGGGTAGTCGTTCTCCATGTGGAGAACCTCACGGTGACGCGGGCGATCGCACCTGAGCCGTCCGCGCCAGGGCCACTCGCTGCGGAGGGAGATCCGGACGGCGCCTTCCGGTCCGCGCTCGGCGCCGAGCGCCAGGTCGTCGCGCCACGGCGTCGCGGCGCACCCCTCTGTGCACATCAGGGCGTACATCAGGGCGGTGCGGGCGGAGTTGCCGTCGCCGTACCACCCTTCGATGATCCCGTCCGGGCGCTGCTTCTCGAAGATGTGCTGGATCTCCGCGTGCACCCACTCCCTCGCCGAGTCGACCGGGATGCGGTTCAGGAGGTTGATTGCACCCTCGATCGAATCCGCGTACCCGTCGGCGCCGTGGTCCCCCTCCCAGGAGTAGGCGGCGTACTGGTGGATGTTCTCGAGCGCCTTCTGGACCGCGGCCCGATAGCGCGGGAGATCATCCAGTTCGGCGACCGTCAGGTAGGCGTTGTACACATACCCCCAGCCGTCGCTCAGGCCGCCGGCCGTGACCTCGCCGCTCCGCGGGTCGACGGCGTTGACCATCATTCCGTGCTCGTTCAGGCCGATCTCGAGGATGCGGTCGAGGATCGCGGAGAGCGCCCTGCGGTACTGCTCATGCCGCTCCGGGTCCTCCCGCGCCGCGATGACGTACGCCTCGGACAGGCCGCCGAGAATCTCGCAGCCGTGGTCGCGCAGCCGCACGACCTTTCCGGACAGGAGGTTGGCGTGGAAGAAGTAGTAGTCGGCAAGACGCAGGGCCCACTCCTTGTACTCCGGCTTGGCCGAAAGCCAATAGAGACGACTCATGGTCTGCAGCAACTCGCCCCCGACCTCGACGTCGAGCGAAGGGAGCAGACCGACCGGGGTCTCATAGGCGGCGTGCTTCCAGATGTCCTGAATCAGCTCCTCCATCCGCGCGAGCCAGGGGCCTTCCCCGAGCAGTTCCACGACCGGCATCAGGCCGTCCTTGGCGTATTCGGAGGCGCCGAAGATCAGCGCCTCCAGGTCATAGGGGCCGTCCTTCAGACCCTGGATGTCGAAGAAGAAGTCGTCGGGGAGCGCGTCGAGCCGGAGCGTCAACCGGCGCTCCTGATCGAAGATCTGCTCCGCGGCGCGCGCGAGATGATGGTCGCCGGTGACATGTGCGGTGAGGAGCAGGAAGGGGAAGTTGTCCGCGGCGCAGTCCTTCGCGTTCCAGTAGCGGTCGCCGCTCGTCGTGCGCGGCAGCAGGCCGGAAGCCGGATCGGCGTGCGCGAGCCAGCCCTGGGAGTACCGCCGGCAGAACTGGATCGCCTGCTGGCTGCGAGCGGCATTCCGTTCGGCCTCCTCGAACGGCTGATTCTGAGCGATTGCGGTCAAGCCGAGAAGAGTTGCGGCGAACAGAGTGCGTACGGTTGTCGTGATTTCCATCAGGTCATCTCCTCCGATGCCAGGCCGATTGGACGAAATCGTACCGAGGAACCGCTGGTTCCGCTCAAGCTGCTGGCCTCTGATTCCGATGTGGTCAAGGGATCTATCATCTCTTCAGCCTGCCGGCGGCAACTCGG
>JAZDLC010000195.1:0-26276 GCA_043802345.1 Planctomycetota bacterium | reverse complement strand
AGGCCCTCGACGCGCGCGGCCAGTTCAGACCGCTTGACGATCTCCTCCGTCGGGCCGCCGCCGCCATCCCCAAAACCGAAGGGCTGCAGCCAGCGATCGAGAAACGCCCTTTCTGGCGCCACCGGATCGCGGTCCTTGCCGAGCAACCGCTGCTCCCCCTTCAGCAGGTCCTGCGGCTGCAGGGGGGCGTTGTAGTTGCAGCCGGGGGTCAGATGCGTGAGGGTCTCCGTGCCATCGATCCCCCTCCAGAGGAACGTCACGTGCGGAAACTCGTGACGCTCCGACCAGGCCATCTTGTCGGTCACGAACGTCTCGAGACAAAAGAGCCGCATGATCTGGGGAAGCGCAGCGGGAAAGCCGAAGGTGTCGGGCAGGAAGAGCACCGTTTGCGGCGCGGCCTCGCCGAATTCCCTGCGGTAGAACGAGATTCCGTGCAGGATCTGCCTGATCAGCGACTCGCCGGAAGGAGCGTGTCCGTCGCTCTCCACCCACATCGCCCCCACCGGCTCCCAGCGCCCCTCCTTCACCCGGGCGCGAATCCGTTCGAACAGCTCCGGCGCGTCCTCCTTGCAGAAGGCGTACTGCTGCGCCTGACTGGCCGCGAACCGGAAGGTCGGAAACCGCTCCATCAGTTCCAGCGCATTCGACCAGGAGCGGACGATCTTCCGGCGAGTTTCAGCAAGCGGCCACAGCCAGGCCGTGTCGAGATGGGCATGCCCCACCGCCACGCAATGGGTCGACGGATGCGGGGCGCCCTCGAGCAGCCTTTCCAGGATCGGCCGGGCGCTTTTCAGCGCGGCGCCGGCCTGGCCGGCCGGAATCAGATTGGTGACTTGCCTGAGCCCCTGAAGCAGCTCACGGGCACGGGCCGAACCCTCCGGCAGGGCCAGGGCCAGGCGCCGGGCGAATTCGTACTTCAGATGAAAGTCAGAGAGATCCTGGTCCAGGTCAACCAGCCTGCACCCCTCGTACCGCCCCGGGTTCTCCTCCTGCCAGCGCCGGACCAGCTCCTTGTCATCCCACCAGAAGGTCGCAACCCCGAGAGGCCGGTTGCACGCGGCCTCGACGAAGAACTCGAACGGCTCTCCGGGGCGGAGCCTCTTCCCGAGACGGAACAGTTGCCGGTTGTCGTCGAAGCCCTGGAGCGGCTGGCCGTCCAGGAAGAGCTGCGCCTCGGTCCCGCTGGAGAACCAGAGGGCCCACTCCCCGGCCGGCGGCTCGCCAGGGACCGCACCCCGGATGCGAAACCAGGCGGTGGACCAGACCGGGCCCCAGCGGAAACCGCGTGCCACCGGCTGAAAGATCGCCGTGCGGGCCTCCTCCGGTGAGATTCTCTCTCCGGTCTGAAAGACCTGCACCGCCGGCTCGGATGCCTGCCGGAGAATGGCCGGCGCCAGGACCTCGGAGGCGAACGCCTCGAAACGGAGGGCGGCGTAGTCGCGGTCGGGGATTCCGATCATCGCGGAAGTGTAACAGCGCCGGTACGATGGCGCACCACGACGATCGGAAGGGAACCTATGCAATACCTTGGTGCCTTGCTCCTGTTGCCGCTGCTCTCCTGCCAGGCGACCTCCACGGACGGCGGAGATGGTGAGGGGAAGCTGCCGCGCGAGTACCTGTGCGGCCGGGCAGCGACCCCACCCGTCCTCGATGGCATGCTGGATGATCCGTGCTGGCAGGCCGCGCCTGCCACGAAACCGTTTGCCGACATCTCCGGCCTGGACCATCCCGCGCCACGCCATGAGACCCGGGCAAAGATGGTCTGGGACGACCGCTGCCTCTACGTCGGCGCCTGGCTCGACGAGCCCCACGTCCAGGCCACCCTCAAGGAGCGGGACTCGGTCATCTACCAAGACAACGATTTCGAGCTCTTCCTCGACCCGGACGGCGACACCCACCTCTACACGGAACTGGAGATCAACGCCTTCGGCACCGAGTGGGATCTGCTCCTGGTCAAACCGTATCTGGAGGGGGGGCCGGCCCTGAACGGCTTCGACCTCCCGGGCCTCGAGACCGCGGTCCATGTCGACGGCACGATCAACGACCCGAGCGACACCGACCGGGGATGGGGCGTCGAGATCGCCATTCCGTGGGCGGCTCTGGATGAGACCACGACGAGCCCGACCCCGCCCGGACCGGGTGACCGCTGGAAGGTGAACTTCTCCCGGGTGGAGTGGACGACCCGTATCGAGGGGAGCGAGTACGTGAAGCAGACCGATCCCGCGACCGGAAAGCCGCTCCCCGAGGACAACTGGGTCTGGTCGCCGCAGGGTGTGGTCAACATGCACATCCCGGAAAGGTGGGGAGTCGTGGTCTTCACCGACTCGCACCGGGCAAAAGGGTCCTGAGATGCTGACGCGCTCTCCGGCGAACCCGATCCTGACCCGCGGCGACGTCCCCGCCATGCCTCCCGACCTGATCGACCCGTCCTCCGTCTTCAATCCGGGGGCGATCTTGCATGACGGCCAGATCCACCTCATGCTGAGGGTCCAGGCCCGCTCCCGCCGGACCTTCCTGGTCATGGCCCGCAGCAGGGACGGCGTCCAGTTCCGGGTGGCGGATCAGCCGGTCGTGCTGGAGGGAATCGAAGCGGTCTCGAAGCGGCTCTACCACGTCTATGACCCTCGCCTGACCAGGGTCGGAGCGGATGTCCTGGTCCTTTTCGCCGCGGACACCGACGACGGCTGCCATGTCGGCGTGGCCAGGACCCGGGATCTTCAGCGTTTCGAGTTCCTCGGCCTGGACACATCACGGGACTCGCGCAACGCGGTGCTCTTCCCGGAGCGATTCGAGGGCCGGTATCTGCGACTCGAGAGACCGAACCGGATTCAGCCGGAGGGGGGGGCCTCCCACCGGCGACGAGATCGTCCTGGCCGAGTCGGAGGATCTCCTGCACTGGTCAGACTGCGGCGAGGTTCTCCGCGGCCGCCCCCGGTATTTCGACGAACGGATCGGATCCGGACCGCCTCCCGTCAAGACCAGGGAGGGTTGGCTGCACATCTACCACGGAGTCGCGACGCACTTCCAGAGCAGCAGTCTCTACCAGGCCGGAGCAGTGCTGCTCGACCTGCGCGATCCGACGCGCGTGCTGGCCCGCACCCGGGACAACATCCTGGAGCCGAGGGAACCATACGAGCAGATCGGCCAGGTCCCGAACGTGGTCTTCCCCAGCGGCATGGTCGTCCGGCATGAGGATGAAGAGGGGTACGCCATCCTCGATTCCGAGCTGTTGATCTACTACGGCGCCGCCGACACGTGCGTGGGCCTCGCCACGGCCACGGTCAGGCAACTGCTCGCGGCCTGCGCCGGCTGACTTGAATCACTGCGTGGTCATCGACACGCCGTTGCTGGCGCTGAATCCCTCGACCCCCGACGAGTCCTGGATCCAGTACTGTGCGAACAGCGTGGCGGACGCCGGAACCGAAGGTGACAGCGTGCCGGAGATCGAGATCGTTCCTGAACCGTTCGTCGCCAGCGGCAGGATGTTGAGAGGGTTCGGAACCATCACACCGCCCCTGAACGACCTGTCCTGCCGCCAGAAGCCGAGGATCAGGAACGCCGGCGAACTCGCCTTGGCCCGGGACAGGTTGAGAGTGTACGGCGAAGCTGGTGAGAGCTCGCCCGTGCCGCTCAGATAGGGAACACCCGCAGCGCCTCTGAGCCCGTTCCCCAGCCAGAGCCAGGGTCCCGGAATGCGCCCGATGACCACATCCAGGGTCTCGGGCGGGAGCATCTCGCGCAGTTCCATGAGATGGGTGCCGGTGTAACTGCTGCTGTACGCCTCCACCGACAGGTAGTACGTCCCGGTAATGGTAAAGGTGTACACGATCAGGGAGTAGAGACCAGGACCGCCGTCATCGTCGTAGGCCAGTTGCGTGGTGCCGTTCCGGTCGTAGAGCGTGAGGGTCGTGTCGGAGAGGCCTGCCGCGATCGTCTGGGCGACGATCTTCTGGCCAGCAATCACGTCGAACGCAACCCTGTCGTCGTCGCCACCGACCGAGATGTCCCCAGCGTAGTCGTCACCGATCTGCATCGAGTTGGCCTGCGCGGACGTATTGTTCGGTTCCGTTTCGTTGACAGTCACGCCGGTCCAGGGGCCGGGAACGGAGACCCCAGCGGCGGAGGCGAAGACCGACATGTTGTGATCCCTGAAGAAGCCGTAGGCCCCCGTGCTGATGCTGGCCTGTTGCAGCTCCGGCAGGCTGAAGTGGCCTTCGTCCGAGATCAGCGGAGTGCAGGCGGAGAGTCCGGTCTCGGCCCCGGGAAAGGCGAGCGAAAGCCAGCCGTACGCCACGTTGCCACCCGACTGGTCTCCATGAGAAATCAGCCCGCCTCCGGACGCGATGAAGTCAGCGATCTTGTTCGCGTGGTTTGCCAGCATCATCCCCTCTGCCGTATCCAGGGAGTTGTTCGTGTTGGAACCAGGCAGGGCGATGATTGCTGGAGTGACGTTCCCGAGAGCCAGATCGTTGAAGAACGCACCGATCGAGGCAGAGCCGTTGTAGTAGCCGACCGCGCCAGTGAGGACAGGACTCCCTTCGGCCGCCGCGGCGACAACGTGATGATAGGCGGCACCGGCGTCATTGATGGTCGCGGTCGAGTCGGACGACCCCAGCACGGCCACGCTGCCGTCATTCGGCCGGAAAACCCTGGGAGCCATCGTGTCAAGCGCGGTCCAGATGTAGGCCCATCCATCGATTGGCTGTGGCGCCCCCATGACACGTACCGACAGCCTGTAGGTTCCGGTGTAGGATGAGCTGTAGCCGGCCACCTTGATGAAGTAGGTGCCGGCCGCGGGGAGGAAGAACTCGATCCGCGAAAGGAGCCCGTCTCCGCCGTCATCGTCAAAATCGAGTTCGCTGAGGCCGGTGGTGTCGTAGAGAGTCAGCGTTGTGTCCGAAAGCGTTCCCCCGCTGACGGTCTCGAAGACCAGTCCCTGACCAGCCTCGGCGTAGACCGCGGCATAGTCCGCTTCCGATCCGGTGGAGACGGCACCGGAGTAGTCATCCGCCGACCCCATGGGATCGGCTTCACTCCAGGCGTTGTTCGGCTCGCTCTCGTTGATCGTCACGCCGCTCCAGGGGCCGGTGCCAATGGCCACGGAGCCCTCGTCGACCCAGTTATCCATCCCCAGGACCACAGGCCCCTGATCCCACTCTCCAGCCATCAGGATTCCCGCGAAGAGCGGGAGACAGAAAGCGACGGAAACTAGCTTCGTGTTTCGAAGCATGGCTCATCCTCCGAGCGCCCGGAACCTCGCCCGGAACGGGCGGGTCCACGAGAGGGAACGTCAATCTCTACGCCGCTCCGGGGCGGGTCAGGTGGGAACCTGCGCCGGATTGGACTCCAGTTTCTAGAACGTATTGTGCCCCCTAATACGTGAGAAGACAAGCGGGGGATAGAAGAAGTAGGGACTCCTTGCCCCATGAGTAGGAGGGGCGAGGAGTCCCTTGCTCTCGCTCAGGCGCTCTTCAAGTCAGAGGCCTGCGCGTACAGTCACTTGCGTCAGACTACGGAATGGTGCCGGCGAAGCCGTTCGAGGCGGAGTAGCCGTACGGGCCGGCCAAATCTCTGATCCAGTACTGAACGTAGAAGCTTGCGCCGGACGGCGGGGCGCCGAGGGTGCCGCCGAAGCTCAACTCGCCCGAGGCGTTGGTCGGCAGCGCGACGAAGACGTCATTCCTCGGAACCAGCACTCCACCCTTCAGGTTGGAGTAGACGGTGGCGAGACCGACGACCAGGAACGCGGTGCTGCTCGGAGCGGCGTTGGTCAGCGACAGGGTCCAGGGGCTCGCAGGCAGCAGCGTTCCGGTCGGAATCGCCAGCGGCTTGCCGTTGATTCCACCCAGGTCGTTCCCCAGCCAGGTCCACGCGCTCGGCAATGAGCCGGCGATCACGGGACTGCCCGGGTTGTCAGTGGCCGTGCGGGCCTGCAGCGAGTAGGCGCCGGTATTGGAGCCAAAGCTTCCGACCGCGATGTAGTAGGTGCCGGGCGCCGTGAAGGTGTAGTCGATGAGCGAGTAGAAACCGGGGCCGCCATCGTCGTTGTACACCAGCGAGGTGACACCGTCCGTATCGTAGAGTTCGAGGGTGGTGTCGGTCAGGCCGGCCACGTCCACGGTCGCCAAGCTGACATGGGTGCCCGCGCTGGCAGTGAACGAGAACCAGTCGTAGTCCGCTCCCGAGAGGTCGATGCTGCCCGCCGCGTCGTCACCGATCGCCATGGCGTTGGCGGTGGTGTAGTCGTCATTCACCTCGACCTCGGTGACGGTCACGCCGCTCCAGGGGCCCGGAATCGGGGAGCCCGGCGCCGTGAAGTAGGTGTCCAGGCTGAGCCCGGTGAAGTATCCCTCCGCGGAGGTGTAGCCGTCTGCGTCATCCATGCCCGGAAGGTGGAACTTGCCCTCGTTCGACAGCGTGGGACTGTTGTACTCCTGCACCACACCGGCGCCCGGGAAGACCAGCGGCAGCCAGGCATAGCCCAGGGTCGTCGTGTCGTAGTAGCCGTCGCCGTGGGAGATCAGGCCGCCACCCGAGTTGAGGTAGGCGCTGATCGCGGCCGCGTTGGCGGTCAGGGCGGCGCCTTCCAGGAAATCCAGGTCATTCGCGGCCCCGGACCCCGCGATCACGATGATCTGCGGATTCACGGTTCCCAGACCCAGGTCGGCGAAGAACGTGTTGATGGCCGCGGCACCTTCGTAGAAGTTCACCATGCCGGAGAGCGAGGAATTCGCCGCGGCGAACGGGACGCAATGGTGATAGGCAGCCCCTGCGTCAAAAGAGGTGGCGGAAGAGTCGGCGGATCCGAGCACCGCCACGCTGCCGTCATGCAAGGGCCGGGTCACTCCGCCGGCGATCGCCTCCAGGCAGTGCTGGATGTAGGCCCAACCCCCGGCGGGACGCAGGTTGCCACCGTCGGTCCGCATCTCCATGACATAGGTGCCCTCGGTGGCGAGGTAGCTGCCCACGGCCACGTAGTAGGTGCCGGCGGTCGAGAAGGTGTAGCTGATCTGCGAGTAGAGGCCGTTGAAGTCGTCGTTGTAGGCGAGCAGGGTCGTGCCGTCGGTGTCGTACAGGGACAGGTTGGTGTCGGTCAGGGTGCCGGCGCCAGGAACGGTCACCGCGAGCATCGTGTCGGTCGCGGCGACGGTGAACGCGGTGGTGTCGAAGTCCGCTCCGAAGCTGTCGATGCTGCCGACGTAGTCGTCGCCCACCGAAATCGCGTTCGCGTTCAGGTGGTTGTCGTTCGGCTCGGCCTCGTTGACGGTGACCCCGCTCCAGGGACCGGGAGTCGTCGCCAGGGTGCCGGTCTCGGTCCAATCGTCCATGCCCAGAACAAGAGACCCCTGGGCCTGGACTGGACCGGACCCGAGCAGGAGGAGGGTAGATGCGAGCGACATCCTCCCGAGCATCTTCAACATGGACGTTGCCTCCACCTTCCAAGAGCCGAACTTCACCACCCCGAGCGGGCGAACGGGCAGACTCCGGAATCTGACCACATTCTGGACCGGACGCAAGTGCTTTGCTCCGCCCGAGTCCCGCTGTCTCCCAAGGAGTGGGCAGGAAAAACACGATTCAAGCAGGCCCTCTTCTCTAGCCGAAGACTGGCAGATGAGCACCATCCGGGAGGAGTCCACCCACAAGAGCGGGGTCGGACCGGAACCAGACGAGACCACCGAGACAAGCCTCATGGGCGGGTTCTCGAGCTCCAGCGCACTTCCGGACTGGCTGCCGATGACCGAATTCGAGGGGTGGGTGGTCCCCACTCTCGGCGGCATCCCGTTGCTGCGGCTGCTGGGCCGGGGCGGGATGGGGTCTGTCTACTACGGCCACAACCCGCGCCTGAACCACCCCGTGGCGGTCAAGATCCTCCCCTGGAGTCTGTCGAACTCGTCCCGGAAGAGCGATGCCATTGACCGCTTCGTCCGGGAGGGACAGGTCGCGCTGGAGATCGATTCGCCATATCTGGTGCGGCTGTACGAGATCGGGGAAGAGCGCGGGTTGCTCTACCTGGTGTTCGAGTACATCAACGGCTGCTCCGCGGCCGAGTACCTCAAGCGGTGCTCCGGGCCCACGGGCCCCGGGATTTCGGAGCGGGACGCCCTGGAGATCGTGATCGCGGCCGCCCGCGGCCTCGCGGAGCTCCACTCGCGGTCGATCGTGCACCGGGACATCAAGCCGGCCAACCTGTTCATGGTGTACGACCGGGCCGGAGATGGCCGGTTCGATCTGACCCGCACGAAACTGGGCGACCTGGGGGTGGTTCACACCGGCGAACAGGATTGCTCTCTCACCGCCACCAACGTGGCGATCGGAACCCCCGGCTTCATGGCTCCCGAGCAGACTCAGGACGCCAAGAACGCGGGGCCGCCCGCGGATGTCTTCAGTCTGGGCACCACGCTCTACACGCTGCTGCGAGGCCGGCCACCGTTCGAGGGAGAGTCCCCGGTGGCCGTGTTGATGGCGACGCTGCGCGAAAACCCCCTTCCCATCCGGACCATCCGGCCGGACGTGTCGATCGGCACCGCGCAGCTGCTGCAGAAGTGCATGGAAAAAGAACCCGGGAAGCGTCATGCGCACGCGACGGAGCTGCTGGAGGATCTCCTCCATTGCCGCACCGCCCGGATCGGCAAGCGGCGGGTTCTCGGCTCTGGCGCCAGGAAGCCGGAGAGGCGACGGGCATCGCTCTCCCACTGGGCTGTGGGACGGAGCGGTTGGACGCGCCTGCCGTTCTTCGGCGCGCTCGCCTGGTGCGGCGAGAGGCAGATGTTCAGCCCGGAGCACACCGGGCCGCTTCATGCCGTGAGCCGGGCCGCGCATGAGCTTGGTCACACCATCCTGGCCCAGTCCAGCTCGGATGCGATCCACGCCATGGGAGGCATCGCCTTGCCATTCCTCCTCTCGGGGATCACCATGCTGATCGCCATTCGCCGGGCGGCATGGTTCGCGCTTTCCGTCTTCATCGCCGTCACCGGCGCCTGCTTGCACCATGCCGCGCAGTACGCGCTGACGGCCGCGGTACCGGGAGCGTCTCCCGGAGCCTTCGAGGCGCCAGGCACCACGCTTCATGACTGGCGATGGATCCTGTCACAGGTCGGCCTTCTGGACCACGCTCCCGCGCTGGCAGGGGTCCTCGGAGACCTCGGAAATCTGGTCTTCGTCTGCGGCGCGGCGGGGTGCGCGATGATCCTGCTGACCCTCTTTTGCGGCCGTTCCTCCCGGCCGCGGTAGTCTGGTGGATCTCAGGAACCGGGCGCCGGGTCCGCCACCCGGCCGAGGAAGAGCAGCGCCCCGGTCGTGACGTGCCGGATCAGGAACAGGAACGGCCGGTCAGCGTGGAATGTCACCGGCCGCCCCATCTCCGCCGTGAGGCCGAGGGAAATGCCGGTAGCTCCGGCCGCCTCGGTCCCTTCCTCGTTGACCTCGATGAACGTCTTGTGCATCACCGCCTGGACGTAGAGGTCCGGACTGTCGCTCAACCCGGAGAAGTCGGCGCGCGCGGGATCGAAGGCGTCCTCCATGCCGAGCGCGATCAGTTGCGGGCGCAGGCTGAAATCGGAGCTGAAACGGAACCTGGGCAGGACCACATCGACCTTCACGGTCTCGACCTCGCCGGCCACCTGTTCCAGGCGCTCGGCGGTCAGACCGGAAGCCCACTTCTCCAGGTCGTCCGGCAGGACCAGCAGCATGCTGATCTGTCCGCCCTGATACGGCAGCTCCAGGGCCAGCCCATCGCCCAGGTCCGCGAAGCGGAGGTCCTCCCTCATGCGCATGAAGTCGGCCTCGACCCGGCTCCCGTCCCTTCGGGTGAACTCCCCCGGCCTGGTGGCGGACTCCGGAAAAGGCGTCTCCCACACCCCTTTGAAGTAGACCGCGCTGGTGATCACCAGGCGGGTCAGCGCGTTGATCGAGCCCGGGGGCATCAGGTCCTCGATCTTCCCCCGCGTTCGGTCCGAGACCCACGAGTTGATCTCGCCGCGCGCCCGTTCCGGATCGGCGCCGAAGTCGAGCGGCGCGAGCGGCGCCCCATACGCCCGCTTCATCAGGTCGACGCAGGCCGGATCGAGCGCGAAGCTGCTCTGACCCCACAGCCGGTTCGCCAGCTCGAGCGTGAACGGCCCCGAGGTTGCTGCCTCCCGCAGCCCCACTTCGAGAGCCCCGTTGGCGGCATGCTGCTCCTTCGGATCGAGCCGGAAGGCGAGGGTCTCGGCGAGCTGGTCCAGGGTCTCGCCGCGAGCGCCGGCGGACAGCATGGCGAGTGCGGAGTAGAGACAGGACGGTGAGATCAGCAGATTCTCGTCCGGTTCCTCTTCCAGCAGCAAGGCCAGCAACCTCCCGCCGAAGTCGGAGATACCCTGCGCGGCCGCCAGCCGGTCCTCGAGGACGACATCCTCCACCGCGATCTCTGGGAGTCCGTTCTCGTGGTTCTGAGGCGGACAACAGCCGCACCAGAGGACGAGGCCGTACGCGATCGGGAGAGGTTTGATGCACGACATGCCGGAGCTCCTGTTTGTTGGGTCGGGACACAACCATGGACCGCGAATCGCGGCATCGGTTCCGGGATTCTGAAGAGACGATACCTTCTCGCCACCCATCGTACTCGTATGCCTACGCGAATCCGCCATACAGGTCGGCCCCCCACGATTCGAGTACGAATCGCGTCCGGTGCTTGCCATTAATCTCTCTCTGGCGTGCCTGCTATCAGTATTCCCTCGTCTCGATGACAGAGGCGACGGAACGTGCGTTTCGTACTCGTACTCGTACTCAGTCCCGAAGGGACGGTACTCGTACTCGAATCCCCAGCCGAGAGTCCGACGTCGTCAGAGATCCGGGTGCGCGAGTGCTCGAGCCCTCCAGCCAGGTCGGCCCCCCACGATTCGAGTACGAGTACGCGTCCCCGCACCCTCACTCGGTCCGCCGATACACGACCTCGCTCACGCGCCGCTCCTTCTGCCCGGGCCGCTTCTCGAACCGCTCGCTGCGGTACTCGTTCGTGCTGACGACGGTCCAGACCTCCCGGATCACGATCAGCTGACCGCTGTCCGGATCCTCCGTCGTCGACACCAGGTGAAGCTGATCTCCCGAGGGATCGAGCTTGCCCCGGCTGGTCGGCCGCAGGGAGGTGGAAAAGGTGTCACAGCCGGTTTCCACGTACTTCCCGATGCTGTTGTCAAAGCCGAGCAGGCTCAGGCTCTCCATGGAGCCAAGGCCCGAGGAGGTCGCTTCCTGCTCCCGGACCAGGAAGCGCCCGCCGAGGACCAGCCAGTTGCGGCAGACCCCGGACCAGGCGGTCGAGCGCGTTGCGCCCTCCGGCCAGATCGTTCCCTCAGCCGCGAAGCGTCCGTCGAGGCGCGCCAGGAACCGATGTCCCTCGCCCGGCTCCCTTGGACTCGCCTCCTTTCCGGCCTCGTCCCCGGCCGCCTCGGGCTCGCCAGGCCCCTCGTCAAGCCCCAGCATCTCGCTCGTCCACTGACAGGAACAGAGAGTCAGCGGCAAGAGGAGAATCAGTGGCGGCAGCCGGCGCAGAATCTGCATCTAGATTCCTCCCGTCTCGTCCAGGACAGTTGACGCCCGGAGCTGGCCGCAAGCCGCATTCTGCGCCGAGCCCATGGTCTTGCGCACGGTCGCGAAGGCCCCGTTGGCGCGCACGAGATCGACAAACCTCCGGGCCCGCTCGGCGGAGACTGGTTCGTACGCCACTCCGGGCACGCGGTTGTACGGGATCACGTTCAGATAGATCTCCCGCCCTCGCAGGAGATTCCCCACGGCCCGGGCCTGCTCGTCGGAATCGTTCACGGCACGGATCAGCGTGTACGCGGCCAGCCCCTTGCGCCCCGTGCGCCGGATGTAGTCGTCCGTCTCCTGCAGGAGCCGGTCGATCCTGGAACGGGCGAGAGATGGAATCAACCGCGCGCGCAGCTCATCGTCGGGAGCGTGCAGCGAGACCGCGAGGGTGGCCGGCGCGCCCCAGTCGCTCAGCCGCTGGATCGCGCCCTTCGTGCCCACGGTGGAGACGATCATGCGCCTCGGGCCGATCTTCCCCTCGAACCGGATCTGATCGAGCGCGGCGAAGAGCGCATCGGCATTGAGCAGCGGCTCGCCGATCCCCATCATCACCAGCCGATCGACCTCCTGACAGACCCTGCGCGCGTGCACGAGCTGCTCGACGATCTCGTGGGTCTCGAGGTTCCTCACGAGACCGGCACGCCCGCTGGCGCAGAAGGTGCAGCCGACCGGACATCCGACCTGGCTCGAAAGGCAGACCGAGACTCCCCTGGCGGTGGGCAGCACGACGGTTTCCACGGCGTGACCGTCCACCAGTCCGATCAACAGCTTGATGGCGCCGTCCTGAACGGTCATCCGCCGGACAAGTCTGGTTTCGAGCAGCGGAAAGAGCGCGGCACTGCGGGCGAAGACCCGGGGGGTTTCCCGCTCGAGCGACTCGATGGAACGTCCGGCCAGCAGCAGGTGCCTCAGGCGCCGCATCCAGTCGTACCGGATCCCATGCTCCCGCGCGGCCTCGGCCGCCGCCTCCAGGGAAAGCCGGAACTGGGACCGCCCCCCCTCTGCCGCCGCGCGAGGCGGGGAACCGACTCCCGACATGGATGACACCGGATGGTTCATTGCAGCTGCATGATGGCGTCCGCCAGGCGGACCGCGCCGTCCGGGCACAGGCGCAGATGCAGGCACGGCTCCACCATCTCCAGCTCTCCCAGCCGGATCTCGCCGGACCCGTCGGTCAGCAGGTCGACCCGGGCGTACAGCGAGTCTCCCGGACTCACTTCCAGCACATGATCCGCCACGAGGAGTTCGGCCGTCCGGGGAGAAACCCTCTCTCTGGTCCCACCGAACTCCGACTGGACCCGGAAGTCTCCTTCCTTCGGCATCAGCCGCACCGCGTGGGAGTACCGCCCGTTCACGTAGATGATCGAGACCTCCCCGCTGACCGGGATGCCCGCCATGAACGGCTGGACCAGCAGATCCTCCCTGGCCAGCAGCCGCTCGAGCCGGATCTGGCCCACCGGCACATGCTCGATATCGACCAGGAAGGTTTCCCGGGCCGAGGCGGAGACGGCCGGCTTGACCACCACGCGGTCCCAGTCGTGCTCCGCCATCAGTTGCTGGAGATCCGCCCGCTCCCCGCTCCGCAGCAGGGCGCTGGGCACCACCGGCACGCCCCGCGCTTCCAGTTCGAGCAGGTACTCCTTGTGCGAATTCCAGCGCAGGGTCTCCGCGTTGTTGAACAGCCGGGTCTGCTGTGACACCCGGTCCGCCCAGTCAAGGAAGAGCTGCCTCTTGTGAACGTAGTCGAAGGTCGCGCGCACAATGCAGGAATCGACGCTGGACCAGTCGAAGGTCGCGTCTTCCCACACCACCGGCACTGCCGACACTTCCCGCTCGGCGAGAACGCGAAGCAACCCGGCGTTGTCGGGATCCAGCTCGGGGAGGCTGGAATCTGTGGCGATGGCGACTTGCATGGCGGACCAGTTTGCAGCAGAGCATACGCGAACGGAGAGTTGGTTAGAAGATATGCTTGTTGAAGTAGATCAACGCTCCGGCGGGTTGTCAGAGCCGGGATTCCCTTTGCGGTAGCCCAAAACGCGCCGATACGCTGTCTGTTTTCGCAGCGAGGGACAGCATGAAGAGTCGCGCGCGGATCCCGATCCTGACGGCGGCCATGATTGGCCTGGCGCTACCGTCCTGCTCGAAGAAGGAGCCTGAAGCGGATCCGGCCGGGGCGGAGACAGCGCCCGTGGTGCTGCTCGAGCAGGGGTCCGAACCGACCGCGGTGCTGAAGTACGAGGTCGCGGGTGCGCCCCTCCAATCGTCGAAGCTGAAGGTCTCCATGTCGATGGGGCTGGACTACAGCGGGCAGGCGATTCCCCCCGAGACGATCCCGGCCACGAGCATGACCCTCGACTTCGGGCTGAGCGGTCCTCCGAAGTCAGACCGGTTCGACTGTTCCGTGCTCATCGCCGGGGCCGCGATCGTGGACGACGGTTCCGATATGGAGCGGCTGGCGCACTTCAACCGGGAACTGACCCATCAGGACCCGGTGGGCCGGGCCGGCCGGCTCACCCGCTCCGCCAACGGCCAGGTTCTGACGGTCGATTTCGAGATCCCCGGCGGCGCCACCGCGACGCTGCGGCACTTCTTCGGGAACCTGAAGCAGGCTCTGCAACAGCTCGCGATCCCGTTCCCTGCCGAAAAGGTGGGGCCGGGCGCGCGCTGGAAGGCGGATCTGCCGGTGAAGATCAGCGGCATGGAACTGACTCAGAGCGGCGACTACCGCCTCGTCTCGCTGGATGGGAACCGGGCGACGGTCGCGCTGAAGGCGCGCTGTCTGGCGGAGACGCAGCTCTTTCACCTCCCCAACATGCCGGACACCGCGCGGTGCGAGCTGATCGGCCTGGACGGCGAGGCGGCCGGCGAACTGACCGTTGATCTCACGAGGCCCTTTCCGGTGGAGGGGAACCTGGCGTATCGCTTCGACATGCGGATGCGGGTCATGAACGAGGGGAAGACAGACGCGCTGAACGCTCACATCGAGATGGAGTTCGACCTGCGGACTCCTTGAGAAGACAGCGTTCAGTGGCCGCCGAACGCCTTGAGGTAGCGCTCGCTCGTCCCCCCCTTGACCAGTGGCGAAGTGCGTCCTGTCACCCGGCGATACAGGTCGGCCACGTCGCCTTGAGTCTCCACCGGCAGGTAGCGAGTCTCTCCGTCCTGTTCGAGCAGCACCACCGGCCCCTTGCCGGAGACCGGATTCGGAATCACGCCGAACGGGCCGATGGTCCAGTCGCCGCCGCCGAAGGCCCCCGTCCCATCCGTCAGGACCTGGCCCTCTAGTTCCTGGAGCACCGCCTGCCCCCGCGCGGAGGGGACCGGCCCGCTGTACCCGGGAGGGGGCGTATCAAAGAAGCAGGAGACGAGCGAAGTCAGCACCAGGACCAGGGGAATCAGGATGCTTCTCATCCCTGAAAGATTACAGACCGGGGCGCAGAGGGTGCGTGTTCATTTCGCAGAGAGTTTACGATCCCCACCCACGATGAAAGGCCGGCGCCGTAATTAGCTCCTCCAGGCCGTAAGAAGAGACCATGTTGCCAGACAATGCAGTCAATCCGAATGAGCCGGCCACGGCGGCGCCACCCGCTGGCTGGTTCGCCCGCAGCTTCCTGATTCAGCGCGGCGAGGGGTGGCTGGTGGTCTGGGCCTGCCTCTTCTACTTCTTCCTGATGGCCGCCTACTTCATCGTCCAGCCGATCAGGGACGAGATGGCGCAGGCGTACGGCGTGGAGAACAAGAACACTCTGGTACAGCTCGGTCTGCTGACCATGGTCTGCGTCCACATCGGTTTCTCCGGGCTGGTCAGCCGGCTCCCCCGCCAGCGGTTCGTGCCGGTCCTGTACCGCTTCTTCGGCGTCAACCTGTTGATCTTCCTGTTGCTGTTCCGCTCCATCGATCCCGCGGAGCAGGGGTGGCTGGCCCAGGCCTTCTTCATCTGGGTCGGCGTCTTCAGCCTGTTCATCATGTCGCTCTTCTGGGGCGTGATGGCGGACCTGCTGCGGCACCACCAGGCGGCCCGGCTGTTCGGCATCATCGGAGCCGCCGGCACCCTGGGAGGTATCGTCGGACCGCAGCTCACATCGAACCTGGTCTCGAAGATCGGCATCGCCTACATGCTTGCGATCTCGATCCTCTTCCTCGAGGCCGCGATCTTCGCGGTGAGCCGGCTGTGGAAGCTCACGCCCGAGAACGGCACCGCACAGGCACCCGCAGCGGAGCGGCAAAGTCTGCTGGCCGGCGCCCTGGAAGGGATGAAGCTGGTGGCGCGGTCCCCTTACCTGCTGGGAATCTGCGCCTTCATCTTCATCTACTCCCTCACCGGGATGCTGCTCTGGACCGCGAAGCAGGATATCGTGCACCTGGCCTTCGCTTCGAGCAACGACCGGATCGAGTTCTTCGCCGGTGTCGTCACCTGGAACAACTCCGCCACGCTCTTGCTGCAGCTCTTCCTCACCAGCCGCATCCTGAAGAACATGGGGAGCGGAATCGCCCTGGCCGCGGTTCCGGTGGTCACCGGCATCGGCTTCGCCTTCCTCGGAGGATGGCCCACCCTGTGGATGATCGTGGTATTCGAAGTCAGCCGGAAGGTCTGCCAGTATGTCGCCGCCAAGCCGGCGCAGAACATGCTGTACACGGTGGTCAGCCGCTCAGCCAGGTACAAGTCGAAGACGTTCATCGACACCTTTGTCTACCGGGGCGGCGACTCGGTCTCGTCCGCCACGACCAGTTGGGTGCTGGCGGGCGGATCCTCCATCTCCGTCGTCTTGTTCGGCTCCATTCCAGTGGCCCTGCTCTGGATGGGTATCGCCCTGCTGCTCGGCAGGCAGCAACGGAAGCTGGCGAACGATCACGTTGAGTGATCGTTCGTGTCCGCGGCGATGGTGCGGGCGAGTTCCAGGATGCTGAGCGGGGAGGATCCCTCCGCCTTGTTGTTGACGATCACGTAGATCGGCTGGCCGGCCTCGGCGGCGCCGAGGACCAGTTCGGAAATGGTCGCGCGCGTGCGGGGGTCTTCGTCCACGAGGCGGTCGAAGGGTTCGTACCGCTGCTTGGCCTGGTCGTAGTCCAGGGTGGGGTGGACCATCCAACGGATGACCATGGCGCGCGCCTGGCCCACCCGCGCGAGATGCCACTGCTCGTCCAGGGAAGGCATCCGTTCCAGGGCGTTCAGGCAGTGGACGGCATCCCGGTCCTTCAGCGCCGCGGCGTACGACTCCCGGAGCAGTTCGCGGTTGCGGATCTCAACGGCGTAGAGCGGGCCTTGCGGCAGGCTTCCCAGGAACTCATGCAGCCGCTCGATGAAGGCGCCGTTCCCGCCGATCGGCTCGAAACTCTGCGGCGCCACCTGGAACAGGATCGGGCCGGCCTTCTCGCCGAGCCCGGAAAGGACCGGCTGCACCACCTCGCGCAGCGCGTACTCCGGGTCGAGGAAGCGATCGTTCTCCTTCCCCTTGAGCCGGCCGTAGCGCGGGTGCTGGGGAAAACGCAGCAAGGTGCACGCCTCGTGCGCCTTCACCAGGAACCGGAAGTCGTCCGGAACCTGGTCGGCGTGAGCCCGGAACTCCTCGGCCGACATCGGCGCGTAGTGCGTCCGGTCCAGACCGACGGTCCGGAAGAGCGGGTGGCTCGCGTAGGCCGAAAGACCCTCCTTTGAGAGTCGCTTCGCGGAGACCTTCTTCCGGTAGACGAGCCCTTTCCAGCCTGGAAACGACCAGGACGAGGTGCCGAGACGCAACTGATCCGGCAACCGGGACGCCAGCTCTCTCAGTTCCGGGTCGGGAGCGACCGGCTCCACGCCGGGAGCCGGCTTCACCTCGTCATCCGCGAACAGCCTGAGCTGCCGCCGTTTCGGATCGTCTGCCATGGGTCGAGATCCAGCGGGAAGAGGAAACGCGATTCGCGTTCTAGCGAAGAAGGGTCCGCAATGCGCGCAGGAAAGGGAGGGACTCTGGCCGCGTCATCTCCTTCGTGGTGGAATGGCCGCCGCATCTTCCTCGTCGTCCAGATCTTCCAAACTCGAGGACACCAGACATGACCTTCGTCCATCTGCTGACGGTCTTCCTCTCCTGCGTCATCTCCGGATCGGCCTCGGGCGGCCCGCAGGAAGAGGACTTCTTCACCAGGGCCCACGACCTGAGACAGGCCGAGAACTGGGTCGAACTCGAGAAGGTGGCCCTGCAGCAACTGGAGGAGGATGCGGAAGACGTCTCCGCACAGGCGTATCTCTCATGCGCCTTCGCCGGACAGCAGAAGTTCGATGAGTGCGTGGCCGCCCTCAGGAAGCTGGAGGAGATGGGCTCCGCTCCGGAGCGGTCCGTGGGAGGAGTGGGGAATCCGCTGGTCGAGGTGTTCAACATCACCTACATGCACTGCTGGGCCAACTTCGCGCCGGAGTTCAACCGGAAATGCTGGCAGGGGCTGTTCGACGCGTTTCCGGAGAACAGCCAGGCGACCCTGATGGCGTCGCGGCTCCTCATGGCGGCCCTGAAGCTCGAGGATGCTCCCGCGATCGCGCGCTACGAGCAGTTCTTCGACGGTCTGCTGGAGCAGGCGGAAGGAAGCCGCCCCCGGCGAAAGCCGATCCTGGCGCAATACGCCACGGCGTATGCCAAGGCCGGCGTGGGAGGAGAGAGACCGCTCGAGTTGGCGCGGGAGGCGTTCGAGATCGCCTGGGAGGATGCCGCCGGTTTCCAGGGGTACCACGGGCCGGACGCCGAGGGAGGAGACGATCTGGTGAAGAGAGAGAAGTGCGACATCAACTGCGATGATGAATACAACACGCTGGCTCTGGCCGCAGTCCTTTCCGGCGCCTTCGAGGCGGACTGGAATCCCCTGGCTGATCGCGAGGAAGAGCCCGGAGTGGTGTTCGAGGAAGTCACCCAGGAAGTCGGGCTTTCCGAAGTGAGGCAGGGCAGAGTGGCGGTGGGCGACTACGACAACGACGGCGATCCGGACCTCTGCTTCAGCGGCCGGCTGTTCCGGAACGAGAAAGGCAAGAACTTCGTCGAGGTCTCGAACGAGGCCGGCATCAAGGCCCGGGGCGCCTCCGCCCTCTTCGCCGACTATGACAACGACGGTGACCTGGATCTCCTGCTGCCGAACTCTCCCCATCCGAGTCTGCTCAGGAACGGCGGCAAGTCCGGCGGATACAAGTTCGAGGATGTGACGACGGCCGCCGGCCTGGATCAACTGAAGATCGGCTCGACGCCTGAGGGGGCGGCCTGGTTCGACCTGGACGCCGACGGCTGGCTCGATTTCTATCTGGCGGCGTATGAAGGAGGGGGGCTCGGGAATTGCCAGCCCGACTGCCTGGTTCGCAACAACGGCAACGGCACCTTCAGCGACGTTTCCGAACGGAGCGGAGTACTCTCCGCCGGATCTCTGTGCGGCCGGGGAGTGACCACCTCCGACTTCGACCAGGACGGCGACACCGATCTGTACGTCTCCAACTACCGCCTCCATCCGAACCTGCTTTTCAGGAATCTCGGAGGCGGCGCCTTCGAGGAGGTGTCGGAGGCCCTGGGCGTGAAGGGTGAGGTGGGGAAGGGCGGACAGTACTACGGCCACACCATCGGGTCGTGCTTCGGGGATGTGGACAACGACGGAGACATCGACCTCTTCTCTGCCAATCTGGCCCATCCCCGTTTCATCAGCCAGGGTTTCTCCAATCTCTCGCTGCTGTACATCAACTCCGGCGAGGAGGGCGGATACAGTTTCACCGAGGAGCGCCGGGAGCGCGGCATCCGCTTCCAGGAGACCCACTCTGATCCGGCTTTCGTGGACTTCGACAACGACGGCGACCTGGACCTCTCGCTCACCTGCGTCTACGAGGGCGTGCCGTCCGCCCTGTACCAGAACGACGGCTTCGGCTTCTTCACTCCGGTCACGTTCGGGTCAAGGGCGATCGCCTTCAACGGCTGGGGGCAGGCCTGGTTCGACTACGACGACGATGGAGACCTGGATGTACTCATCGGTTCCGGAAGCGGCTGTCGCTTTTTCCGGAACGGGGGAAACGACAACAACTGGCTGAAGGTCCGGTTGGTCGGCACGAAGGGAAACCGCGATGGTTTCGGCGCCCGGTTGGAGCTGGAAACCCTGCAGGGGGACGAACCGCTCCGGCTGGTACGGGAACTCCCTTCAGCTCGGGGTACCACGTCGCAGGATGGGCAGACGGTGCACTTCGGACTCGGGAAGTACAAGGGAAAGGTACGGCTGACGGTGTCGTGGCCCGGCCAGGTCCGCCCGGAGAAAAGGGCATTCCACGTGAACAAGACCGAGGTGGTGCGGCAGATGAAGGGGTAAGCACGCACCCCCCTACTCTCCCCCGATATCGAACCGCCAACGGTTCCCTTCCAGCTTGAACTTCAGCCGGGGCCGATGCCCCCGGCCGTCGTCGAGTTGGATCGTCGCTTCATCACCGCGGATGCTGGTCGACTTGATCGTGCCACCCTCCACATACTCCGGATTCACTCCCAGGTGCGCCAACTTCATCTTGGCGTCCCGCTGGAAGATTGCGGAGAAACGCTCCTTGGAGTTCATTCCCTCCCAGTCTGAAAGCGTGAAGCCGAACTCCCGCTTCAGTTGTTCGCTCGCCTTCGCCGCGCCGATCTGCTGGGCCACGGCCCGGAACTGCTGGTCGCTGCTTGCGACCTGCTGGTCGAAGGAGGCCTGCTTCGCCTGCGGCAGCACGTCGTACAGCAGGTCCCAACGATCCTCCTTGAACGCGGTCCGGACCGTTTCCAGCGCCTCCTCCGGGGTGTTTTCCGCGCTGCCGCATCCGATCAGAAGCAACAGGAAGCCACAGCCGATCCAATTCTTCACCAGGCTCATTCGACTTTCATCCTCCTTGAATTGGGGCGAGTCAGGACGACTCGACCGGCTCCAGTTCGAAGTCGTGTTCTTCCCCGCCGTTCTTCAACATCTTGATGCGCGACCGGTGATGCAGATCGTCGTACGCGTCGATCACCAGGCCACCCTCGCGTGTCACGTTCAAGCTGTAGTTTCCGCGCTCGTCGGTCAGGCAGTGGGTGAGCACCTTTCCCCCGACTCCCCGCGGGTTCGGCCGGACGATCGAGACAACCACCCCCGCGAGCGGCTTGCCGGAGCGGTCACGCACCTGCCCCGACACGGCAACGATGAGGGACTCGTTCTGCCAGGGTTCCTCCTCGATCTTCTCCCGCTTTGGAGCGAGGATCTCGGCTTCCCCCTGAGTCGCATCGGCCGGCCCCTCTTCGCCCTCCGGCTGCCGGCCCTCCGCCGGAACGGCCGCCTCCGGAACTTCCGCCCCTCCCGCCGTTCGAGGCTCCTCCTCTTCCCCAAAATAGAGAACCAGCACCGCAGCCGCCATGAAGGCGAACCCCAGCAGCACCATCCACTGTCCAGAAGATCTGCGCATCACTCCCTCAATCGATCGATCAGGAAGGCGTACTCGTCAATCCGGCGATCGCCGTGGATCTCGAGAATCTCTGGTCGCTTCTCCGCCCGGGGCGGCGCGCCGCCGCTCATCAACCTGCGATCGACTTGCCCACAGAACCGAGATCCCGGAACGCCTGCTGCAGCCGCTCCACGATCCCGACCTCGCCCAGACGGAGGTACCCCCTGGGATCGTACTGCTTCTTGTACGGCGTGCCGTCGTCCTCGATCTGAACCTCGAACGCCCTCGGGTACTTCTTGACGAAATCGCCGACCGGCTTGGAGAAGGCGAACTGCGTGTCGGTGTCGATGTTCATCTTGAACACGCCGTACAAAACCGCCTCCTCGATCTTCTCCTTCTCGGAACCTGATCCGCCGTGGAATACCAGGTTGAGGGGGTTCTTTTCCGTCTTGTGCCGCTCGCGGACCAGGGACTGGGAGGCCTTCAGGATCTCCGGCCTCAGCTTCACGTTGCCCGGCTTGTAGACCCCGTGAACGTTGCCGAACGACGCCGCCACCGAGAAGTGGCCCAGCGGCTCCAGCTTCTCGTACGCCTTCAGGACATCCTCCGGCTGCGTGTACAGCTTGGAGTTGTCCGCTCCCTCCACCATCTCGGTGCCAACCCCGTCCTCCTCTCCGCCGGTCACCCCGAGTTCGATCTCCAGGCTCATCCCGATCTTCTGCATCCGCTCCAGCAACCGGGCGCTCTCCGCGAGATTGAAGTCGATCGTCTCGGCCGAGAGGTCGAGCATGTGCGAGGAGTAGAGCGGGCGGCCGCTCTTCTCGAACTGCCGTTCGCTGGCCTCGATCAACGCCTCGACCCAGGGGATCAGACCCTTGTTGGCGTGGTCCGTATGCACGACCACGCAGATCCCGTAGTGCTCCGCCAACAGATGGACATGCCCGGCGGCGGCCACCGCGCCCAGGACCTTGGCCTGGAAGCCGTCGGACAGTCCCTTGCCGGCGTAGAACTGCGCCCCACTGTTCGAAAGCTGGATGATCACATCCGACCTGGCTCTCGCGGCCGCCTCCAGGACGGCGTTCACCGAGTTGCTCCCGGTCACGTTGACCGCCGGCAGCGCGTATCCGCCCCGCTTCGCGGCCGCCACCAGTGTCTGGTAATCCCCTCCAGTGACAACTCCCGGCTTCAGTGTGACATCATTCTTGGTCATGGGATCATCCTGTCAGTTCAGTCTCTCTGGCCCAGTGGGCAGGACTTGCTCGGAGCAAAAGTCGAGCCGGCCTAGCTCAAGATGGCTCCACCGGCTCCACACTGTCGGCACCGTACAGCTTCTGATGCTATTGCGGAATGGATTCATCCAGACCAGATTGGGAAATGATTCCCATACCACGAGATACAAGCCGGCAGGCGGGACGACCTATGATCCGGATCAACCGGGCGGATCGCCGATCTCACGGGGGCCACGCGCCGTCCTGGCGTGATGGTCACCGGTTCGTGGAATGTTCTTCCGTGCGGGCGGCAATGCGAGAACTCGATTGAACTCTGCCAAGACGACAGGCGGGAAGAGATCCTGGCGCCGGCGCTTGCTGCTGCTGCTGGGCGGCCTCCTGTTGCCGATCGCGGCGCTCCTGGCTCTCGAACTCGGCCTGCGCGCGGCCGGGTATGGCTTTCCCACCGGGTTTTTCATTCTCGACTCTTCCGGCGGCGAGCCCGCGTATGTCGAGAACCACCAGTTCGGACTGCGATTCTTCCCGCCGGCCCTCAACAGACACCCGCTGACACAACGCGTCCTCATCGACAAGAAAGGGGCGATTCGCATCTTCGTTCTCGGCGGATCGGCCGCCCTGGGCGACCCGGAACCGCTGTTCGGCTTCAGCCGCATGCTGGACGTGCTTCTCTCCGTGGCGTATCCCGAGCGGCGGTTCGAGGTGAAGAACGTGGCAATGACCTCGATCAGCTCCCACGTCGTGTTGCCGATCGCGGAATCGTTGATCGACAAGGAAGGCGACCTCTGGGTCGTCTATGCGGGCAACAATGAGGTCGTTGGCCCGTTCGGGTGCGGCAGCGTCTTCAGCAAGGGAACGCCCGCGCTGTGGAGAATCCGGCTGGGACTGGCTCTCAAGACGACGCGGGTCGGCCAGCTCCTCGACGCGCTGAGATGGCGGTTTCGCCTGGACGAACAGCCCGGAGGCTGGAAAGGCATGGAGATGTTCCTGGAGCACCAGGTGCTGCGGGACGATCCCGGTCTCCAGCGAGTCCGCGAAAACCTGAGGGCCAACCTCCGCGACATCCTCGACGCCGCTCGCCGCGCGGACGCCTACACGATTCTGTCCACCGTGGCCGTCAACCTGAAGGACTCGCCACCGTTCGCGTCCGCCCACGGAGCGCGCGTCGGACCGGCGGAGATGCAGCGCATCGAGGAACTGATCGAGGCAGCCGAACTGGAAGAGTCGAGCGGGCGCTTTCCGGGCGCCGAGTCACTCTACCGGACGGCTCTTGGCATCGACGGGGAGTACGCCGAACTCCACTTTCGCCTGGGGAAGTCCCTCGAAAACCAGGGAAGGAGCGAAGAGGCGGGCGTGGCGTACACCCAGGCCATGGAACTCGACACGCTGCGCTTTCGAGCGGACGGTCGCATCAACGCGGTCCTCAGGGAGGTGGCCGGCGGCGGCGGCGATCGCGTGCGGCTCTTCGATGCAGAGAAGGTCCTGCGGCAGTCTTCCCCGGACCGGCTTCCGGGCCAGCAACTCTTCTGCGAGCATGTGCATTTCACGTTTCGCGGCAACTACCTCCTTGCGATCGGGATGGCGGAGCAGGTCCGCTCGGTTCTGTTCCCGTCGGAGCCCGCGCCGGTGTGGATCGATCAGGACGAGGTCGCGCGGCGCCTCGGCTACACCGACTGGAGTGAGTGCAGAATCCTGCGCTTCCTGATCGACCGGCTGGGACATCCGCCTTTCTCGAATCAGCTCGGTCACGAGGAGAGGGAGGCCATGCTCGAGGCGCGCCTCGAGGAGCGAACCCCGAAGGACCCGCGGGAGGCCGCGAGCGGGGTCGAGACCATCATGAGAGCCGCGATCGAATCGCGTCCGGCCGATCCCGAACTGCGGCGACTCCTGGCGCTCTTTCTGGTGGACACCGGCGCCTACTCGAAGGCGATCGTCGAGTGGGAGCACGTCATTCGACTCCTGCCGCACGATGAGGACGCCCACGATCAGGTCGGGCATCTCTACGCCACCTACGTCCCGAACGGCGCGGTGACGGCGGAGGAACACCTGAGGAAAGCGGTGTTGCTCCGGCCCGAGTTCTTCGAGGCCCACACCAACCTGGGGTGGGCGCTGGCCATGCAGGGAAGGCTCGACGAGGCGGTGCGCGAGTACCGGAAGGCCATCGAACTGAAACCGGGCTTCACTCTCGCGCACAACAACCTCGGCCTGGCCCTGGCCCGCCTCGGCCGGGAGACGGACGCGCGGGCGGAGTTCGAGCGGGCCCTCGAGATCAACCCGAACCACCTCTACTCGCACCTGAACCTCGGCAACCTGCTCCTCGAGCAGGGAGACCGCGACAAGGCGCTCGGCCACTTCGCGGAGGCGGCCCGGATCAATCCCCGGTTCTTTCCGGCGCGCCTGAAGCACGGGACGCTTCTCGCGGAGACCGGACGGCTGAAGGAAGCCGCCGCGGAGTTGAACGCCGCGCTCAGACTCAACGACCAGTCAACCGAGGCCAGAAAGGCGCTCGCCGCCGTCGAGAAGAAGCTCGGCGAGTCGGGGAGATAGCGCCAGATCGCTCAGGACGGTTCCACCTCTTCCATGTCGGTGGCGCCATACATGTTCTGGTGCTCCTCCGGAATGAACTCGTTCAGATGGTCCAGGGCTCCCGCCTCCTTGATCAGGTTCCGGGCGATCACCAACCGCTGGATCTGGTTGGTCCCTTCGTAGATCTGGAGGATCTTCGCGTCGCGGAAGAACTTCGCGATCGGGTAATCCTCCATGAAGCCGTAGCCGCCGAAGATCTGGACCGCGTCGGTCGCCACCTTCATCGCGTTGTCGGTGGCGAAGCACTTGGCCATGGCCGCGCGCTTGGTGAGATTCTTCTCGCCGTTGTCCGCGGCCGCCGCCGAAGCGTAGACCAGCCAGCGGGCAGCCTCGGTATTCATCGCCATGTCCGACAGCATCTGCTGGATCATCTGGAATGAAGAAATCTGCTGGCCGAATTGCCGGCGGCGGCAGGCATAGACCAACGCCAGGTCAAGGGCGCCCTGGGCCGCTCCCACCGCCTGGGCGGCCACTCCCGGCCGGGCGAGGTCGAGCGTCATCATCGAGTGCTTGAAGCCGAGCCCCGGCTTGCCCCCCAGCAGATTCTCTTCCCCCACCTCGACCCCGTCGTAGATCGTCTCGCACACCGGAGTGCAGCGGATCCCCATCTTGTCTTCTTCCTTGCCGATGGAGAATCCGGCCATCCCCTTCTCCACCAGGAACGCGGAGATGCGCCGGGACCGCGAGTTCGGATCAGTCACCGCGAAGACAGTGTACAGGTCGGCCACGCCCGCGTTGGTGGTCCACTTCTTCTCTCCCCGGATGACCCACTTATCCTTGACCTTCTCGGCCCGGCAGCGGAGTCCGCCGGCGTCCGAACCGGCCATCTTCTCCGACAGTCCGAAGGCCACCATCAGGTCCCCGGTGGCAACCCTTGGCAGGTACCTCTGCTTCTGCTCCTCGGTGCCGGCCACGATGAGCGGAAACGAGCCGAGCGCGTTCACGGCGAACGCAACTCCGTATCCGGAGTCGGCCCTCGCCAGCTCCTCCACCACCAGGCAGAGCGACAGGATCCGACCGTCGGTCCCGCCATACTCCTCCGGGATGAACACCCCCAGCAACCCCTCCTCCGCCACGATCTTCGTGGCCTCGTAGTTGTACTCCTGGAGCTGGTCGTACTTCCTGGCCATCGGGCGGATGTGCTTGTCGGCGACTGCCCGCGCCTTGAGCTGCCACTGGAGACACGATTCCGGGATCTTGAAACTCATGGGTGGCCTCGAAACATGGCTGGTGAATGGTTGCGCGGAGCCCGACTCGGCAGGTTAGCAAAACCGGTCGACCGAGAGAACTTGGGGGCGGCGCAGAAATCCGTTCGCGTTCGCGTATCGATGTGACAGAACCCACTCGCCTGCAAGGCTTGGGCTATCATACCGGCTCGGACCGAGATCAGGACTGGTCTGGCGCCGACGGAGAATGTACGATCCTCCGTTCGGCCTACCGAAGGCAACGAGACGGCAGCGTAAGAGCCTTGAGGAGTTAGCGATAGGGCTGATGTTGCAGAACAGTGGGAGGACCACAAGGAG
>JAZDLC010000194.1:0-2167 GCA_043802345.1 Planctomycetota bacterium | reverse complement strand
GACGGCCGGCGCCTGCCGCTGGCCCTCTTGAGCTGCTGTTCCACCGGCTGGTTCGACCTCGCCGACGGCGAGCACTGCCTGGCGGAGGCTCTGCTGTTCCGTGAGTGCGGACCGATCGGAGTCGTGGCCGGCAGCCGCGTCACGCATCCGTACGGATCCATTCTTCTCCAGAAGGAGTTCTCGAGACTGCTGCTCGTGGAAAGGGTCAAGACTCTCGGCGAACTCGACCTTGAGACCACGCGGCGCATGCTCGAGGTGGACGAACTGGACCAGAGCCTCGACCAGATCGCCGGCTCACTCGCGGTCTCCATGGGATGGCACTCCTCCCTCGAGGAGCTGCGGGTCATGCACGTCCGGCTCTACAACCTGCTCGGCGACCCGGCTCTCCAATTGGCCCTGCCTCCGGAGGAGGGGATCGAACTCGCCCTCGACGGCGACCGGCTGCTCGGGACGGCCAGCGGCATGGCCTCGGGCCGGGCCACGATCCGGATCGAAACCAGCAGGGAATCGCTCGTCGGCGCCGGCCAGCTCGACCAGGTCGACGGGCCGGAGGACAAGGCCCTGGCGAAGAAGGCCGCCCACAACTACCCGCTGGCCAACGAGCGGTGCCTCCAGCAAGTCGAGACATCGATCACCAAAGGCCGCTTCGAGACGAACCTCCGACTCCCCGACGCCGCCAGGGTGATCAAGGTCCTCGCGACCGGCACGGGCGAGGACGGAGCGATGGTGGAGCGGGTCGGGTCAATCCGCCTCACGCCTTGAGGAGAAGGGGCTCAAGGAAAAGGGGACGGGTGCCTTTTCTGCCGCACCGATTGTGAATTCGTGCACGGCCAGCCGAGGGCAACAAAGGCACCTGTCCCCTTCTGTTCTACTCGGCACACGGACCGGCCCACGGACCATCTCCCGGCCCGTAACCGTGCGGCTTCGAACCCGTCCTCTCTCCGGAGGACCGGCCACCGATGTCAGAAACCCCTCACGACCATCTCGCCCGCAAGATCTTCGGCCGGCCGGCGGAGGCGCGGAGCTTGATCCAAGCGTTTCTCCCCGAGGAGCAGATCGCGATCCTCGACTTGCAGACTCTCCGGCGCGAACCCCGGACCTTCGTCGAGCCGCGCCTGAGAGAGCGGCTGAGCGATCTCCTCTTCTCCGTCGAGACCCGCGGGAAGGACCGGAAACGGACTGCGCTGGTCTACTTCCTATTCGAGCACAAGAGCCACCAGGATCGCTGGCTGGCCCTGCAGCTCTTCGTCTACATCGCGCGGATCTGGTCCACCTGGCGCGAGGAACACGGGGACGGCAGCCGCCTGCCGCTGATCCTCCCCATCGTCCTCTACCATGGTGACCGTCCCTGGGACCGGCCGCTCGAGCTGGTCGACCTGTGTGACGCCGAGGGCAGGATCCGTGACGTCCTGGGCCCCGCCCAGCCGCGCGTCCCGCTCACCCTGATCGACCTCTGCCGCACCAGTGAGGGGCGGATTCTGGAGAGGCTCGCGAACGGCACGGCCTCCTGCGCCCTGACCCTCCTGGTGATGAAGTCGATCCGCAGCAACGACATCCTGGAGCGGCTCACAGCCTGGACGGAGATCATCCGGAGAGCCCGCCACGAAACCGGCGGTCGCCAGCTGCTCGAGACTCTGCTATGCTATCTGTATGTCGCGCCGCGCGAGGAGATCGACGCGGCGAGGCTGCAGGAGGTCCTGACACGATCCATCGGATCCGAGGCCGAGGAGTTGGTGATGAATACCGGTGAGAAGCTGATCGAGAAGGGGAGGATCGAGGGGAAGATCGAGGAGCGCCGCGAAGCCCTCGCCGCCGTGCTCCGGACGCGCCTCGGAGAGATTCCAGATGCGGCCCGGTCCAAGATGGCCACGGCCGACCTGAAGTCGCTGCAGCGCTGGCACGAACGGGCGCTGACGGCGGCGTCGCTGGAAGAGGTGTTCGCACCAGGGTAACGCCACGGGGAAAGAAAGGGGGACAGGTGCCTTTTCCTCTGCCCCGGGAAGGAGAACTGCCATCTGGAAAGCCGTTGCCTCCCTGACGCTGGTTGCGGCCGCTCTGTTCCTGGTGCTTCGGTCCCGGGACTCAGGCCACGGGAACGAAGAACCACACGATGATCCGGAGTCATCGCCGAGCGCGGCGCTGCGGGCTGCCGAGTTCGTCCCTGACC
>JAZDLC010000193.1:0-6024 GCA_043802345.1 Planctomycetota bacterium | reverse complement strand
CAGTCCGATGATCACCCTCGGCGGCGGGACGATTGTGGCGGAGTCGATCCGGCGGCTGGGCCGGGGGCGGAAGGATGCGATTGACGCGGTCCGCGCCAAGCTGGGCGCGCTGCGGGATCTCCCCGCCTATCTGAGCCTCCTGCTGCTGGAGAGGCAGGCGCAGCCGATGCAGGGAAGCGACATCCCGATCGCGCTCAAGTGCCCGGCGGAAGAAGCGGCCCGGCTTCTCGACCTGCTGCGGGACAGAGGGGAGGCGGTCGAACTCGGCCGGGGCCGCTGGATTCACCGGGTGGTGTTCGACGCCGGCCAGGAGCGCCTGGTCGCCTGCCTGGAACAGTTCCATGCGGAGAACCGTCTGCGGGCGTCCTGCGAGGTCCTCGAACTGCGCAAGAGAACCGGGATGGAAGGCCCCCTGCTCGAGGGACTGCTGAAGCGGTTGGAGGCGAGCGGGCGCATCGCGGCGCATCGCGGCGGTCGCGTCGCTCTGGCGGGGTTCGAGCCGCAGCTCGACAGCCAAGAGACCGCGGTCCGGGAGAGGCTGGGTGAGAGGCTGGAGAGCGCCGGCTTGACTCCGCCTTCCCTGGCCGATCTGGTGCAGGAGTGCGGAGTCCCAAAGGAGACGGTCGAGGCGCTGCTACGGCTCATGGTCGAACAGGGAGAGCTGAAGCGAACCGGTGAGATCCACTTCGCGGCGAGCCAGGTGGAGAGAGCCCTCGGGATCCTGAAAACGGTTGCCCGGGAGGCCGGCGGGGAGATCCTCGTCCCGAAGCTCCGGGATGCCATGGGAACCACTCGCAAGTACCTGATTCCGCTGCTGGAGCATTTCGACAGCAGCGGCCTGACCGTGCGCAGGGGTGAGCGCCGCTTCTTCGTGGAGCAGGCCTCGGAGTCTGCTGGTTGAGCGCCCGCATGACGCGCTGGGTTGCGTTGGCCATCCTCGCGGGGCTTTTGGGGACGGCCTATCTGGTCTGGAGACTGACTCGAGGCAGCAACGAGCTGGGAGTCTCGTCGGTCGTGTTGATCACGCTGGACGGTGTGCGGCCGGATGCTCTCTGCCCGCGCGGCAAGGCGCCTCCCCTGGCCCCGTGCCTGGATCGGCTGGCCGCGGAAGGGATCCGTTTCGAGCGCTGCCTCACGACCTCGCCCAACACCGTGCCGGCCCACGCGTCGATTTTCTCCGGCACGGACCCGGTTGCCCACGGCTGCCGGGTGGATGGCGCGTTCGCCTTCGCCCCTTTCAACCCGTCCCTGGCGGTGGTGCTCCGGGAGCATGGGTTCCTGACCGGCGCCTTCGTGTCGAGCGAGGATCTCGACCGGTCATCCGGGCTTGACCTGGGCTTCGACCTCTACAATTTCCAGTCTCTCGCGGAGGACGGCACTCCGGATCCGACCGTGGGGGAGCGGCCGGGCGAGTTCACGGTCCGTTCGGCCCTGGAGTTCGTGACGGGCGCGGGTTCGGCTCCGTTCCTCCTCTGGGTCCACCTGAGCACGGGCGATACTCCAGCGTCCCTTCAGGAGCGGTTCGCGGCCCGCAGGAAGGACGCCTGGAAGGAGAGCCTCTCCCGGGTGGACGGGAACGTGCAGGCGCTGCTGGTCGGCCTGAGGGAGCGGCGGAGGCTCGAGGATGCGCTGATCATGGTCAGCGGCGGCCACGGGGAGGGGTTGGGGGAGCATGGTGAGTGGGGACATTCCCTCCTCCTGTATGACGGCACGCTGCGGGTGCCGCTGATCGTCTGGTCCAGGGGGCGCCTCGAGCCGGGAGGGGTCGTGTCCGGCGCCATCTCGGTGGCATCCGTGGCGCCGACCCTGCTCGACCTGCTCGAGTTGGAGCGTCCTCCCGGGATGTACGGCCGCTCGCGGGTCCTTGATCTCGCTGCGGGTCGGGGGGATGGCGCGGGCGAGGAGTCCGACCTGGTCTGCTTCGAAACCCTGGCGCCGGAACGGCGGTACGGGTTTGCGAGTCTGCAAGGAGTCGAACTCGACGGCTACAAGCTGATCCTGGGACCAGACCCGGAACTGTACCGGCCGGACCGGGACCCGCAGGAGGCCGAGGACCTGATGACCCGGGAGCGGGACGTCGCGGACCGGCTGCGGCGACGCCTGGAATCGCATCTGGCAGAGCACGGCAGACCTCCCTCAGAGAGCGGTCCGAAGACGCTGCCGGTGCCTTCGGTGGCGGCTCTCAAAGAGGTGGCCGGGCGTCTTCCTGAAGCGCGGACCGCGGCGATCAGGACGCAGAATCCGCGCGCCGGCCTGGGAGTGGTGGCGGCGCTCGAGGAGGCCCGGGACCTCGCTCTCACCGATCGGGCCGCGGCGCTCGCCCTGCTCGAGGACCTGCTGCAGGCGGAGCCGCAAGTGGTGAGCGCAGAACTGCTGCGTGGGCGGCTCCTGGAGGAGCAGGGCGACCTGGACGGCGCGCTCTCCGCGCTCGCGGCGGCGCTGGCTCTCGCGCCCGCTGATCCGGTTGTCTACGCGCGTCTGGGCCAGGTGTTGACGAAGCTCGAGCGTCATGATGCGGCGGAGACCTGTCTTCTGGGGGCGCTGGAAGTTGATCCGACGTTTCAGGAAGCGCGCGTGGGTCTCGGGCTGCTGTATCTGAAGACCGAGCGGTATTCGCTGGCTCGCATCCGGTTCGACCAGGTTCTCTCCCGCTTCCCCGGACTCGTCGACGCCTGCATGGGAAGGGCGATCTGCCTGCTGGAGATGGGGAACGTGCGCCTCGCGGACGAGGACCTGCGCACCGCGATCGGGAGTGATCCGGACAACCCCGAGGTGCTGGCCCTTCTGGTCCGCACGAGCCTGCTGCTGGCGAACGAGGAGCAGGCGCTGTTCTTCTACCGGCAGGCGCAGGCACAGGGAATCAACTTCCCCTGGCCCGCGGGATTCGAACAACAGTGACGGCGGGGGCGCCGCGGCCGATCCCGGTTTCTGCGAGAACCCGTGAGGCCCGGCGGAACCGTCACTCGCCGAGTCTGCCGGTCAGGGCGACGGCGTCGGCGATGATTCGCTCCACTTGCGAGGCAACGGATGAGGCGAGGGTCCGGCCTTCCTCCACGCTCCGGGTAGCGGTGACGACCACGTTCCTTGCCAGGGCCAGCACGGTCTCCTTCTCGGCGTAGAGGTATTTGATTTTGGCGACCAGTTCCGGGTCGAGCGGTGTTCCAGCCTGCTCGAGTTTGCGGCGCATCTGGAACAGATCCCGAAACCTCTCCTTCATCAGCTGAACGCGAGCCTGGGTCGTGCGCATGTACTCGTCCACGAGTTCCACGCGGTCAAGGAGATCGGACGCGCTCCGGTTGAGCTGGTCCAGGTCCTGGCGCAGCTCCCTGCGCCGGCGGAGGAACGGAGCATGATCCTCACCCCGGCCGGGCCGTTCCTCCCGCATGCCGTCCAGCAGCGCCTTGCGGCTCTCGATTCCGGCGCGCATCTGGTTCAGCTCCCGATCCAGATCGGTCAGATTCGGGCGGATGGAACGGAGGGAGTTGAGGGTCCGGGTGACTCCGGCCAGGCTCATCGAGGTCTCCTGGAGCAGGCTCTCGGCGTCCTGCTCGACCCTGACCAGGTCCATGTCGGATGGCCTGAGCAGCACGTACAGCGCGCCGCCGAATCCGAGCACCAGGACCGTGATGATGATGAGCCCTTTCAAGTACCGGCCTCCGAATGGTCCCTGCGCGTGTCACATTCACGCAAGGATGCTATACACTCCTATCGGCGGCGGGTGACCTGTTCAACTTGCTGCGGAGGCGTCTCGCCAGTTATTTTATGTGGGTTCCGTTGGCCACCCCTGAAGAGGTGGAGATCAAGCCATGCTTCGGCTCCTGCTGCTGCTGTTCTCCCTGTCGCTCTTCTCGTTGTCTGCCGGCGACGAGAACGTCGACGAGATGATCGCGGAGTTCAAGCGCTTCTACCGGGGCCGTGCTTCGGTGGCGGAGAAGATCGAGGCGATCCACGTGCTCGACCGATCCGACACGAAGGAGGCGGTCGAGGCGCTGGTGGCCTGTTTCGATGACCCCGATTTCTCGGTGCGCCAGGCCGCCGTCGAGGTGCTTGGGGGGTTCAGGAATCCCGAGTGCGCGCAGTATCTGATCGACAACATCGTGGCCAACAAGCATGTCAGGAAGACTGCGCACAAGATCGTCGCGGTGGAAGCGCTGTCGCGCATGGGGCATTCCGACGCGGTGGAGCCGATCACCGATCTGCTGCGGGAGAAGGACGCGGATCTGTTGCGGGCCTGCTGCATGGCCCTGGGCCGGCTGCAAGCGACGGGCGCGGTGGAGGGAATCGTCAAGCTTCTCGAGAGTGGCGAACCGACGGTGCAGATCGCCGCCATCGATGCGCTCGGCGAGATCCGGGATCCGTCCGCCAATGCCGCTGTTCTCGCCAGGCTCGAGGACCGGAAATGGCAGGTCCGCGTGGCGGTGGTGGGCGCTCTCGCGAAGCTGAGGCAGAAGGAGAGTGTCCAGCCGCTGATCGACCTTCTGCGAACGGAGAAGGGGCGTCTGATCGACGACACCCTCGCCACGTTGGTGTCGTTGACCACGTTTGATCTGGGGAACCATCCCGACAAGTGGCAGGAGGTCTGGGACCGGGTCAAGGACCGCTTCGAGGTCCCGAGCGAGGCGGACATCCAGAAGGCGCGGGAGAACTTCGAGAAGGCGCTGCTGCGATACACCCCGGGCACCGACGATTTCGCCGGCATCCCGACTCGATCGAAACGGATCCTGTACGTGATCGATATCTCCGGCTCGATGGAGGATCCGCTGCTGGACCGGGAGAAGTTCGTCCTGGAGGGTCGGACCTACAGCGCGTTCATCAAGATCGAGGTGGTGAAGCACGAACTGGTGCGAACTCTCGAGAATCTGGACGACACGGTGTTCTTCAACGTGATCGCCTTTGCCACCCAGGTGAAGCCCTGGAAGAAGCGCGGCCTGGTGCAGGCGAACATCCTGAATCGGAAGGCCGCGGCGGATTGGGTGTCGCGGCTCCAGGCGATCGGCGGCCAGTCGCAGTCCCTGAAGCGGCAGGCCGGCCTGTCCCTGTCCGCCGGCGGCGGCATGGGCAAGACCAATACGTACGACGTGTTGATGACCGCGCTGGACGCCAAGGCGGCCGATTCGGGGTATGACACCGACCTGGGCTCGCCGGTCGACACCATCTTCTTCCTCTCGGACGGCGACCCCACCGCCGGGCCGATCACGGAGATCGACCGGATCTTGCTGGAGGTCCGGAGGGTGAACGCGCTCCGGAAGATCAAGATCCACACCATCAACATCGGCAAGAACACCCGCGGCAAGCTGATGATGAGGGATCTGGCCCGGCAGAACGACGGCGTCTTCCTCGACCTCGGCGAGTAGTCCCCTGCCCCGGCGTTTTGGCCCGAAACTACCGGTATTTCCACCGCAGCCTCTTGCGCGCGCGCCCGCCATCCGGATACTGGTCCGTTTCCCGTAGCGATCCAAAGTCGGGGTGTAGCTCAGCTTGGCTAGAGCGCATGCTTCGGGAGTATGAGGCCGGAGGTTCGAATCCTCTCACCCCGACCATCTTCAAGTTTCGTTGCACGCTGCCCGGATGACGGGCTTCCTCCGGCTGGGTCCTTCCTCAGACTCAGCCCGCCCCGAGACCCCGAAAACTGAAGAGAATGGTGCGGCACTGAGCTTCAGGATTGGGCCGGCCGGCGGGGGGGGGGGTGACCGAAATGTGTTCGGCGCCGGGATTTCCGGCCCGCGGGCCGGCAGATTGTCCTCGGTCCTCCCTTCGGATTCGTGGGCATGGTATGATTCTTTCCTCTGCTGCACCCTCCCCGGCGGGGGTAGTTCAAGCCCATGCTCCGCGGCTCGTTCGGTTGCCGGAGCAAAGAAAGGACCGTTTCATGATTCGTCTGGTTGCCAGATCCCTGTTCGTGACCGGCGTCATGTGCGTAGCGTTGCAGGCGCAACTCTCCGCGCAGACCCTGTCCGGCGCGCAGCCCACCGCGTCGCTCCCGACCGTGAATTCCATCGAAGACGTACCGGTGCTGGAAGTTCC
>JAZDLC010000192.1:0-8665 GCA_043802345.1 Planctomycetota bacterium | reverse complement strand
CCTGGAGGAGATTCTCATGGCCCTCACACCGTCCACCATGGCCGCGCTCGGTTCGGCAGCCCCGGATTTCTGCTTGTACGACGCAAACGGCGTCTCGCACCAACTGGACGAGTTCAAGGAAGCGAAGGCGCTGGTGGTGATGTTCATCTGCAACCACTGCCCCTACGTGAAGCATCTGGGTCAGGCTCTCGCGGAGTTCGGCAAGAAATATCACGGCCGCGATGTCGCCGTGGTCGCGATCAACTCCAACGACTACTCGAAGCAGGAGTACGCGGACGACCGACCCGAGAGGATGCGCGAGGTAGCGGCCGCGCTGGGTTACACGTTCCCGTACCTCGTGGATGAGACGCAGGAGGTGGCCAGGCAGTACACCGCCGCCTGCACACCTGATTTTTTCCTCTATGACCAGCAGCGCAAGCTGGTCTACAGGGGCCAGTTCGACGGGAGCCGGCCGGACAGCGGCATTCCGATCACTGGCCAGGAGCTCTCGAATGCTGTCGACGCGGTCCTCGCTGATCGCCCCGTGAATCCGGACCAGCGGCCGAGCATGGGGTGCAACATCAAGTGGAAGCCGGGCAACGAACCGCCTTACTTCGGGTGAAGGGCTGGCCCGTGCACCGCGGTCCGGCCTACTCGAACAGCTCACGATCCGGCAGCCGGTACTCCTCCGGTAGCAGACGCGGGTAGATACCGATTCCCGAAAGACCGATGCCGGCGCTCAACTCCACCGGGACGCCCTCATGCAGCTCCTCGTACGTCGAGGCGCGCGCGGCCCGGCGGCGCCAGGTCCACTCGGCGGCCAGGGCGTCCAGCCGGCGGCGCAGTTCCCCGTCCACGTTGACCGAACGGCGTTCGCGGGTCCCGGACTCCTGCAGCTCGAACAGCACCCGGTCGCCGAAGTACCTCAATCCCGGTGAAGCGACTTCTCCGTTGTCCTGACGCCCGTCGAGCAGTGCCGGTGCCAGTCCCAGCTCGCGAGCCAGCGACTGCGCGGCGGTCGCGGGGATGACCGCGGCCCCCTCGTAGACATCGGTGCCGAGGCCGACGAGTTCCTCCTTCGCGTCCCTCGCCGCCGCGGTGTCGGGGAACTGTCGAATGAGCGCCTCCAGCAACGCCCGGCGGGCGCTCGTGGCCTGGATGCCGGAGCTCTTTCTCAGCACGCCGGCCGCCAGGTTCTCTCTCAATTCCGCGGCCTGTTTTTCCCCCAGCAGCATCATCTGGGCCGCGCCAAGCGCCTTGGCCGTCTCTCCGCGAGCCTCGTACCGCTCGACCAGTTCGGCCAGCGCGTCCTCCCGCTCGACGGCCTCTGGAGTACTCCAGACGTGCTCCGCCAACACAGCCACGACCGGCTGATCGTCCACGGGGTGGCCGATCCCCGCGTAGACAGCACGCACGAGCGTGGCGGGGATCCAGAAGATTGGTTCGAGGAAGTCGAGCAGCGTGCGCCTGGCCTGATCGCGGGCGACCTCGTACCGGCGCAATGGATCAAGCGAAGGCCGGCGACCGGTGAAGATGAAGCGCCGCACCCGGGCGGAATGCTCCTCGTGCGCCCTGTCGATCGCCTCCCGCGTATCTCTTCCGCTGGCCTGACCAGCGCCGACCCGGTCGAGAATCCGCGACAGGTCCTCCCGGCCGGCCTTCACCGCCTCCTCGCGAACCAGTGGCAGCTGCTCCTGACCCCCGCTCAGCAGCATCTCGTTGATCAGCTTTCGGTACGCGCCGCACAGTTCGGTCGGCCCGCGCGCCAGCTCGATCTCGATCGGATCGACCGAGAGGCCGGCCAGCAGCTGCGAGCGGCGGGTCTCGACCGCCTGGTCCAGACGGTTGGAGAGATCCCGCACCACCTCCTCGTTCACCTGCCGGGATCGGGCGCTCTGAATGTGGGCCGCCGCCGCATCCTGACGCCCCTCGGCCAGCAGCCTCTCGGTCAGGAGCCGCTCCTCCTCGAAGACCTGCTCCTCCAACTTGCGCACCCGCTCGGACACCGCCTCGGCCCCATCCGGAAGCCCCTGCCCGTCCGGATGGAGCAGCAGCCAGCGCCGGTAGAGGGCCAGTTGCTTGCGATCCCGGACATTGAGCCCGTCCTCGTCCAGCACCTGCTCGACGCCCTGCAGGATCGGCCTCAACACACCGATCGGATTCGCGTTCAGCACCGCATATCCCATCTGCAGCAGTCCGTTGAACAGGCCGGCAAACCAGGAGTAGACCTTGTCGCCTTCGAGCTGCTCCGCCAGATAGGCGTCATCCTGCTCGAGCACATGAGTGATCGTCCGTCTCAGGAGCGTGTCCTCTGTCTCTTCCGCCAGATCCTGAAACAGACCGATCCGCAATCCCCGGTCTCGCTCACATACAGCGTCCAGAAGAGCCAGCCGGTCTCCGAGTCCCGTCGGCCGATCGCGGACGCGGTCGTGCCCCCGAACGAACTCCAGATCCTGATCCAGGTTCCCTACGAGAGTGTCGCCCCTCTGGGCGACGAGGATCGCCTTCCTCGAAATGTCCACCAGCAACTCGGGGTCCGAGGCGACCCCTTGACCAGCCGCGCACGATGAAAGGAGCGCCAACGGCAGGAACGGAAGCAGACGCCTCATCTCAGCCTCCCCGAATCCGGTCGGCGAGCGCCTCCATCGAGACCAACGCGGCCCGGGCCTCTTCCCGCTCGGTCCTTCCGTCCACCGCCGCCACTTCGGCGTAGATCTGGGAAGCGAGCTGGATGAGGTTCCGGGCGTACGTGGCGTCGAAGTCGTACCCTCCCGGATCGACCGCCGCGACGTAGGCCCTGACCAGCTCCGCGTACATGTCGGCCAGTCGCAGGGAGTGCTCCAGCACCCGGCGGCTCTCCACGTGATCCTGGACCAGCTCCCGGGCGGCATCCAGCGCCACCTTCGAGCCGCCTGGAAAAAGCGCCCGGGTGCGCCAGAGGAACTCCCGCTCCCGAACATCCAACCGCTCGATCGACATCTTCACCAGACAGAGGCGAGGGTCGTCCGCCAGCGCGTCAGCGATCCCGCGCAGGCGCTGGCGCTGCTCGGCCAATCGCAGCAGTAGTTCGTCTGGCCGGCCACCGTCCGATTGCTCCTCCTTGATGTTGAGAATCCCGGCCATCTGACCGGCGAACTCGCCATACTCTCGCGCCCGTTCCGCCAGCTCCGATTCGCCGGCTGCCACCTCCTCGTAGAGGCTCCGGGCCGCCTCGAAGTTCAGCATCCGCTCCTCGGCGCGAGCCCTCGCAAAACGGATCGACGCCAGAAACCCGGGATCGGCAACCAGATCCTCATATCGGGCGAGCCGGGCAAGGGACGCCCGGAACAGGTTTTCGCCGGTGAGGTCGGTGGGTGGATCGAACCGGTAGAGATCCCGGTCCATGCCGTCTTGCAGCGTGGCCACTACCTCGGCCAGGGAGCGCTGGGAGTCGAACGCCGCGTCCGGCCGGCCAGTCCCGCACGCTCCCAGGTTGAGCAGCAAGGTGGCCTGGACCGCCAGGACCGCGAATCTACCTCTCTTCACTTCCATAGCGATTCCCGCAGCAGGCGCCCCAGCCGGCCCTTTCCATGGCGGCTCAGAAACTGCTTGCACTGCTTCGGGTCGGGTTGGCTCATCTCCCGATCGAGGAGCTGGAGCAGCTCCCTCTGGGCCGCCATCTCCGGCCGAGCAGCCCGCACCGCCTTCGTCAGCCGGCTCGCTGCCGCGCCCAGGCCGGCCGCGTTGCCCCGCGCCACGAGGCCGGCCAGCCGCTCGTCGGCTCCCAGCAGATCTGGCGTGGCGGCGCCGTCGAGTTTCAGCAGTTCCATCTCCATGTCCAGTTCCGCCTTCAGATCGTCCACCACCTGTCTTGCGAGGCGCTCAGGCTTGAAGCCGCGAGCCCGCTTCGCATACCTTGCGCCGGCCTGCCGAAACGCGGCGACCTCACCCCGAAACAGCGCCGCAAAGTCCTCCCGGACTTCCCCTGCCCGGAATCCGGCCATCAGCACTCGCACGACCTCGAGGGCGATCTCGCGGGCTGGATCGGGGCGGGCACAGAAGACGGGTCCGAGCGGAAGAGTCACGTCCGGGGGCCAGCCGATCCCTTCCGTGTGGATACCGCGCATCGGGGTCGCCCGATCGGTGACCCCGATGCGCACCGACGCCAGACCGGAGGGACACTCGAAAACTCTCGGGATGATCGCCCAGCCGCCCGTATTGCTTCCTACGGACACGACTCTGCCGGGCTCGCTCATGGCCCAGGTGAAGGTCTCCGCCGACGAGACCATGGTCTCGTTCTGAAGCATCACGATCGGACCATCGAACTGCCAGTCGCCGGACGCCTCGATCCGGCCATTGCGCCCGTTGTCGACTCCCTCCGGGTAGAAGCGCCCGGCGATCTCCCATGCCGCCCCGTCCGATCCGCCGCCCATCGAGCGGCAGTCGAGCAGCAGCGCCTCCATCCCGCGCAACTCCTCCAGGGCCGCGTGAAAGGCGGTCACGGTCTCCGCGTTCATGCTGCCGGTGATGCGCAGGTACCCCAGCCTCCCTCCCCACTCCGGCTCGAGCAGCCTGGAAACCGCGCCCTCCTTGGCCTCCACCCCCTCCGGCAACTGAACCGAACTCGGAGAAAACGACTTGCCACTGGGCGAGAAGCGGGCGACGGTGACCTTCTGCAACTCTCCGTCGCTGCCGAGGAAGGTCAGCGGGAGCTGGCCCCGTTCCCCGAACGGTAGCAGCCGGTTGCACATCGACCCGTACAGGGAATGCTTGGAGGAGATGCCGAAGAAGGCGGCGATTCTCCGCCGGTCCCGTTCCATGGCCAGCCAGGCAGGTTCTTCGCCGATGGTGACCAGAACCGAACCGGCCTCCAGTTGTCCACCGTCCCGCAGCTCCTCGGTCATCCCGCGCAAGACGAACTTCCCGCCCTCAAAGCCGAACCAGAGTCCGCCGCCGTAACATCCCTCGAACTTGCCCGGCAGCCCACGCACGTCGCACTTCCAGACGTCGGTGTGTCCGTCCTCGAGAACCGCCAGCAATTCCATGATGTTGCGCACATGCTCGAGGTCGCTGGACGCATCGGCAAAGCGGGGGCGAAAGCGGGCCGCCGCGGACTTCCAGTCAATCCCCTTCGACTTCAGGGCCGCGGAGTGCGCGCGAACCGTCTCGTCGAGAAACTCAAAGTCCTCCAGGTACGTCTTGCGGTCGCCGCCGAGGAGAGCCGCGGGGCTGGCGATCCCCAGCGTCGCCAGCAGCAGGACCAGGACCGCCAGGCGACCCATCACTAGTAGTGCTCCGACACACCGATCAGCACAATGCCGAGGCGCAGCTCGGCGCACTCTTCCTTGTCCGCCGCTCGAGTCTTGAGCGGCAGGTCCGCGATCCACTCATCCCTCCGCTCGTGACGGTACAACCTTGGACTGTCGGCCTCGAGGTCGGATGGCTTTTCGAGAAACAGGATCATCGGATGCTCGTTGGGAGCGGCCGCGATCGCCAGTTTGATGAGATCGTCCATCTTCTCCACGCGATCAGGTTTCCGATCGTCCTGAAAACGCGTCAGCAGCAGGAAATCGCGGCTCTCCGCCGTGCCCATGTGGTCACCGCTGTCCGGCTGAACCCCGTAGCGCAGCAAGTAGACGCCTTTCCCGACCGGATTCTCGTAGTAGTCGACCTCCGCTCCGTAGGCACGCAGGACTCCCACGAGGGTGCCCACTTCCAGTTGATCGTACTTCACCGACAGTTCCTTCGAGCGGACTCCGGCCAGCGGCGGCTCCTTGCGCAGCCACAGGTCGTAGATCGGGCTGCCGTCCCTGGCCGCGAGCCGCAGTCCGTCCGGCTGCAGTTCAGCCAGGAAAGCCTCAGGAACCTCTTCCGGCAGCGTCCCACGATCAGGTTCGCCCTGCGCCTCTGAGGCAGCCTTCGAATCGGCGGATATCCGCGTCAGGGAGTACGCCTCATCGGCCGCCGCCAGCGGCCCAAACAAGAGAGCGGCCGCCAGAGGGATGGACAGGAAGGGTCCGGTGCGAAAATCCATCAGTCTCTCGATCATGTTCAGGCCCGGTAGCACTCCCTGGATGGAGCGCAACTGTCGAGACCGGCCGGCACACCGCCAGGCCCGCGATTCCTGCAGGTCTTCGTGCACCAGTAGATGTGGTCATCCTGGTCCGGATCGGTGACCCTTGCCCGGCCCGGATCAAGATCCGGACTCCCGAGACTGGCGTTGTAGAACATCTCCTTCGTGCGCAGGTGACTGCAGATCCGATGGCCGGACGGAGCTCTCGAGTTCAGGAAAGTCATCTTGACGTCCTCCGCTTACCGGGCTCGCGCGATCGCCATGAGCAGCGCTCGCTTCGTGGCGACCATGGCGTGCACGACCTTGTGCTTGTTCCGTTCCAGGGGTGTCGCTCCGGCCACCGCGAGGCGTCCCACGGCCTCGGCCGTGGCTTCGTTCACCGGCTTGCCCAGGATAGCCGCCGACACGTCGACCAACCAGGGGATGGGGGCCACATGTCCCAGCACGACCCGACAGCGCCGCACCTCCTGATCCCTCATGTCGAGCACGACCGCGGCGCTCGCCTCAGGCTGGTCGAACCCGCGACGGCTCCTTACCTCGTAGTAGGCGCAGGTCGGCGGGCGTGGCGGCAGGAGCACATGGCTCAGCAGGGTGACCGAAGTGGGTGCGAGTTCGGTCTCGGCAACTGACTGCGGCAACTTCCAGAGCTTGCTCCCCGAGAAGCGGATGTACGCCTTCGCCTGCCGCGGGCTCCTCACATTCGCCGGCTGTTTCTCGGCCACGTTCGAATACGCCGTTGCCACCACGAACGCAGCTTCCAGGGAGTAGAGAACCGGCCCCAGTCGGGAAGAACTGACGAACCTGGCCGGGCCGGAATTCCCGAGAATCGCATGGTCGCGATGATCTCCCTTCAAGGGGAGCGACTGGCCGGTCTTCGTGCCGAACAGGCCGTAACCCCTGTGGTAGTACCAGCAATCCGGCCGCCGCATCACCTGGCCGCCAACCGTGCCCAGATTCCGGATCTGGGGCGAGGCCACCGCTTCCACCGCGTCGATGACGGACGGATAGAGTTCGCGGACCCGCTCCGACTCGAGCAGATCGGTCAGCGTGGCGGTGGCGCCGATCCGCAGCGAGGTTCCCTCATACTTGATCTCCCGCAACTCGGGCACGCTCGCCAGGCTGACGATCCTCCGCGGCTGGATCAGATTCTCCTTCAGCAGGGCGAGCATCTGCGTCCCGCCCCCCATGAGCATGGTCCGCTCCTCCTCGGGCGCCAGCAGAGTCATGACGTCAAGTAGCTGGTCAGGCTGTGCGTATTCGAAGCTGATCACCGGACACCTCCCAACGCCGTCAGGACAGCCGCCGGAGTCAGCGGCACTCTCCCCACCCTGACGCCGATGGCATTGGCGACCGCGTTGCTGATCGCCGCGACGGGCGAGATCACGGGCGGCTCGCCCACACCGATCACACCGCGACCATGGTGCCCCTCGGTCTGCATCATGTGAACCTTGATCTCCCCCACGTCACCGATGCCTGCCAGCCGGTAGTGCGAAAGGTGCGGGTTCAAGCAATCGCCAGTGATCGGGTCCATGATGCGTTCCTCGAACAGGGCGGTGCTGATGCCCATGATGCACGCCCCCATCACCTGACTCTCCGTGGTCTGCAGATTGACGATCGTGCCGCAATCCTGGACCGCGACCAGCTTGACCATCTCGACCACGCCTGTCTCGATGTCCACGGCCACCTCCGCCATCTGCACCCCTCCCACACCCCCGGTCATCAGGTCCGGATCGGTGCGACCGTTGCCGACGATCGGCTCGGCGCCGATCAGCCCGCACGCTTCCTGGTAGCTCATCGAGCGCTCTTTCGCGCCCTCGACCTGGATGCGTCCGTCAGTCACCACGCACTGCTCGGGAGCGGCGTCCAGTTCGGGCGCGACCTTCGCGATCAACTGATTGATCGCATCCACGGCCGCGGTCCTCGAGGAAGTGGCGATGCCGCCGGTGGTGGTGCTGCCTCCGGAGGCTCCCGAAGGCGGGAGCATGCTGTCGCCGATCAGCACGTTGACCTTCTCGACGGGAATGCCGAGCGTCTCGGCGGTGACAACCGCCAGGACCGTCCGGGCTCCCGTGCCCAGATCCTGGGTGGCGCACGCCACGTCGACGCGCCCATCGGCGTACAAGGTGGTGCGACAGTTGCTGTCGTGACCTCGACCGCCCCATGTATGGATCGACAGGCCGAGCCCCGACCTGCGCGGGCCCTTCGAGCCAGCCGCCTCCCCGCGGGGATGCCAGCGCTCCTTCCAGCCCATGAGCTTTGCGGCAATACCGAGTTCCTCCTCGTACACCTCCGGCATGCCAGTCAGATCGAGGTTCTTCCTGAAGAACTCGAGCGGATCGATCTGGAGGGCGGCGGCCGCGTCCTCGAGCGCGCTCATCGTGATCAGGCACAGCTGGGGATGGGAGGGAGCCCGCCAGGCCCGGGCCGGGCCCGTATTGGTCCTGATGGCGGTGTGCACCTGACGGTACGGCATTTTCTCGAACACGTACGGCAGGCGCAGGCCTCCTCCCCCGCCACCGTCGCCACTCGTACCGAACGAGTGTGAATCCCAGGCGTTCAATCGGCCGTCCTTGCTCACGCCGACGCGGACGTTCGCATAGGCGGAAGGCCGCGAGCCCGCAACCATCAGCTCGT
>JAZDLC010000191.1:0-4526 GCA_043802345.1 Planctomycetota bacterium | reverse complement strand
TCTTCTGTTGGGTGCTAGCCGTCCTGGGGGAACGGCTCGTGGGGCGGCCTCTCGCGCGGTTCTTCGCGGATCTTCTTCAGGACGACTTCCACACCCTTCATCAACTGGGCATCGAAGCCCCGTGCCACTTCCGCCGGAGTCAGATCCACCTCGATATCCGGAGTCACGCCTTCGTTCTCCACGATCCAGTGCCCTTCCGGGGTGTAGATCCGGTAGTCCGGCGCGCTCAGACTGCCGCCGTCGATCAGGGTCATGAATGTGGAGACGCCCACCAGGCCGCCCCAGGTCCTCGTGCCGATGACCGGTCCCAGCTTCTTCTGCTGGAACTCCATCGGCAGCATGTCGCCACCGGAACCGGCCTGACGATTGGTCAGCAAGGCCAGATGGGCCCGGGTCACCACCGCCGGCGTCGTCTGGGGCTGGGAGTAGCGCCGGGTCCACCACGCAAGTTGCTGCTTGCCGAGCCGCTGCAGGAAGATGTCCGGATCGAGCCCGCCGCCGTTGAAGCGGCCGTCGACGATCAGTCCCTTCTTCTGGGTCTGCGAGTAGAAGTACTTTGGAAACTCCCGGCACGATCCCAGATAGGTGTCGGGCAGGTGGAGGTAGCCGACCAGCCCGTTGGAGGCCTCGTCCACCGCCCGGCGGTTCCGCTCGAGCCAGTCCCGGTACCGCAGCGTTCGTTCGCTGGAGAGCGGCACCGTGACCACTTCACGCGCTCCTTCCAGGGTCGGCTGGGTGTTGAACATCAGGGTGACCTGCTCCCCCGCGAGGTCCTCGAAGTAGCTGAAGAGGTTCCGGGCGCCGGTCACGTCTGCGCCGTTCACCGAGATCAGGAGGTCGCCCTGACGTACGTCCAGGCCGGGCCGGGTGAGAGGCGGATGCACGCCCAGGGTCCAGTCGGGCACGGCGTAGATCTTCGTCAGCCGGTAGCGGCTGCTGGTGGCATCGAGCTCCCAGTCCGCGCCCAGCAGGCCGACGTTGACCCTGTCCGCCGTGCGCCTGACGTCGCCCCCGGAGACGTAGGTGTGGGAAGTGTTCAGTTCGCCGATCATCTCTCCGATCAGGAACCGGAGATCCTGCCTGCACGAGGCGAAGGGCACCAGGCGGCCGTACTTCACCCGCACCGCGTCCCAGTCGAGTCCATGCATGGATGGTTCGTAGTAGAAGTCCCGCTCCATGCGCCAGGCCTCGTTGTAGATCTGCTGCCATTCCTGGCGGGGATCGAACCACATCTCCAGATCGGCCAGGCTGACCGCCTCGCCGGCGCCGGCCTTCGGTTTCGCCGCGGTCACCTTGACCGACTGTCCGCTCTGATAGATGAGCTCTGAACCGTCGGCGGACAGGCGATACTGATCCACGCCTGACACGACCTCGCTCGCCTCGCGATCCTCGAAGCTGAAGGCGCTCAGGGTGCGAGGCCCGACCGCCCGGTACTCGAATCGATTGAAGTCTCCCTCGTCCGCGTTCAGGTAGAAGAGGGCCTTGTCGTTGACCTGGAGATCCCGATAGTTCCCCCGCGGCAGCGGCAGCGCCTCCACCCGCTCCGCGATCCCCTCGAAGTCGATGCGGACCGCCGCCTCCGGCGACCCCGCCTCTTCCTTCTTCTCTTCCGGCTCCTTCACCACCACTTCGTCGCTTTCCAGCGGCAGCAGCGGCTGGCCGTCCTTGGCCAGGGTGACGGCGTAGATGCCCGCCACCCGCTTGTAGACCATCTCCCACTCGAAGTCGCAGAGAGTCGGGTCGAATCTCCGGTTGGAGACGAACAGCAGGTGCTTGCCGTCCCGTGTGAAGACCGGCTGGAAATCGTTGAACAGATCGCCGCTGATCCGGTGGTTCTCGCCGGCTTCCAGCGAGTGGATGTAGATCCGCGACACCAGATCCGCATCGATTTTCGAATAGGCCAGGAAGCGGCTGTCGGGCGACCAGCGAAAGTCATTGATCGGCTTCAGGTCGAGCCCGATATCCACCGGCTCCGAGTCGGAGCGATCCACCTCGGTGATCCTCTTGCTGTCGACGTCAACGTAGTAGCAGCGCAGCGTCTGGTCCGCGAAGGCGATCTTCTTGCTGTCCGGCGACCAGCGCAGCGTGTGCCGGTATCCATTCCGGTGGCTCGTCAGTTGGATGGCCTCCCGCTTCCCGAGCGGATCGACCAGATGAATGGCGTACTCTCCGCTCACATCCGACAGCCAGGCCACGGTCTTGCCGTCCGGAGACCAGACAGCGTCCTTCTCGTGCGATCCACAGCTCCTCGAGAGGTTCCGGGTGGCTCCGTTCTCCTTCGGCACGCTGAAGACCTCACCCCGAGCCACGATCAGGGCCCTCTCTCCTCCGGGCGAAATATCGATCTGGGTGACGTCCCCCGATACGTCCTTTCGATACGGTCGCGCTTCGGGCGCGTCGCTTCGGATCTCGATCGGGACGGCCCTGCTCTTCCCGGAGGCGGTATCCAGCAGCCAGAGTTCACCCCCCACCTCGTAAACGATCTGGCCGGATCCCATGCTGGGCCGGCGCACATCGTAGTTCTCGTGGTGCGTGATCTGTTCGATCTGGCCCGTCTTCACGTCGTAGCCGTAGATGTTGAGGACACGGTCCCGATCGGAGGAAAAGAAGATCGTGTCGCCGATCCACATCGGCAGGCGGTCGGTCCCCTCGAAGGTCGTGAGCCGCCGGTCCTCGTGCGAGTTCAGATCGAACAGGTACAGGTCCTGGGCCAGTCCGCCCACGTACCGCTTCCAGGTGCGATGCTCCCGGCGCACCCGGTTGTACGCGATCTGCTGGCCATCAGGGGAGAACGAGCCGAACGCCGCCTCGTGCATCATCAGCCGTTCCAGACCGGTCCCGTCCGGTGAGATCAGATAGAGCTGCTCGAAGCGGCTGAAAGCGTCCCGGGAAGACCGGAACAGGATCTTGCCGTTGGTCGGGTGCCAGCCGACCACGGCATCCTCTCCGGGATGCCATGTGACCCGGGTGATGTCGCCGCCGTGAGCATCCATCACGTAGACGTCGGTGTTTCCGTCGTACTCTCCGGTGAAGGCGATCCGCTGGCCGTCTGGGGAGAAGTTGGGGGACTCCTCCTCGCCGTCATGAAGCGTCAGCCGGACCGCGATGCCACCTTTCGTGGAGGCGGACCAGAGATCCTCCCCGTAAGAGAAGACGATCTGGTCCCCATGGACATCCGGGAAGCGGAGCAACGGCCGTGCTTCCTCGAGCGCCGCGGCGTTTGATGGAATCGAGAGCAGACAGACAGCCAGAAACCCTGATCTCAACAGCATGTTCGACCTTTCCGGGGAGTAGGAATGCGACCGCGAGAGGAGTCCCACAGACTAGCGATCACCTCTCCCTACGTCGACACGGCCTGGACGGTTGGCAAGAAACGGTGCGAGACGGACTGGTGTGGCGGGCCGTCAATCGCTCGAATGCGGGCTTGACCACCAATTCAGTTGGGAGCGAAGAGTATCGTGAAACCAAACCTGCGAACGATCTCCTTCCTGCTCGCCACCGCCTTCCTGAGCGTGGGGTGCGAGCAGGTAAAAAGTCTGATAGGCAGCGACGAGGAAGCGCCGGCCCCGGCCCCGATTGACCCAGCCGGAGCGGTGAGCTCTCCCACGGGCGCGTCCGCGGCGCCGAGCCAGGCGACCGATCCGGGCTCGATGGTCAGCGATCCGACCACGGCGACCGCCGCGGCTTCGGCACTTACGGCGCCGGCGCAGCGCTTCTACACCACCTACAACATGTGGTACGCGAAGGTCGATTCGCTATCCGCCATCAACTACAAGACCGGGGCCTTCATTCCGGCGGGCACCGAGGTGACCGGGATCAACGCGGTGTCCAGGCGCTTCCGCAAGGACGCCATCAGCTTCACCACCTCGTCCAATGGCGCTACCTTCACGGTCTCGTTCGATCCGAAGTTCCACCCCGGCAAGTCGATCCACGACTACCGCAACATGATGTTCACCAACAAGACCTTCGATCAGCTCGTCGAGGGGCTGAGCCAGGAAGAGATCGACGCCATCAAGGTCGGTTCGCTGCGCGTCGGCATGAGCCGCAAGGCGGTGATCATCGCCTACGGCTATCCTCCGGAACACGCCACTCCCAGTCTCGAGTCGAGCCACTGGAAGTACTGGATGAACCGCTTCGAGGATAAGCTGATCTACTTCGACGAGACCGGGCGGACCTGCACTCCGCCGGCGGCAGCCTCCGGCGGGCTCTGAGAAGAAAGCGGACCGATCAGGAGCACGGCCAGCCACCCGCAGGCGATGCCGGTAGCCGCGGTCAGACCGACCGTGCGGAGCGCCGGGTGGCTGGCAAGCGCCAGGGAGCCGACACCCAGCAGCGTCGTCAGCGCGGAGATCGCGACCGCGCCGCCGGCGTGGCCCAGGTGCTGCGCGCGGTCCGTGTCCAGGCGGTCACGGGCCGCGCGCAGGAAGATGGCGTAGTCGATCACGAGACCGAAGACGAACACGCCGACGATGCAGTTCATCATGTTGATCCGGATCCCGCACCAGCCCATGATGCCGAAGGTCCAG
>JAZDLC010000190.1:0-6221 GCA_043802345.1 Planctomycetota bacterium | reverse complement strand
TGTCACCGCGCCGCACCCGGAGGGGAAGGGGCTGGAGCGTGCCATCACGAGGGCCCTCGAGGTTGCCGGCCGCGAGCTTGGCGACGTGCGGCTGGTGAATGCTCATGGCACTTCCACGCGGGACAACGACCAGGTGGAAGGTCGGGTCCTCGGACGGATGCTGGGTCGGAAGATCCCGGTGGTCGCCACCAAGGCGTATACCGGCCATACACTCGGCGCCGCGGGCGCGCTGGAGGCGATCTTCACCTTGAAAGCCCTGCAGGATGGCGTGGCGCCTGCCACGGCCGGGTTCGAGGAGCTGGATCCAGACTGCGGCATTGCGCCGACCCGCGAGGTCACGTCGCTCGAGGGAGGGATCGCGCTTTCCAACTCGCTGGCGTTCGGTGGCAATAACTCGGTCCTGGTGCTGGCGAGGGCTTGAAGCGTGGCGGTCTCCATCCTCGGCATCGGATCGGTCTCCGCCCTCGGATCGGGGGTCGAGAGCCTTCGCGCCCTTCTTTCGGGGAGAGAGTTGCCGCATCCTGGCCAGGAGTCGGTGGAGACTCCGAGGGGGACGGTTTCCCTGCCGGTCTACCGGGCCCGGCTGGATGGGCTGGACCGATTCATGCAGCCGAGGGCCCTGCGCAGGCTCGACCAGCTGTCACGGATGGCTCTCCTGTCTGCTCACCTGGCGCTGGAAGATGCCGGCCTGGAGCGACCCGATCCGCCCCGGGTGGGACTGGTGTTCGGTACGGGCCATGGCCCGCAACTGACATCCTTCGCGTTTCAGGACGGACTGCTTGACGACGCGAACCGGTTCGCCTCGCCGACCCTGTTCGTCAACTCGGTTCACAACTCGCTCGCCTCGCAGGTTTCCATCGCGATGAATATCGAGGGGCCGTGTCAGACGGTGACCACCTTCGGGCAGACCGTTGTGGTCGCCCTGGACATTGCCCGGGGGTGGCTCGATGCCGGGGAGGTCGACCTGGTCCTGGTGGGGCTGGGAGATGAGATCTCGCCTTTGCTTTGCTACGAGGTGGCCTGTCAAGGCGAAGGGCATCCGGGCGAGCTGCGGCCGCTGGAATTCGATCGCTGTAGCTACTCCCCGGGCGAGGGGTTCATCTGCCTGGCTCTTGGCGCTCGCCCGGAGGGTTCCCGCTACGGCTCCCTGGAGCGCATTCTCTCGTGGCGGATCGGGAAGGAAAGTCCTCCCGAGCTGGCGGGAATCGCGCGCGATCCTGTTTTTCTGGCGGCCGCGGGAGATCGGTCGGAAGGCCGGGGCTATGAAGCGCTTGTCGGGGCCGGCCACGAGATTTCGGGTCACGCCGCGTGGTATGGATCGATGCCGGTGGGTCTCGCCTTCGAGGTGGCGCTTGCGGCACTGACCGGCTCCGCGGTTTCCTGCCTCGCCTGCGACGCCGCTGGGTACGGAAGCCTGGTGACTCTCTCCAGAGGATCCTGATCCCACGAAAGGGGATGAACATGGGCGGATTGTTGCTGATGGCTCTTCTTGCCCTTCCACTTCAAGGCCAGGAGGATCCGGTGCCGTATTCCGCGCTGACAGGGGCGGAGCAGGAGCTGTTCCTGAAGGAGATGGGCGCGGCGCTGAAGAAGGTCCAGTCCCTGCGGGCGGACTTCGTGCAGGAGCGGCATGTGTCGCTGTTCCTCGATCCGCTGGAGTCCCGGGGGATCTGCTCCTTCGAGCGGCCCGACCGTCTGCGCTGGGAGGTCGTCAAGCCGTACGCCTCGCTGCTGATCCTCAATGGCCGGGGCGTGGCCAAGTTCGACCGGGTCGAGGGAGAGTTGCGCAAGATGAAGCTGGGCGGTGAGGATCTCCTCCGGGAAGTCCTGGGACAGATCACCGACTGGATTCAGGGCGACTTCTCCAGGGCGGATGAGATGTACGCCCTCACGTTGGAGAAGGGCGCCGACTTCCGGCTTCGCATGCAGCCCAGGTCGGAGAAGCTGTCAAAGATGATCCGGGCGGTCGAACTCTTCGTCGATCCCGAAACCCATCGGGTCACCAAGGTAGTGATCCGCGAGCCCGGCGAGGACTACCTTGAGATCCGCTTCGAGCAGGAGCAGCTGAACATCAAGTTCGACCCCTCCACCTTCAGCCTCGACCAGTCAGATCACACCCGGTGAAAATATTATCACCGGGTGCGGATGTTCGGGTTCACTGGTGGGAGATGACGGTTACCAGGCCTGAGAAGCCGCAGGTGACGAGGCAGGCGGAAGGGCCCATGCCTTCGAACTGGCCCGCGGCAAGGTGGTGGAGCTTGCCCGTGTCGGTGAAGACCGTCTGCTCGTGCCACTCTCCCCTCTCTTGCCACAGGACAGTCACACTCTTGCCGTAGCCGGCGGTGGCGGCCTCCGCTCCCTTGCTGCTCGGGGTGACGTCGGCCAGCACCGCGCCGCGAAGCTTGAGTTCTTCCTTGTGGATCTCGGTCCGCTTCCCATCCTGGAGCAGCGAGAGCACGCCGTCATCCCGGGCCACGATCAGGCGGGAGTCGTCGGTGCCGACTCGCGACTGTCCGGCCTCGGCCTTGTCGAGGGTCGTGCTGGTCCAGGCGCCATCCCGCTTGACCAGATGCACCACGGAGCCGTCCGCGCAAGTCACCGCGGCGCCTCCCTCGAAGGGAACGGCGCTCTTCCCGGCACCCGGAAGAGTGGCCACCTTCGCTGTCTTCCACTCACCCGCCTCGCGGTGAGCCAGCGTCGCATCGAGACTGAATCCAACCAGCAGGATCTCGTTTCCGGGAAGGTCCGGATCGAGATCGCCCACGCAAACGCCGTGGATCAGGGCGGTGTCTTCGAAGAGCGGCTCCAGCTTCCAGGCGCCATTCTCCTTGGAGGCGACCATCGCCGCCCCGGCCCCGCCATCCTCCTCGCCGCCGGTCTTCATGCCCACGGCCACCAGCTCGTTTCCGGGTCGCTCCGGATCGACGTCACCGATGGCGCACTGGATCATCTCACCGGAGGCGGCGCCGATCTTCTCGCTGCCCCACTTGGAACCGTCCCGATAGACCAGGGTGACCGTCCCGTCCTCGGCCACCACCCCGATCTCATTCCCGGACCGCGCGGAATCCAGGTCGCCGACAGCGCATCCTCCCAGCTTCCCGCCACTGTCCAGCGCGGTCTCATGCTTCCAGCCTGAATCTGGCGCACACCCGACCAGCATGACCACCAGCAGACTCGGAATCGTGATCATCTTCATCGCGCACCCCCACCAACAAGAGAATCTTGGCCACCGAGGAGAACCGACTCCCCCACGAATCGAAGCGATAGATCCGTGGAATCGCAAGCCCGCATTCCGAACACTGAAGAAAGTGGTGCGGCACTCTCCTTCAGGATTCGGGCATTGCTACCATGTTCCGACATGCGGCGTCTTATTTGCCTTGTTCTGATTCTCCTGCCGGCGTGCCGCGGCGTGCCGCACGCGCCGCTGGTGCCGCTGGAAGATCCGGCCCTGCTGGCGTCGTGCCTGCGGGTGATGGAGATGGCCTATCCTCCTGGATTCCGGCTGGCCCAGCGGATCGTGATCGAGCAGGGAGGGGAGCAGTTCGACTGCATCGGCGCGCTGGTGGTTCGCCGCGAGGATGCCTTTCGCGCCATCGCGCTGGGGGAGATGGGAGGGCGTCTGTTCGACTTCCTGAAGCGAGGCGATGACCGGCAGGTTCTGACGAAGGCGGAGGGAATGCCCCTCAACCCACTCCGCTCCGGTGTGCTGCGAGACATCGAGCACCTGTTCGGCTGGAGCGCGGCCGAAGGCGCCCGAGCCGGCCGGACGGCTGAGGGCCGTCCCGCTCTCCTCCTGCCTTGGCAGGAAGGGGAGACCGAATACCGGTTCGATTCCGCAGGCACGCGCCTCGAGAGCTCTCTCCAGGCGCGGGAAGGGCGCGTGGTGCGGCGGGCTCGGTATGGTGACTACCGGCGGTTCGACGGATGGGACTCGGAACTGCCGGCGCGCATCCTGCTCGAGAACCTGGAGTGGGGCTACCGCCTGGAGATTGAACTGCTGGAGATGCGGCCCGGCGGGGATCTGGCCACGGCGTTCGAGGTCTCCCCTTGACGGCGGAGCGGGGGGATTCGCATCAGGGCTCCGGCCCGGCCTTCTATCGCGCCCTGCGCCGGCATCGCATGGGAGCGCTCGTCACCTGCGCGCTACTGCTGGCTCTGCTGGTCTGGTCGGCCCGGGGACTCTCCTGGCGGGAGGATGTGCTGGAGCTGCTCCCCGATTCTGATCCCGTGGTCCAGCGCTACCGCACGCTGCTCGAGCTGTTCCGGCCAACCGAATTTCTGTATCTGGACGTGGGCCCCTCCTCCCTGGAAGAGCCGGTGCCGGTCGCGGACCTCCTGCAGGTGGCTGATCGCCTGGCCGCGCTGCTCGAGGATGCCCTTCACTCCGACACGCCGCTGATCGCTCGGTTGGTCTACCGTCGCGGTCCGGAGCAGGTCATGGAGGCGCTCGACTTCCTGGTCGCCCACCGGGCCTCGCTCTTTTCGGAAGAAGACCGCGAGCGACTCGTGGGGTCGCTGGAGCCGGCGGCGATCCGCGAGACGCTTTCAGGCTGGAAGAAGCTGCTGACGGAGTCTCCCGCTCCGTTCCTGGCCAGCGTCCTGGCGGCCGACCCGCTGCATTTCAATCAGGGTCTGTCCCGCCAGCTCTCCGGCCTGCAGGAAGGGGGAGCGGTGACAGTGCATGAGGGCCGCCTCTTCAGCGCGGATCTCCAGCACGTCTTGCTGATCGCCCGCCCGCGCCACAAGTCCACCGACAGCGCCCACGCCAGGGAACTGCTCGCCTTCCTCGACCAGGCCCTGCCAGAAGCGGAGCGCGAGGCTCCCGGCGGAAACGTGAAGATCGCGTATCTCGCCGGGCATCGGTTCAGCGTGGAGAACGCCGACCTGATTCAGTCGGACCTCCGCAGGGTGCTCACCTTCTCCTTTCTGGGGATCGCCCTGCTCGCCTTCCTCGCCTTCCGCAGGCCGCTGTTCGCGCTTCTCGTGCTGCTGCCGGCCGCATTCGGGGCGGCCTTCGCCGTCGGTCTCGCGCGCTGGCTCGTCCCAGAGATCTCCGCCATCTCCATCGGGTGTGGCTCCATGCTGGTCGGCGTTTCGGTCGACTACGGCGTTCACCTGCTGTTTCACAACGACCGGAATCCGCGCGCCGGGCCCGGCGCAGTGCTCTCCCGCCTGATCCGCCCCCTGCTGCTGGGGGCGGCCACGACAGTGGCAGCCTTCCTCGGCTTGCAGGCGTCGGTCATGCCGGGCTTCCGGCAGCTCGGGTGGGTGGCGGTGTTCGGCATCGCGGGCGCGGCCGGCTTCGCGATTCTGATTCTCCCGCTGCTCCTGCCGGAGACCGGCCCCAGGAAGGAGCCACGCCCGCCGCTGCTGCTTCTGACGGAGTTTGTTCCCGCCTGGTTCCGGCTCGCCCGCTCCGCCCGCCCCGCACTGTTGCTGTCGTTGCTCGTTCTCACCGGAGCCGGCATGGCGGGGCTGCTGCGGACCGGGTTCGATGGCGACTACCGCAACTTGAACGGCGCGTCGGCAGAGACCCAGCGGGACCTCGGTACCCTGCTGCACAGCTTCGGCGAAACCCTCGACTCCACCTCGATCGCCGTGTCGGCCGGCAGCGAAGAGGAAGCGCTGCAAGAGAACGAGAGGGTGCGCGCCGAACTGGAGCAACTGCGCCGCGAAGGGATGATCGCAGGGTATCGCTCGCTCGCCCTGCTCCTGCCGAGCGCGGCTCTGCAGCAACGCAACCGGGAGCGCTGGGAAGGGCTCTGGACAAAGGAGAGGATCGAAACCCTCCGGCGGGATCTGGCCAGCGCGGGACAGGAACTGCGGATGAGAGCGGAGGCGTTCGAGCCGTTGCTACAGAGCCTACCGGGCGAGATGCCGCCGCTCCATCCCGCGGACTTCCGGCCGGGGATCCTCTCGGATCTCCTCGAGACCCACCTGGCCCGAGCGGCCGGCCGGCATCTGCTCCTGACCGGGGTCCGGCGCGCTCCCGATGGTACGTTCGAGCGGGTGGTGGAGCGGCTGGAGGCGGTCGCCCCGGACCTGCTGGTGGCGGATGGGCAGAGCTTCATGGCCCATCTGGTCCAGGTCATCTACTCGGAAATGGCCACCGTCGGCTGGGTCGGTCTGGCCCTGATCCTGGTGCCCCTGCTGATCGGACTGCGCCGCCCCTCCCGGATCGCCCCCGTGCTGCTGCCGCCCCTGGTGAGTCTGGTCTGGAC
>JAZDLC010000189.1:0-9281 GCA_043802345.1 Planctomycetota bacterium | reverse complement strand
TGCGACTGGTTCGGATTGTGCAGCTCCACCATGTAGCGCCCGGGCAGGATCCCGCCGAGCCGGTACTTTCCCTCCTGATCCGAGAAGGTCGACTTGTCGCCTCCGCCCGGAAAGCCGCCGCCGATCCCCATGCTGATGGCGCGGAATCCGTTCTGACTGCCTCCCTCCGCGACTCGATCGACGGTGACGCGCGCCTCCGCGAGCACGTTGCCGTCGGCGTCGTAGGTCACGCCGCTGACCGCGCCGCCTGACCGCAAGGCGACTTTCACGTCTTCCACCTGGTCCCCCTCGGCCAGAGCGATCGTCTCGCTCTCGCTGGGCGCCCATTCACTGTGGGTCGCGTCGAGACTGTACTCCCCGGGTGTGATGCCCCGCAGCTTGAATCGCCCTTCCTGGTCGGTGACGTCGCTGTACGATTGGTCGCCGTCCACGACCCTCGGCGCTCCTCCATCCGAGCCGATCCTCACCCGCCGCTGGTAGACCCCGCCGCCCGGACCGGACAGCTCGCTGGCCGACTCCTTCCGCAGCGAGACGGCCGCGCCTTCCACCGGCGCGCCTTCCGAGTCGATCACCAATCCCGAGACGGTGATCTCCGGAACCATTTGAACCTGACACTCGACCTTGCTGCCGGAGTCGACCTGGACCGGTCCATATTGGTACTCCGCGAATCCGTCCGCCTGCACCACCAGCGAGACGGACCGGCTCGAGAGGTCGGAGATGGCGAACAGTTCCGGCGCAGCCGTGACTCCGGCCAGGGCGGCGGCCGCCTCGCCCCGGAGAACCTCTGCCTCGCCCCCTGGTCCAAAGAACTCACCCGGCAGGGGGCCGAAACGGCCCTGGATCCGCACCTCATAGTCGCGGATCGGCTCCAGGGAGACCCGGTTCCGCACGGTGCCGAACAGGACGCCGCTCCTTGCCAGGCTGAGGCGCAGGTCGTCCGTGCCCGCTTCCACGTTCGACTCCCTTCCGGTGAGGAAGCCCTTCCTGGAGGCGGTGACGTTGTAGGTTGAGCTCTTGAGTCCCGCGAGCCGGAAGGAGCCGTCCGCGTCGGATCGGGCGGTCAGGCTCTTGCCCAGCCCGCCGACCATTCCGCCCTCGGACAGATCGATGACCGTCTCCATGACGGAGACCTCGGCGTCCGCGAGCGGGCTGCCAGTCGCGTCCACGACCACGCCCTGGATTGAGGATCCAAGGGAGACGGTGATCGTGGTGTCTTTCGACGTGGCTCCCTTCGCGATCATGATTCCCTTCACCGACTCGCTGGTGAACCCCTCGGCCTGGACGAGCGCATGGATGTCCCCCGGTTCTAGGCCGGGAATGGAGAAAAAGCCGGACTTGTCGGTCTTGGTGGAGCGGGCGTTCTGCGGCGCCGCATCCCCGAAGATGATCATGCCGGGAGAGCTCGAACCGCCCTCCTTCCGGGTCCAGGCGCGGACCTCCGCGTTCGGCACCGGCTGCCCGGCGGTGCCGACCACATGGCCGACGAACGTGGCGCCCGCCCCGACCGTCAGGGTTCCGATGTCGATGTCTCCCGTCCGGTTCTCCGGCAGGGACGCCTCCGCGGCCGTCATGTCCCCCGGCACGACCCTCACCCGCAGTCGGTCGTCCGCCGGGACCGCGGCGAAGTGGAAACGTCCGTTCTCTGCGGTCTTCGCGGCCCCTCCAGGAAGCTCGCCTCCCCCGATGAAGATGACATCGGGCCCGGAGGCGCGGGTCAGGGTGACCGGCGCCCCGGCCACCGGCCGGCCGTGTTCATCCAGGACGGTTCCGGAGACTCCGAACGCCTTCTGCGGGGCGCCCTTCGCTGATCCCCCTCCGGGACGGGCGAGGCTCTCTTCCAGCGCTTCCGTGCGCGTGGCTCCCGAGGTCGACGGCTCCGAGGCGGCTTCCGGGACGCTTCGCTCCTGGCTCTTTTCGTCGGTCTTGGCCTCGTCCGCCAGGGCCAAGCTGGTGTTCGCCCCCGTCTCCTTGATCTGGCCACTGTCCCTCAACAGAAAGAGGGTGACGACGGCGACGGCCACGATGGCGAGGGCGATGATTCCGCGAAGGGGCGACATGGGATTCCTCCTGAAGATGGATCGGTCCGGCGATCGGGATGCATCTTTCGTGCCTTCTGATACGGAGCCGGAGAGCCCCCCGGAGAGCCCAATTTCGGGCTGCCCATGACCGCAAATGGGGCATGTCCGGAGGAGATGAGGTTGGTCAGCAGTCCCCTCCCCCTCGCGCGGGCGGGAAGCCGATCGGTGCGACCTGGATCTCCCCGCAGAGGGAGGGACCCTCGCGCAGCTTGAAACCGGTCTTCTGCGCCACGAAGGTCACGGTCCGACGGGCCGGGATGGCGGCGCCGAGGATGACGCCGGTGTCGCAATCGAGGCCGGACGGGAGATCGATCGCGAGCACGGGATGTCTTGACCGGGCCACGGTCTCGATCACCTGCCTGGGAAACCCCTCCACGTCCCGCGAGAGGCCGGTTCCGAACAGGCCGTCCAGGATCAGCGGCGGAGGGGGTGCGGAGAGGGCCTGTTCGAGAGTCTCGAGCCGGTCGCAGCGGATTGTCTTCTCGCCGAGCAGTTCATAGCGCCGGTAGTTGGCCAGGGCGTCCCCCTGCAGGCGCGCCGGATCGCCCACCAGCAGCACCGAGACCTGGACCAGGTCCAGCAGGTGTCTCGCCGCCACGAAGCCGTCCCCCCCGTTGTTGCCCGGCCCCGCGAGCACCAGGACCCGTCCCAGGCCGAGATCCTTCAGCAGCGACAGGGCCGACCGCGCCACGAAGGCGCCCGCGTTCTCCATCAGGATCTCGCCCGGGATCTCGAGATCCTCCTGGGCCAGTCGGTCGACGGTTCTGGATTCTTCACGGTTCAGCGGTTTCATGGTGGCAGGATACCAATCCTTGTCCGTCTGGTGCTGTGTGGAGGTTCTGATGGCCGCGAGAATAGAACATCTGGGTGTGGCCGTGCCATCGCTCGCCGAGGGGCTGAAGCTGTACCGGGACCTGCTGGGGTTCGAGGAGGACTTCCGGGAGGAGGTTTCGAGCGAGCAGGTCCGCGTTGTCGGGCTAAGGGCCCGCGCAGAAATAACTTCCTGTTTTGGGCGAGCAATCGTTGTTCCTGGCACGGCGCGACGACGACCGTGTATTCGAGATACTCCGAGGAGGAGCAACACAGCCAGGGGCGGCGAGGGCCGGCCAAAACCGGGAGTTATTCCTGCGCGGGCCCTAAGGGCGGGTGATGCGACGATCGAACTCCTGGAGCCGATGTCCCGAGAGAGCGCCATCTTCAAGTACCTCGAGAAGCGGGGACCGGGGCTGCACCACATCGCCGTGGAAGTGACCGGGTTGGAGACACTCCTGCCGCGGCTGAAGGCCGCGGGAGTCAAGCTGCTGGACGAGGTCCCCCGGCCCGGAGCCCAGGGCACGAAGGTGGCGTTCATTCATCCGCAGGGAGCCCTCGGGGTCCTGATCGAACTCGTGGAGCACCCCGCGAGATGATCCCGCTCCCCGCGGGCGAGCTTCCCCGCGACCGGCAGCAGCTTGCCGAATTCCTGCGAACCGGGCTGAGCGATCTGTTGGAGCCATCGGGCGACCCCCCGCAGGTCACCCTGACCGGAGATCCGGAGCAGGGTTATGCCTTGCTGCGGATCGACCTCTCCGGAACGACCCTGAAGGAGACCGATCCACTGCTCAGGCCGGGAATCACCGCCGGGGAGGATTCCGTCCTGTCCGTCGACCAGCTCGAGGTCAGCGCGCGAACGCTGCGGGCCTTTGGAGCCTCCGTCCAGTTCCACCTCGTATCTCACGGCGTGCGGTTTGGCAGGGGGACGCTTCCCTCCGGTCGTGAGGTGCTGATTCCGACTCATTTGGAGGAGGGATCGCTGAGGTTGAGCGTGAGCCGCGAGGAACTCACCCGGGCTGCCCGGACGAAGGCGCAGGAGCTGCTCGTCAGGGATGGGATTGCGCTGGAGACACTCGATCTGAACCTCGAGTCGAAGACCGATCGCTCCCTCGGGATTCTGGTGACGGCGAGGGCTCGGAAACTCCTGGCGGCCACGGTTCGCCTGCGGGGTCTTCTGACGGTCGATGATCGGCTCGACGCGGTGCTTTCCGGCCTGAACGGGGAAGCGGACGGCTTCATGGGGTCGCTGCTGGCGCCCGTGCTCTCCCGTCTGGCGGACCGATTCGAGGGGTATCGGGTTTCTCTCGCGCCGGTCCTTCTCGGACCGATTCGGCTGCGCGACTTGCGCCTGGCCGGAAACGGCGGTCTGGAGGTCGTGGCCGAGCTGGCGGACCACTGATCGCCCTGACCCTGGTGCCGGCCGCCCATGTGCTGACTTGCGCCAGGACAAGGCCAGCGTGAGCGAAAAATCCGATCCCTGCCTTGCGGCGGCCTGCGCGTTGCACACCCTCTCGGGCTCCTGCTACCATGGTGGGGGGAAACTTCCTTCGAGATCCGATTCACGAGGATGAGCGATGCGGCGTATCTGTGTTTTCTGTGGTTCCAATTTCGGCAAGAACCCGGTCTACCGCGAGGTGGCGGAGGAGCTGGGCCGACGCATGGCCAGAAGGGGCGTCGCGATCGTCTATGGCGGTGGCAATGTCGGGCTGATGGGGGCTCTCGCCAATGCGGCTCTGGGAGCGGGGGGAGAGGTGATCGGAGTCGTTCCCCGCATGCTCTCGGAGCGCGAGGTGGCCCATCACGGCGTGACGGAGCTGAAGGTCGTCGAGACGATGCACGAGCGGAAGGCGCTGATGGTGGAACTCTCGGACGCCTTCCTCTCGCTCCCCGGCGGAATCGGCACCATGGATGAGTTCTTCGAGACCCTGACCTGGGCTCAGCTCGATATCCACCGCAAGCCGTGCGGGATCCTGAACCTGAACGGATACTACGACCACCTGGTCCGCCAGCTCGACCGGTTCGTGGAAGACGGTTTCCTGTCGCCCAGCAACCGCCGCCTGATCATCATTCGCGAAGACATCGACCAGGTGATGTACGCGCTGGATCACCACAAGCCCACGGCGGGGGAGATGTTCTTCGAGCGGGACGGCAGCCGCCACACGGTGGAGAAGCGAGTCTCCTGACCCCCCGAACATCGACACCCGGTGAAGAACTCTCACCAGGTGTCGATGTTCGGGGGGACCGGTCTACTGAAGCTGCAGATCAAGAACCTCGGTCGTGCCGAGCGGGTGTCCGTTCCCGTCGAACAGTGCACCCTGCACATAGGCGGTCAGGCTCAGGCCGGGGTTGTTCCCCGCCACCGTGAAGCTCCCATCACTGCTGAGGTTCACGATTCCGAGCGGGAGCATCGTCGCCTGGTCGAGACCGAGGAAGAACGGAACGCCGCCGTTGAGCAGGCGGTTCTCCGGATTGATGACTCCCGCGGAAGCCAGCACGAACATCGTGCCGGACTCCGGTCCGTCGAAGAGGCTGACGCTGTACGGGCCCACGGGCAACGGCATGCCGGGCGAGGTCTCGAACGCCGGTCGCAGGGGGCGAATCAGGTTGATGTCGTTGTACGAAACCCAGTCGGAGGAGAAGGCCGCGACCGTGCCACCGCTCTCAGGCTGAAACGGTCCGAAGACCGCCTGGCCCGGGGCGCCGGCATCGAGGATGGCCAGGTAGGTGACGCTGCTGGTCGACTGCTCCATGCCCACCAGATCCCGAGGCTGGCCGTCCGCCCGAAACTCCCAGAGGGTACCGAAAGAGCTGTCGGAAACCAGCAGATCGCCTTGGTTGTCGAACAGTATGTCGGTGATGGCGCCGAGGCCGGTGGCAAAGGTAAGGCTGTCCGACTGTTGAAGGTACGTCGGGCCGAGCGCGGCGCCGATCTGGGCCGCGGTCCAGCGGATGATCTCGCCCGATCCGGGTGGCGGGGGCCAAGCGGCCGAGTTGAGGCCGTAGTAGATGTTCCCCTGCTGGTCCGCCGTGAGCGGGCCGCTGGGTCCCAGCACCTCGGCGATCATGTCGGTGGCGCCGGAGGTGACGTCGAGATGGTAGATGTACGTGTAGGTGAAGCTCGGCTCGCCCCGCGTGATCAGCGCGATATCGGGCGCGATGAACTCGCCGTCGAAGTTGTACATCATGTTGGCGACGACCGTGGCGGGCGCGCCTGAAAGAGGCACCTTCCAGATGTCCTGGTTGGTCGATTCCCCGAAGAGCAAGTAGGTTCCGCCCGGGTCGACGGCCAGGAACGATCCGAAGACAAACCCTCCCGGCGTGAAGAGGGTCCGCAAGGTGGCGCCGGAGGTGGCATCGAGTTCGACCACCGAGGTGCCGTCGAAGACCGCGAGGTTGCCGTTCGGCAAGCCGCACAGGCCGCCCACGAAAGCTCCCGCGGGGGCGGCGGAGAGGACGGAGGTCTGGAAGCCGTTTTCGGGCTCGAACTGGGCGATCAGATCGCCGCACAGGGAAGTCGCGAGCAGCCAGGACGCTGCGAATGACAGGTGACGCATGTTGATGGGACTTTCCGGGAGCCGACTCGTGCCGGCCGGCGCTGCTCCGCGAGCGCACGGACCGGGATTCCCAGATCACGGCTGCGCGGCGGGCGAGGCTGCAATCGAACGCCCGGCGCGAAGGGTGATCGCGAATCATTCCCGGGGCAGGTCTCCTGACTCGCGGGTCCCAGCCGGCGATCTCCGCCTTCCCAGGAGCCAGAGGCTCCCAGTGGCATCGAAATGAGACGCCGGCTCGCCGCTTACAGTGGCGCGACCGTGTGGGATTCTCACCCACTTCCCTCGTGGCCCCGGCGCGACGAGCGCCGGAGACCCCGGGACCACGGCAGGGTAGCCGGACTCTCACACCGGATTCAAGTCCGTAGTGCCTGCCTCCGAGTTCTTCGTGGCACGCGCAGAGTCGTCCCGACCTCGTACTCGAATCGGAATTCGCCAACCTCTTGTCCACGAAACCGGGACAAGACCAGACGGCTCACGATTCGAGTACGAGTACCGCCGCAAAAGCGGCTGAGTACGAGTACGAGTACGAAGCGTCCCACTCGCGTGCTTCATCATGACCTCGAGGGCACCGAGCACCGCTCCATCGAAGTGCGGCTCCGCCACATCGTGCTCCCTTCCGTCTGTAAAACGGGTAGCATTGTACTCCCCATGTACTCCCTCCGAAAAACAGTCCTCCTTTGCATGCTGACCATGGCGCTGGTCTTCACGGTGGTCACCATCGGCGGGGTCCTGCTGCTGCTGGCGAAGCAGGAGAGCCGGCACGCGCAGGAAATCCTCGACCAGCATCTCGGATCGGTCATCTCGGTGTACGGGAGGATCCTGCTCGGCTACCTCCTGGCCGGCGCGCTGCTCGGCGTCCTGCTCCATCCGCTCACCCCCGGCACGAGAGTCATCCCGATGACCGTGGGGCTGGTGTTGCTCACGGCATTGCACTCGCTCACAGCGGGGACGCACCTGCTCTACGGGCCGATTCACACCGCGATCGCCTGGGCGCGGGACCACTGCCCCGACGCCCTGGGTGCCGTCTATCGGCCGGTACAGATTCCAATCCTGTTTCTCGCGCTCTTGCTCTGGTCCCTGGCGCTCTGGTCGAGGAGGCTCAGGCGGCGCTGGACCGTGGTGGCGATCGCCGGTGCGGCGGTTCTGCTGCTCTCGTCCGGCGTGCTTCTTTCACCCGCTCCGCGGGAGTTCGCCCGGCCGAACCTGGTGCTGATGGCGTCCGATTCCCTGAGGGGCGATCACCTCTCGGCGAACGGCTACCCCCGCCTCACCTCGCCCCACATCGACCGCCTGGCCGAGCGCGGCGTGAACTTCTCGAACTGCCTCGTGCCCACCGCCAGCACTCACGAATCATGGGTTTCCATGTTCTCGTCGACGCCCCCCGAGGTGAACGGCCTGCGGCACATGTTCCCGTCGCGAGAGTTGGTGGAGCAGATCCAGGAAGGCCAGGACTGGTTTCCGGAACTGCTGCGGGACCATGGGTACGCCACCGCCGTGGCGGGGGGGTGGTGCGGTTCGACTTTCCGGCTGTTCGACATGGGGTTCGAAGAGGTGGACGTGTCGGACGCCCAGAATCGAAAGGCGCTGATCGCCGAGGTCGCCTTCACCAATCACCTGCTCGCCCTGGCGTTTCTCGACAACCCCCTCGGCCGCCTGCTGGCGCCCGAACTCGACCGGGTTTCCCTGACCCGGGCGGCGCCGAATCTCACCCGGCGGGCCCTCAGAACGCTGGACCGGCTTGCCGCGGGCGACCGCCCGTTCTTCCTGATGGTCGTCTACCACGGGACCCATCTGCCGTACAGCTCCACCTACCCATACTACGAGCGGTTCGTGGAACCGGGGTACCGGGGGCGCAATCGGTTTCGCATCGACTTCGCCATCGACGACATGATCCAGCGTGGTTTCGACCACGATTTGACGGAGGAGGAAGAACAGCACCTGATCGGGCTGTATGACGGCTGCGTGCAGGAGTTCGACGACCAGGTCGGAGAACTGGTGAAGCACCTGCGCTCCGCGGGCCTCTTGGACCGGACGATCATCGGCGTGCTGGGCGATCATGGAGACGACCTGTACGAGCACGGCACCACGCTCGGGCATGGCGTGACGCTCTTCGGGGGTGACCAGGCCAACCACATCCCGGCGATCTTCGCGGGCCCTGGACTCGAGCGAGGACGCAAGGAGCCGGGTCTGGTCCGCTCGTACGACCTGACCCCGACCTGGTGCTCCTGGCTCGGCCTTCCCACTCCGGACAGTTTCGAAGGGGTCGATCTTTCCCCCGCGGTGCCGCCGCTGAGCACGGTGCTGGAGACCTCTTACCTGCTGTACCGCCAACCGGTTCCCGATCTCCTGCCGGGCGAGAAACCGAAGGAGTTCCCCCGCTTCGACGACGCCACCTTCTTCGACCCGGATTTCAACGACAACCTGGTGGTGCGGGACCGCTACCTGGATCAGTTGGTCGCGACCAAGTGCTTCGCCGTGCGGGAGGGGAACTTCAAGCTGATTCATGTGCCCGGGGAGAGCGCTCCCATCCGCCGGCTGTTCGATCTTCAAAGCGATCCGCACTGCGAGCACGATCTCTCCTGCGCACTGCCGGAAGTCTTCTCGAGGCTCCTGGAGAAGCTGCCAAGGGAGGCCCGTTCTGACTGACCCTGCTCTCGCCATCATCAGCGCCTCGAGAAGAACCGACATTCCGCGCTACTTCGGCGCCTGGTTCGCCGGCCGGCGCCGGGAGGGGTTCGCGCGCTTTCGCAACGCCTTCGGAGTTCCGGGCGAGGTCTCGCTCAGAAACGAGGATGTCGGCGGGTACCTGTTCTGGACCCGCTTCGCCCGGCCGTTT
>JAZDLC010000188.1:0-2100 GCA_043802345.1 Planctomycetota bacterium | reverse complement strand
TAGTGGACGGCCTCGCTGCCGTGGTCAGCTCAGTGAGCCTCAAGGAGTTCGGGGAGGAAGAGCTCGAAGCCAACGTCAAGGACCCGGAGTGGGCGAAGGCCAAGGTTCGCGCCCATCACGACGTTCTGAGCGAGCTGCTCTCAAGGGGTCTATACCCGGTCCCCATGCGGTTCTGCACCATCTTCCAGGGGCCCGACCGTGTACGCGGCATGCTGCAGGAACATCGGAAATCACTTCTGTCGGCTCTCAGCAGGGTGGCGAAGAGGGCCGAGTGGGGGGTCAAGATGTTCTGCGACCAGGCCGTCGGCCGTCAGCGGGTGGAGGAGGAGGCCCGAGGGGTTGATGCGCTCAAGAGAGAGATGGAGAACGCGGGAGCGGGCGCCGCGTACTTCCTTCGGAAGAAAATGGAAAGGATGCTCGACGCGGAGGTCGAGCGCGTCGCGGACGAAGCGGCTCAGGCCTGCCATGATGCCCTTGCCGGTCTCTCGGTGGACGCGGTGGTGCTGACGCTGCAGGAAAGGGAAGTGACCGGCCGCGTGGAGGCGATGCTTCTGAACGGCGCCTATCTCGTGGGCGACGAGTCGTTTCCCAGGTTCGAGGCCGCCATCGACCGGTTGACACAGGACTACGCGTCCTTTGGCTGTTCGTTCGAGCTGACCGGACCATGGCCGGCGTACAACTTCGCGAGGGTCGATACAGAGGAGGCGGTGGAAGAGTGAGCCAGATGGTGGCTAGGGAAAAGGAAGTGGCTCTTCTGGACCTCCTGGACCGCATCATAACCAAAGGCGTGGTGATCTACGGCGACGTCACGCTGTCTGTTGCGGATGTGGACTTGGTCTTCTTGGGGCTGAAGCTGCTGTTGACGTCGGTGGAGACGGCGGAGCAGTGGAAGCGCGCCACGGCGGAAAGGTACCAGGGCGCGCCGGTCGGAGCCCCGACCCAGCTCTCTCGCACGCTGTGAGCGACCGGCTCTACCTTTACGCCATCACGGGTCGCCTCCCTCCGGTAGCTATCGGCCGGGGTGGGGTGCAGGGCGCGCCGGTCTTCGTGCTGGAGTGTGGTCCACTGGCGGCCGTGGTCAGCCGCTACGTGGGGCTGGCCCCCGTGCAGGTGGATGCCGAGTCCGCGCTCTGCCACGAAGGCGTGGTGGAGGAGCTGTTTGAGCAGCGCGCCACCCTCCCCGTACGTTTCGGCACCGTGATGGGAGACGAGTCACACGTCCGGCAGCAGCTCGGCGAGCGGGAGGGCGCATACCTGCAGGCTCTGGACAAGGTGCAGGGCCGGGTTGAACTCGGGGTGCGCGTTCTCTGGGTGGACCGGGAGCCATCTTCCGCGCCACCGGCGCGCACGTCGGGTCGCGACTATCTCATGGACAGGCTGAAGGAGGAGCGCCGTTTCCAGGCGAGGCGCGCTGAGGCGCAACTGCAGGCGGGGACGCTCTGTGGCCGCCTGGGCGGTCTGGCCGAGGATACCGCTCTGCAGCTCATGCCCACACCGGGACTGCTTTTCTCGGCGGCCTTCCTGGTGGACAGAGAGAACGTCACCGTGTTCGGGTGTGAGGTGGCTCGGCTTGAGGGCGAATCGGATTCGCTCCGCTTCCTTCTTACCGGACCATGGCCGGCGTACAGCTTCGTGGGAGATGAGTTGAGCCACGCTTCCATCGGAGGCTTGGTGGGTTCCAGCACTGACATGAGAGTGGGCACGCCATGACGCAAGAGTCGGATCTGGTTGCCGCCACACAGGGACTCGGGCGCAAGATCCTGAACGAGCCGGTGGACCTGGATGGGTTCGTGAGCGAGCTGGAGCAGCTGGGCGATGCCCTGCCCTCTAGGATCAACGCCGATCCAGAGAAGGTGGAACAAGGCCTGGCCAAGCTGGTCCTGACGTTGGTGGAACTGCTGCGGAGGCTGATGGAGCGCCAGGCGGTCCGGCGGATGGAGGGAGGGTCCCTGACGGACAAGGAGATCGAACGCCTGGGTCAGGCATTCATGCGGTTGGACGAGCGTATGGCCGATCTGAAGCTCGCATTCGGCCTCGAGAACGAGGAGCTCAACCTGAACCTGGGCCCCCTGGGCGACCTGATGTAACGGTTCGGAGCTG
>JAZDLC010000187.1:0-3327 GCA_043802345.1 Planctomycetota bacterium | reverse complement strand
CCTGGGCAGGAGAACACCCAACCTGGAGATCGTCCGCTCATGAGCCGCTCTCTCCGTCGAGCCGTGCGCGGGGGCGTCTTCGGGTTCGCCCTCGGACTGCTTCTCTCCCTCCTGCTCTCTGCCAGGGCGGAGGTCGCCTTGCTCCGCGCCTCTCTGGCATTCCTGGTCGTCGCATCGTCCATATTCCTGGCAAGTTCCCTCAACCCCGAGGTCCAGATTGCCGATGAGGAAGAAGTCCTGCATCCATAGGAGCGCAGCCCGGATTTCGCCATGACTCGACAGGTCACCGGCATCATTCTCGATCAGACTTCACGCGATGAACTCGCGGTGAAGCATCTCGATCTCGTCGGTCGGGTCGTGGGCCGCCTGCCGATCTCCGTGCCGAAGGAGCTCGACCGCGAGGATCTGCTGTCGGCGGGCACCGTGGGCCTCCTGAAGGCCGCGCGAACCTACCAGCCGATGCGCGGGGCGTCCTTCAGGACTTACGCCTATATCGCCATCCGGGCGGCGGTTCTGGACGAACTGCGGCGATTCGACCCGCTGCCCCGGGGGGCGCGAGGCCGGCTCAGGGAACTGCAGAGGCTCGAAGGCGAGTTCCAGTCCAGGGAAGGCCGGCTCCCCATGCCGGAGGAGATCTGCGCGGGCCTGGGCATGACGCCCGAGGAGACGGAGCAACTGCTGGCCCACGCAGAGGAGGAGCGGTTGCTGCGCTCGCGCGGCGCTCCCGGATTGCCGCAAGATCGCTTCGATCCGGTCGACCCTCAAGGCTCCGAGCCGCTCGAGAGTGCTTCACGCCAGGAAGAGCTGGGACTCGTGGAGCAGGCCATCCGGGATCTTCCCGCCCGGGAAAGGCAGGTTGTGGTGCTCTACTTCTCCGAGGGGCTGTACCTGAAGGAGATTGGCGAGGTGCTGGGAGTCACCGAGTCGCGGATTTGCCAGATCCTGGCCTGCGCGCAGCGCAAGATCCGGGTCCAGCTCGAGAAGATGAGAGAAAAACAGGATGCCTGAGACGAGCACCAGGAAGCCGACGAGCCGCGTCAAGCCGGGAGCCGTGCTGCGGGAATTGCGGGCCGGCCGGGCCCACCAACTGTCCGCGCCCGAGTGCGAGCCGGAAGAACCCAGCCTGCAGGTGGAGCGGGACGGGGATCGCATCGTGCGCATTACGGCCCGTTGTTCCTGCGGCAGGGAGATCAAGATCCAGTGCGACTACGACGGGTCGGAGGAATAGAGGCGCGCCTTCGGAGGAGACTGAAATGATACGCGCGATTGCAATCCTGATGCTCGGTTCCCTGCTCTCCGGGTGCGGAATGCTGGGGCTCAAGAAGAAAGAGCCGGAGCTGCCGCCGGCCGCTGACCCGAACCAGTCTCTGGTCTTGTCCGCGCAGGGGAATCCCGGCATGCAGCAAACCGCGAGAACCTCCCTGCTCGAGGACAACGAGCATCTCAGGGATCTGCTGACGAAGGCGCTGGCGGACAGGCGTACCGTGGAACGGACGCTGTCGGACACGGCAGCAGAGCGTGCTCGTCTCGCCTCCGAGGTCGCCGCCGGCCAGGACTCCATCGCCAGTCTCTCCGAGCAGATCAGCACCCTGCAGGAGCAGCTTCGCCAGGTGATGGGAGAGAGGGACAGACTGGTCGAGGAACGCCAGACCCTGGCGGAGATGTACGCGGTGGAGAAGCGGCAACGCCTCGCCTTCGAAAAGGAATTGCTGGAGAGGGAGATCGCCGAACGGACCCACGGCCAGGGAGGGCCGTGATGCGATCCGTTCCCGTCGCGGTTGTCCTGCTGCTGATTCTCGCGGCTTCTCCCGGATGCCAGCTGCTCAGGCACATACCGTTCCTGTCGGGAGAGCCCCTGCCTCCGCCCAGGGCCTTCAAGGACGTCACCCTGGACCACGGCCTGGTGCATCGCGTCCTGGCCCTGCCCCTTGCGGACGAATCGGGGTTCGGCACCCAGTCAGACGTGGTCTCCGAGTCGCTCCGCGATGAGATCGGGCGCCTCGGCCAGTTCAGCGTAGTTCGTCCCTCGGCCAGCGACGCCATGTTGAAGCCGGGAGACGGCCCGCACAACACCGGCCGTATCCCCGTGGCGACCATCATCGAGCTGGGCAGGAGGTACGGAGTGGACGCCGTGCTCTTTGGAGCAATCTTCCACTACCGTCCCTACTCCCCTCCCGCCCTCGGCATGGAGGTCTCCCTAGTCGACGTCCAGACCGGCCGGGTTCTCTGGACGGTGAGAGACTCGGTGGACGGATCGGACAAGCGGTGCGCCGTGTCCATGGAGTGGTTCTTCGAGGACGAGATCGAGACCGATGAGACGGTCTTTGGCAGCGACTTGATGCACGTCTCCCCCCACTGGTTCGCGCGCTTCGCCGCCCACAGGATCGCGCAGACCCTGCTGCCGCCGCAGGTGAAGTAGCCCGTCCACACCGCTTCTCCTTCGCATACTCGCACGAGGGCAAGGCGCTGCGCGAAAAGAACCGGGCCGGATCCGCATTGCTGCGAGTCCGGCCCGGGCTCCTGTCGTTCAAGCGTGATCTATATGCTTTCGCTCTTCAGCCCGCCTTCCGCTGAGAGAATCCCTCGCGCAGCCCGTCGCACCGCCGCGGGATCGTCAGCGAGACTCAGCAATTCTTCTCTACGGCTCCCAACATCGGAAACCCGCTGATCCATGGCGGCGACAATCTCCGCCACCGACTCCCCGATCAGATCGGAAGTGCTCGTCTCGATTGAATCGAAGCCGGAATCCGCGCCCGGGGACTTGTCGGCACCCGTGCTGCCACCGGCTTGCTTCTGACGACCTGCCTTCTTGGAGTCTGTCGTCCGATCGAGGCTCGATCGGTCTGCGTTGTTTGGACCACGGATTTCCATGGTTCTCTCCACAAGAAGGCGTCCGTACCCTTATTTCGGCACGGCGAGCCTTCACTTGAGACCGGAAATCGCCGGAATCTGGATGATCTGGCCGGTCCGGTTCCTGTCTCTTCTCCCTGATCGTCACATTCGGACCGCGGCTTGAGTCGATTCCGATTTTCTCGCGGAGTGCGCCCGGCAGTTTCTTCGCACGAGCGAAAGCGGCGATGGAAACCCTTTCCACGCGCCGCGCGGACGCAAGCGCCGCGCGGCGCCGCGCTGACGGCACCAAGTGGCTGACTGAATTCGAGTTGGCATTCTCCCGCGGAAGAGCGCGGTCGAGCCCCGTCTTTGGGCACGCCGCTTGCATTCCAGGAATTCAGCACGCATTGGGCTCCCTATGGAGACAACCGGAAAGTGACCGAACCGATTACCCTTCAGACGCCTGTCGCCACCGGGCCGATCTACTCGGGCCCG
>JAZDLC010000186.1:0-12838 GCA_043802345.1 Planctomycetota bacterium | reverse complement strand
CCGGTGGGTCGGACCCAGGCAACCCTGCCGGAGCAGGTTCACCAGCGGATTCCGCTCTCCAGGTGGGGAATTAGTGGATTTCAGTTCCATCTCGTCAGCAGCCGATCAGGCACTTTTCAACGGTTGCAGGGACAGCGGCGTATGACCCTAGCGGCCCCGGAATCCTGGTCAAGCCGGCCCGGCTTGACGGATTCGAACGGAAGACTGTAGGGTCACAGATTGGCCCAACGCTTGGATTGGGAAATGAGGATTTTTCCATGATCTCCATGATCTCGTTGATTTCGACTGGCTCCATTCTCCTTTCTGCTCTGCTCCTGGCTCCGCAAGATCCGCAGGATCCGCAAGGGCCGACGAAGAAGGAGGGAGAGGCCGCGCAGGGGCAGCCCAAGAAGATCAGTGCCGGCGACCAGGGGCAGCCCAAGGAGGGCGAGGAGGGGAAAGGACAATCGATCGACATCAAGTTCCCGGAGTCGTGGCCGGCCACGGGCGGGGGTTTGAAGCCGATCGCCGGGATCAAGGGGTATCGCATGGGTGAGGAAGGGTGCGCCTATGTGAACGGTCCGGAGGACCTGGCCGATCTCGATCTGAGCAACGTCGATCTGGACGCTCCGGTGGTGGCCAGGGTCAACGGAAGGGTCATCACCCAGGACGAGTTCCGGCTCTGGCATGCGGTGTTTGCGGGGCAGAACGGGATCAACACGACCCAGTTGAAGATCCTGACCGATCGGGCGGTGGAGAAGATCGTGCAAAACGGGGAGGATGGGTCGAAGTACGAGGTCGGCGAGGAGGAGGTCGACGCCAAGATCAAGGAGGAGGACGAGGCGGCCAGGCTTCAGGGTGAAGCCGCCCTGAAATCGTACAAGGAGCGGATCGAGAACACCCTGGGATGGGAGCACTACCGGATCTTCGTCCGGAACTACCTGAGGTCGGAGAAGCTGCTCCTGCCGAAGGTGGTGGAGGCCAAGGACGGGGTGGAGGATCTCGAGCAGGGACTGCCACTCGAATCGGCGGAGTTGCTGCAGGACCAGCAGAACCTGCTGTCATACCTGACCGACGCCTATCTGAAGGGAGAGCCGATTCCGGACATGTTCCGGGACCAGTTCCTGAAGATGCTGCAGCAGAAGGTGGTGGAGCGGGCGGACATCAAGCTGGCGCTCCAGTACGACCTTCCCGCCGGCGTCTTCATGACGGTCGAGGGAGTCCCGGTCACGGTGGATGAGGTGCTCAAGTACGCCTCGAAAATGGATGTCGTCAGGCAGGCAGCGCTGCGCCTCTGCCTCCTGTATCACGCGATCGACGATGCCCTGGCGGATGCCGGCGCGACAGTCTCCTATGAGGAGTTCGAGCCGATCTTCAAGGCGCATGAGGCGGAATTCGTCGGCACGCTGTTCCCGCTCCCGAACATCGCAGCCATGCGGGGCTTCTTCAACATGATTGAATACCGGGAGTTCTTCCGCCGTCGCAGCGCGTTCGAGCGCATGATGAAGGACGAGGTCACGGACGATGTGCTCAGGAAGCACCATGATTCCGCCGGAAAGCTGTTCTACGAGAGCGGCAAGGTGGACTGCGACGCGTTCTGGGTCTCGTTGGTGGAGACCGAGACGCGCTTCGGCCTGACTGGAGCGGATGCGTGGGAGAAGGCCAGGGAGAGGATTGATGCCGCCCAGAAGGCGCTGGTGGACGGGGAGGATCCGGGCAAGATCCGGGAGCAGTACTGCTCACCGAACCAGATGATCGACGACAAGAAGCCACGCATGCGGAATGAGCTCCGGACGGTCTTCGGCGAGACCGAGTACAGCATCCTGCGTACCGGCTACTCGGTTGCGGATGACATCTTCTACAATCGGGAGGAGGGAGAGGTCATCGGCCCTCGCCTGGTGCTCACGGCTCAGCAGCCGGGAATGCGCGAAGGGTTCGGCTATCTGCTCGTGCGGGTCAACCGGTTTGGCTACACCACGACCAAGAAGCCTTTCGAGGTTCAGAAGCCGCTGTTGGTCAGCGACTACTTTGATCTGAAGTTCTTCTACTTCGCGCAGCAATGCCTCAAGAACGCGAGCATCGGGCTGACGAAGCGCGCCAGGTGAGCGGCCGTTCGTGCGGCTGATCCGGCACGGGAGACTGCACCCTTTCGACAACATGGCGCTGGATCAGGCGCTTGAGCCGGAGCCTCCGGTTCTGCGCCTGTACGGCTGGGATCCCGGCGGCCTCTCCATCGGCTACTTTCAGCGAGCCGCCGAGTTCTCCGGCGAGTGGGTCGAACAGGAAGGTCTGGTTCTGGTGCGGCGCGTCAGCGGGGGCGGCGCGATCTGCCACCTGGATGACCTCACGTTCTCCCTGACCGCCAGCCCGTCACACGAACTGTTCCGGGGCCGGGTCGAGGAGTCGTACCACCGGCTCCACCAGGCCGTTGCCTCCGGCCTCGCCAGCCTGGGAGTCAAAGCCGTCCTCCGGCTGGATGCGGAGGTCCGGTCGGACTCCAGAAGACGAGATGACCCGATCTGCTTTCGGCAGGCCACGCCGTTCGATCTGATCAGCGACGGACGCAAGCTGGTCGGTTCGGCGCAGCGGCGGACGCGCCACAGGATTCTCCACCACGGCTCCATTCCCCTGAAGCGGAACCGACTGGCGCCTGAATGTGCTTCACTCGACCGTGCCGTGGGGAGAGAGGTCGGGTTCGAAGAGGCGGCGGATGCCCTGGTGCTTGGGTTCACCCGGGAGCTGGGAGTGCGCTTCCAGGAGAGCAAGGTGACCGCAAGCGAGCAAGTCCGGGCGTCGCAGCTGCGCGCGACCCGCTTCGGAACGGATGCCTGGAACCGGATGCGTTGACCCCCCGGGGCGGGCAGCCTCAGTCCTGCTCGATCGTGCTCTCGTACGCTTTCGCGTCCAACATCTCCGGCGGAAGTTCCGACGACTCCATGCGGACCTTGATCATCCACCCCTCTTCGAAGGGGGCGTTGGCGATCAGCTCGAGCTGGTCCTGCAGCAACTCGTTGACCTCGACCACTTCTCCTGACACCGGCGCATTGAGATCGGAGACCGCCTTGACGGATTCGATCTCACCGAATCGCTCTCCCTGAGTCAGTTGATCGCCCACATCCGGCAGGTCGACGAAGACCAGATCGGTCAGGTGCTTGACGGCATAGTCGGTGATCCCCACGATCACGACGTCTCCGTCCAACTTGGCCCACTCATGCGTCTCGAGGTATCGTCTGTCGTTCGGAATCACGAGATCTCATGCTCCTTGGCGGTCACGAACGGTCGGTTGCCAGCGAGATCCTACAGGCTGAGCACCATCTCACGAGAGAATTCGGGGGCGTGGGCGAGCGGCGCGAGCAGCGCACCGAGCCGCGTCGGACCCTCACGGCCATTCCCGTCCGCTCCGGAACCTGGCGGGTCGCCCGCGTCATTCCGGGGAAGATCCTTGGCCATCGAACAGGCCGGAGGTGTCATCCCAGTCCACCTCGTCGAGTTCCTCGATCTGGATGGGTGGAAGCACCTTGAACCGCTGTCGCTCCTCCGCGGATGAAAAGTCGTCCCTCACCACCCGCCGGCGACGGAGCGTCTGTCCGGGCACCGGCTGACAGACCTGGATCCGGCGTGCCATCTCGACCAGGAGGTTCTCCTGGCTGGCGTGGGTGGAAAACCGGGCCGGATCAAGCTGGCGGGCCCGGTTGAACTCCTGGCGAGCCCGCTCCAGACGGTTCAGCCTCAGGTAGATTCTGCCCAGGTAGACGTGAGCGGCGAAGGTGCCGCCGCCATGGATCACCGACAGGTGGATCAAGGAGGCGGCGCGGGTCAGATGGCCCTTCTGGAAATGCCAGATTCCCCGGCGCAGGCGGAATTCCGCGAGCACCTTCCTCCAGGCAGTCCCAAGTCTCGAGAGCAGTCGCATTCCTGGTGTCCACAGGGACTTGCGTACCAGCCAGAAGCCGTGGATGGTCGCCCTGGCCGAACCGCCATGGTATCACGGCCGACCACTCTCGACCATCCATCCGGACGATTGCCTGGAATAACTGTTCTTCCCCGAACCGGCTCGCTGTCGCGATTCTGTGCCGTGCGGGATCTGGAGGTCCTGCCTGAAAGAAACGTCCGCGGTTGCCCGAGTCCGGCCCGGATGGTCCCAGAACCCTGCTGCCCGTTTCTTGAACAGTCCAACAACGGCGGGCAAAGGAAGTGGATCTTCCACAAGTCGCCCCCCCCATGAAGACGAAAAGAAACGGTCCACCATGTCCTCCTCGGGACGTGGCCACCGATGAAAGATTCACCACGATGCCACTCCGCGGCGAGCTGAACAGCGTAGACCTCGCGCACGTCTTCCAGATGCTGATCTTGAATCAGAAGGCGGGCACGCTGGAGATCGTCTCGGAGGGGGTTCGGCGACCGCTGTACTTCGCGCCGGAAGGGATCACTGTCCCGCACGACGATGGTCTGCTGATGACCCGGGCCGGCAGGGCCCTGGTGCGCAAGGGGTTGGTGGATGAAGAGCAGCTGGAGAGGGCCCGCTGCAACATGGAGGTGCTGGGGCGGGATCTGCTGGGGACCCTGGTCGAGATGAAGCTGCTCGACAAGGCCGAGCGCCTGGCCGCCCTTCGCGCGGAACTCGAGGAGGAAGTGTACGAAGTCTTCTTCCTGCGGGACGCGAGCTTCGAGTTTCGGGATGGCGACCTGCCGGACGGCATGTGCAAGGAGAATGACGAACTCGCGCTCTCTCCCAACGCCCTGATCATGGAAGCCGCGAGGCGGATCGACGAGTGGGAGTACATCCGCACACTGGTCGCTTCCGGGTCCGACATCGTGGAGAGGCGGGCCGGTCTGAACCGTCTCGATCAACGGGAGGACGACACCGAAGCGAGACTGGTGTACGAGGCGGTCGACGGGATCCGCACCGTGGATGAGGTCATCGGAGTCACGCAGATCCCCCGGTTTGTCGTCTTTCGCAAGATCGCCCTGATGCTCGATGCCGGGGCCGCGGGCGTGGTGCCGCCTGCGGATCTGGTGGAGCGGGCGCGAGCTTGCCTGGGATCCGGCAGGGTCGAATCCGCGGTGAACCTGTTCGAGCGAGCGATCGCATGCGGCGTTTCCGAGGTCGAAGTCCTGGCCGGCGCGGGTTAGGCGCATGAGACACTGGGCCGGATCACGAAGTCCGCCAGCAGGTACCTCGCCGCTGGACGCAGGGCGGAGGAGAATGGCGATCTGGATTCGGCGCTGAAGCTCTACATCCGGATCCGCCGCCTTCTGCCCACTCAGGTCGAAGCCCGCGAACGGTTGTTTGCGCTGCGGAAGCTGGCCGCGACCCACTTCGAACGGGATTGCTACAACGCGGAGGCGGAAGGCTTCGAGCTGGCGAGGATCCTCTTCGAGTTGGGGCGGTCCGAGGAACTCGCGCTGGTCCTGGGCGGCCTGCTCGATCTGGCAGGGGGCCGTCCGGAGGTGGTGGAAGCTGTGAGCGAGCTGTCGGCCCAGCTGGGGCAGACGGCGTTCGCGATCGACGCGCTGCTGCGCTCCTCCGAAATCCGGGCGTATCGGAAGGACTTCCAGGGCGCGATCGTCTGCCTGAAGAAGGCTCAGGCGATCGATCCCTCCCGGGCAGAGTTCGCGAACCGCATCTATCAGCTCGGCAACTCGGACCGCGCGCGTCGCAACCGGAAGCGATCGGTGGTTCGGGCGGTGGCCATGGCCCTGGGCTTCCTGCTGCTCTTCGTGGGGTACGGGCACTACTCCACCGCCGCCATGGAGGAGTACGCCGAATACTCCCTGGAGGACTTCCTGGTGACCGGGAAGTTCGATGAAGGGCGTGTGTACTACCGGGCGATCCAGTGGCAGTACCCGCTCACGATCCCGTTCCTGCTCTCCTTTGAGATGCTCCGGGAACTGGAGGTCGCGGAACGGCACTACGCGGAGGTCGAGGAATATCGGTCCCGAATGCAGGAGGACGAGTCCAAAGGGAACATGCGCCAGGCTCGCATCTTCTTCGAGGCTGCCCTCAACGCCCGGCATACGGGCAACTACACCGAGGCTGTGGAGCTGCTGCGGAAGGTCCAGATGCTGTCCGGCGGTCAGGATCCGCTCGATTCGCGCACGGCGATCGCTGACCTGGAGCAGTACCTGGCAACCGCGCGGCGCCTGAAAAGCGAGGCGACCTTCTACCGCAACGCGGGTCGCTTCGAGGAGGCGCATGCGCGGCTGATCGAGCTCATGGCCGGTTACTCGAATTCGCCCGAGGCGGGTGGCGTGGGCCTTCCGGTTCGGGTCACCAGCGAACCGAGCAGGGCTCGCATTCTCCTCAATGGCAAGCCGGTCAGGATCGGGACCGAGAACTTCCACGTGGAGGCGGAAACGCCGTTCGTGCTCGACCTGCCTTACGACGCCGAGATGGACGTGACCCTGACATTCGACGGCTACGCGTCCAGGACGCTGAGCGTCAAGGGAACCGACCAGCCCGCGATTCACGTGTACCTTCCCCGCAGGGTGGATCAGGAGACGATCCTGCCGCAGGAAGTAGTTCAGCCTCTGGTGCGGGACGGTTCGCGTGTCTTCGCGGCGCTCGCCTCGGGGCGAGTGGCGGCGCTCTCCGAGGAAACGCTGGAAGTGGAGTGGATCCGGGAACTCCCGGAGCTGGCAGATGTGGCCGGACCACCCTCTGTTGTGGGCGGGATGCTGGCCGTGCCGGTTTCCCTGAAGAAGCTGATCATGCTCGATCCGGACGATGGGCGACCGCTCACGGAGATATCCCTGCCCGGCCGACCGGTGTCCAGGGCCGTGGTCTCGGCCGATCGGGTCGCCCTCTGCACCGCCGGCGGGGTATTGGCCACCGGCCCAGTCTGCGGGTCAGAACTCCTGACGCAGACCCTGCCGACTCCGATATCGACAGGACCCGAGGCGTTGGAGGGGGGCAGGTTCGTGGTCGGATGCGAGGATGGGAAGGTCTGGATCTGCGCCCCGGACGGCTCGGTCACCTCCTTGCTCAATCCCTCCAGAGTCGGCGGCGCGGCCACCGCGCTGCGGACGTTCGGGAATTCAGTCCTGATGGGCGACAGCTCCGGAGTTCTGCATCACTTCCGGCTGGGTCAGTCCGGGCAGGTCGACTCGATCAAGCTGTTCCAAGGCCGATCACTGCGCTCCATCGATCCGCATGGGCGGTTCGTCGTTGCGGGAGACGGGGAGAATCTGGTCCGCCTCGACCTGGAGAAGCTGACCGTCGATTCGGTGGCTTTCGGGGGGAAGCTCTCGCTGTCCCCGGCCCCGGGACCGTACGTCGTTGCCGCAACGCCGGATGGGATCATCCACGTGCTCGACCGCACCACGCTGGAAGAGCGGGGGCACTTTTCGGCCCAGGCCGAAATTTCGCTACCCGGACTGCTCACGGGGGAGCGAGCCCTCTTCCCGGCGTCCGGTGGCAAGGTTGTCGGCATTTTCTTCCCAAGAAGGTAGGGGGAACGGGCCGATAAGACGCACGGACCGAAAGCCGGTTGGCTTTCAGGCAGTTTCGATGAGATGCCCATGGGATTCCTTTCAAACTCGAAGGAGAGACTCCGCCTCCTCCGCATGCGTCGTCAGCTCTGGAATGAGCCCAGGCCGCACGGGCTAGCCGAGCTGGCCCGGGCCTACCTGGCCGTGGGCGGCGATTCCATGGCGCAGGAGGTGCTCGAGTTCGGTCGCTCGCTGTTTCCTGATTCGGAGGAGCTGAACCGGGTCCAGGTCCTCTTTGTCAGCGGGGAGAAACAGTCCCAACTGAGCGCGCTCAAGGAGAGCGTCCGGCGCACGGGAACGGCGCAGGCCTACCTGGAGCTTGCCGATGAGTACCGGCGGCTGGGGGATGGCGATCACCGGGTCTCGGTTCTCCGGCAGATGCTGGAGCTGTTCGGCGAGCACTGCTCCGCGCTTTCGCAGCTTGGGAAGGTGCGATTCGACCGGTTTGTCCGCAACTTCGCCGCGGTCGAAGGTCTGGCGGCCGAGGGGTTGCTCAAGCGGGCCATTGCCGCTGATGGAGAGGCGCTCAAGCCCCGCTTCTACCTGGCGGATCTCTACTTCCGGACCGGGGCCCTGAAGGCTGCTCGGGAAACGCTCGCGAAGCTGCTCGAACTCTCGCCGGCACATGAGAATGCCGAGCAGATGCGAGGCAGGCTCGAGAAACTGGAGTCTGACGGGCAGAAACCCCTGGAGGACTTCCGGTCCATGCTGGTCCTCGCCGAGGAGCGGAGATCCCTGAAGAATCCCAACCCGCCCTGGGACAACGACCCCACGCACCTGCCGGAAGTCGGCGGCCTGATCGATGATCCAGCGGAGGAGGTGCAGCGGCTCTCTGAACAGACGTGCGCGAGGCAGGGGCTGCTGATGAACTCCGACGGGAGGAAGTGGGGCGTGAAACCGAGCGAGGTCCTGGAGGAAGTGAGCTCCGGTCTCTCCTCATTGTGTCAGAGGACCGCTCGCGGCATGGAGCTGGGTGCGCCGACACGTCTCCTGGTGGAGGGCGCGAGCGGCGCGTTCTTGATGGAGATGAAGCAGGAAACGGTGCTCAGCCTCGTGCTTCCCGAGGGGTCTGATTTCCGGTCCGCGTCGGTGGCGGCCAGCGACGCGCTCGAAATGCTCTCAAGGAGCGGCCAGTGAAAAGCATCATCCGCGACCTCAAGGGCAGGGTCGGAGTTCGTGGCGCTCTGGTCATGGCCAACGACGGAGTGCTGGTGGCGGCGGACCTCTGCGACGGCCTGGACGGAGATTCGGTGTCCGCGCTCGCGGCAGCGGTGGTCTCGCAAGCAGTGGAGGCCGCGGAGATGTTGGGACTCGGCGAGGCCCAGCGGATCACTTTCACGGCCAGCTTTGGACGGCTCGTGTTCGTACCGTTCGACGAGCTGATGCTGGTGGTCGTGACCGAACCTGGTCTCGACCTGGAACTGACCATGCTGGAGATCGCGGGCCCGGCTCGGCGCATCCACCAGATGTCGAAACTAGGTTCACCTGTGTGAAGACAACCCGCCTTCCAGTAGGTGGAAGGTGCAGCCGGAAGGATCGAACCTATGGTACAGATCAACTTCGCCCGGAAGGAGATCAACTGCAAGCTGGTCTACTACGGGCCAGGGGTTTCCGGGAAGACCACAAACCTGAAAATGGTGCACCTGCGGACTCCGGACGGCAACAGAGGTGAGCTGACCTCGATTTCCACGGACGGAGATCGGACACTCTTCTTCGATTTCATGCCGCTCGACCTGGGCGAGATCGCCGGCATGAAGACGAAGTTCCATCTGTATACGGTGCCGGGGCAGGTCTACTACAACTCGACTCGCAAGCTTGTGCTGTTGGGCGCGGACGGAGTGATCTTCGTCGCGGACTCCTCACGGGCGAAGCTGGCGGAGAATCACGAGTCGCTGGAGAATCTCCGGGAGAACCTGGCCGAGATGGGAAAGGACATGGCCAAGTTTCCGCTGGTCCTGCAGTGGAACAAGCGTGACGTGCCGGACGCCATGCCGGTGGAAGAGCTCGAGAAGGAGCTGAACATTCAAGGCGTTCCCACCTTCGAGGCGGTTGCCAGCAAGGGCGAAGGGGTGTTTCAGACGCTGAAAGCGCTTTCCGCGAGAGTGTTGGAGAGCATCAATTCGACCCAGTCCGTGAGCAAGACCACTAGATCGAAGCAGGAGAAGAGGGTGCCGGAAGAAGCCTCCAAACCGGAGGTCAAGGAGAGCGATGAGAACGCCGGACTGATCGTCGGGCAAGACGGAACGCCACCGCCGCTGGGCGGCTTCCAGATTGAGCGGGGCGAGGCCGGGGTCGACGAGCGGCCGCCGCCGCCGCCGAAGGTCCCTGTCCACGAATCCACGCCGTCGGCCCGCCCACAGGTGGCCAGCAATCCGCTGGAAGAAGTGGGCGTCATCGCGGCAAGGGCGACACAGTCAGGCACCATGGAGGCGCCCGCGACGTGGTCGGACGAGGACACGTTGGAGAGTCCCGCCCGGAGGAATCCCGCGCCGAAGCCCGCGCGCGCTCCGGCGCAGGTCGAGAAAGTCCCCGGGCTCGAGGCAGCGGTCGATCCGTTCCGGCGTGGGGTGAAAGTGATCGGAGGGCGCCCCGGAAGCTACGTCGCGCCCGGCCGGGATGGCCGGGCTCTGATCGTGGCGGCGGCCTGTGGCGCGAGCATTGTGGCCGCGGCGGCCATCCTCTACTACCTGTTCCTGGCCTGAGGGAGGCAGCTTCATGACTGATCAACGGCAAGTTACGGCCACGGACGCCGCGCTGCGCACTGGCAGACTCGTCTTCTACAAGGAGCACATCGCCCAGCTCGATCAGATCATGGTCGAGTTCCTGAGCAGGGCTGGCGCCCGCTCGGCGTACCTGATCGACAAGGATGGGCACCTGATCACGAGAGTCGGAGAGGGAGGCGATTTCGACGCCGACACCATTTCGGCACTGGTGGCCGGGGCCTTCGCCGCCACCAAGGAAATGGCCATGCTCCTCGGCGAGCGGGAGTTTTCTGCCCTCTTCCATCAGGGAGAGCGGGACAACATCCAACTCTCCCTGGTGGGTGACCGGGCGATCCTGACCATTCTGTTCGACGACTCCACGACCCTGGGAATGGTCCGGCTGTATGTTTCCGAGACGGTGTCGCGGCTGGTCGACGTGTTCGAGCGAGTCGCGGTCGCGACCGGCGGGGCGGAAGGGGAATCGCTTGACCCCGAATACGGGGATTCGGCGATCGAGACGCTTGACAGCTTCTTCTCGGAGGCGGCAGGAGGGGCAGGCGCGGACGCAGCGGACCCGCGGTCCTGACACAGATCGTTCGTCCTCCCATGAACATGGACCGGGCCCCGGTGTCGGCGGCCCGGTCAGGACGGCGAGAGAACTCTCCGGTGGTCAGCCTTCGATAAGCTTCTGCATCGAAGGCTCAGGCACAATCCCTCGTGCAAACCGGAACCGGTCGCGAGACGGACCCTCCGTCGAGCCCGGTTCGTGGAAATCGAGAGGGACTCATCATGGCCACGACTCAGACTTACTTCGGCAGGACCGCGTTGCTCCCGCTGATCTCCGCTGCTCTCCTTGTTACGTTCGCCGCGCCGAAGGCGCCGGCCAGTGTGCCAACGAGTCCACCGACGTTCACGACTCCGACCGTTTTCACGAACGACTACTTCCCGTTCGAAGACAACGCGGTGAAGACCTTCCACGGCAAGACGGACGGCAACCACGTCATCGTCGTCGATCTCTACCTGGACGAGACCAGGGATTTCAGCTGGGGCGGTGGCACCGTCACGACGCGTATCCTCCAGGAGACCGAGTTCGAGGCCGGCAATATCAAGGAGATCTCCCGGAACCACTTCGCCCAGGCGGATGACGGCACTATCTACTACTTTGGCGAGATCGTCGATATCTACGAGAATGGCGTCGTGGTCGCCCACGATGGCAGCTGGCTGGTCGGAGGAGGGACCCTTCCGTCCGATCCGCCGAGCACGGCAAATGCGCCCGACCCGGGCCTTTTCATGCCGGCGAACCCGGAGGTTGGGGACGCGTTCAAACCGGAAGACCTCTACCCACTGGTTGACGAGACCGTGACCGTCCTCAAGGTCGGCAAGAAGGTGAAGGTAGAGGCCGGTAAGTTCGACAACGTCATCAAGGTGCTTGAGACCACCCAGCTTTCCTCCGACACGGAGAAGAAGTGGTACGCCAAGGATATCGGGCTGGTCCTTGTCAGGGCTCATGGCGAGTGGCTCGAGCTGACCGCGACGACCTTCCAGGTGCAGTAGGAGTCGCTGTCTCGCGACTCTCCCGACCTCTCGAGTTACCCGTTGCTCAGGGGACGGAAGCGGGCGCCGAAGTGGCGCAGTACCGCCGGAGCGCTGGTGATTTCAACGCCGCGCAGGGTGTCGCGCCGCTCCCACACATCCGCGAGGACCTCGAGCAGGTAGTCCATGTGACTCTGAGTGTACGTTCTTCGCGGGATCGCGAGGCGGACCAGTTCGTGCCGCGCGGGCGACTCTTCGCCCGTCTCCGGATCGACATGGCCGAGCATCACGCTGCCGATCTCGCAGCAGCGCACACCGCCCGCAAGATAGATTTCGATCGCGAGGGCCTGGCCGGGGTACTGTCGCCACGGAACATGCGGGAGGAAGCGCCCGGCGTCGATGAAGATCGCGTGGCCGCCGGCTGGGAGCAGGACGGGGACTCCGCGTTCCGCCAGCCGATCGACCACGTAGCGAATGCTGGCGATGCGGTATTCGAGGTAGTCTTGCCGCAGTACCTCGTGCAGACCCTGTGCGATCGCCTCCAGGTCGCGGCCCGCGAGACCGCCGTAGGTCGGGAATCCCTCGGTCACGACCAGCAACTGGCGCAAGCGCTGGGCAAGCTCAAAGTCGCGACAGGCGAGAAAGCCGCCGATGTTCGCCATGCCGTCCTTCTTGGCGCTCATCGTGCAGCCATCGGCGTAGGCAAAGACTTCGCGCACGATCTCCGTGATCGAGCGGCTTTCCTGGCCAGGCTCGCGCTGTTGTATGAAGAAGGCGTTCTCGGCGAAGCGGCAGGCGTCGATGAAGAACGGCTTCGCGAAGCGACCACAGATCTCGCTCGCGGCCTTGACGTTCGCGAGGCTGACGGGCTGGCCTCCGCTGGCGTTGTTGGTCATGGTGATCATGACCAGCGGCACCGCGTCGCCCTGCTCGGCGAGCGTACGTTCGAGAGCCTCGAGATCGATGTTCCCCTTGAAGTCGTGGTCGGAGGCGGTATCCGCGCTCTCCGAGCAGGGCAGGTCAAGGGCGATCGCGCCGCTGGCCTCGGCGTTCGCGCGGGTGGTGTCGAAGTGGGTGTTGTTCGGGACGACCTTGCCCGAGCCTCCGAAGACGTCGAAGAGAAGGTGCTCCGC
>JAZDLC010000185.1:0-8114 GCA_043802345.1 Planctomycetota bacterium | reverse complement strand
GGTGGCCGTTCAGCACCACCTCGCTCCCATTCGCGCGAGCCCGCACCAGTCCGAGTTCATTTCCGGCGGCCACCAGGTCGCGCTCCCCCGCCAGTGGATCGCCCGAAGCCACGGAGTAGATCCGATACGCTCCGTCCACGCCGAACAATAGCTCACGGCCCGTCCCTCCACGCGAGATCCTGACCACGAGGAGTGGAGGAGCCTCCAGTTTCAGCCCTTCCTCCCCGATCGCTCCCGTGGGAATGGCGTCGAGGGAGATCGAGGCGCGGTCGCCGGTGTCTCCCCTCACGGGCTCGCTCTCGGCGACCATGAGGGCGTCGGCGCAACCGAGAAGGAGGATCACCGAGAAGGTGACGAGCGGCGCGAGTGCACGGTTGATGGCATCGAGTGACTGCCGCTCGACGCGCCGTTCTCCCTCAACGCATTCTCCCACCGATCTGGATCCTCCGTTGGTTGCGGCCCATCCTTCTCAGGGAAACAGGCCTGGCTGATCCGCCGAACCTGGCCGGTTCGGGGCCGCTGCGTTCAGATGCCGGAAGCCGTGCGGGGTGAGCATCCTGCCGCGGGGAGTCTTCGAGAGAAACCCCACGGTCAGAAGGTACGGCTCGTAGACGGTCTCGAGGGTGTCTTCCGACTCGCCCACGGCGGCCGCCAGCGTCTTGATCCCGGCCGGCCCGCCACCATGCCGCTCGAGACAGCGCAAGATCTTCCTGTCGGTTTCCACCAGCCCGGCCTCATCGATCCCGAGCCGGTCCAGGGTCTCGTCACCGAGCGCCAGACCGATTCGCCGCTCTCCCCGGACGTCCGCGAGATCCCTGACCCGGCGAAGAAGGCGGTTGGCGATCCGCGGCGTGCCGCGGGAGCGCTCCGCGATCAGGGCGAAGGCTGCCTCGTCCACCTGGACATTGAGCAGCCTCGCGGTCCGGCGGAGCACAAGACAGAGATCGGAGGCAGGGTAGAGCTCCAGCTTCTCCTGCAGGCCGAACCTGGCCCGGAATGGAGCGGTCAGCAGTCCTTCGCGGGTGGTTGCCCCGATCAGCGTGAACGGCTCCAGGGGCAGGCGGACGCTGCGGGCGCCGGGCCCCTGGTCGATGATGATGTCGACCACGAGGTCTTCCATGGCGGAGTAGAGGTACTCCTCGAGAATCCGGGGAAGGCGGTGAATCTCGTCGATGAACAGGATGTCGCCGCGCTTGAGGCTGCTCAGGATGCCGACCAGGTCGCCGGTCCTCTCGAGCGCCGGCCCCGAGGTGACGCGCATCTCGGAGCCCTGTTCGGCGGCGATGATGTGGGACAGCGTGGTCTTGCCGAGCCCGGGCAGGCCGGAGAGCAGCAGATGTTCCAGGCACTCGCCCCTGAGGCTCGCGGCCTGGATGGCGATGCGCAAGTTCTGACGGACCCGGTCCTGCCCGACGAATTCATCCAGACTCCGCGGCCGGAGCGCGGGATCGAAATCGGAACGCCGGTTCAGATCGGCATGCCTCAGTGGTTCGTCTACATCGTCGCCAGTCACGGGCCCTTCCTTTCAAGCGAGTGTATCCGACGCCCTGTGGGAAGTCGAAACTGGAAACGAGGGGGGACTCGATATGATTGATGGTGTGCCCGGAGCCGTGTGCGCTTTCGCCACGACGACCGCACCTGTGCGTCACCCATCATTATTGAAGCGACTCGCCGAGGAAGATGCCGCCCTCTGTCAGAACTCCGCGCAGCGACTCGAGGAGTCCCACGCCGGGGGCGCCGGAGTCGGCCCGGGTCCGTTCGATGTTCGACGGCATCGCTCACCGGTACGATCTCCTGAATCATCTGCTTTCGTTCCAGATGGATCGGCTCTGGCGGCGGCGGGCGGCGCTCGCCGCGACGCGGGGGCTCGTCCGACCACGGGTTCTGGATCTTTGCGCCGGCACCGGGGATCTCGCGCGGGCCGTTCTGGACGTCGCGAAGAGCGGTTCGGTTTTTGCGGCGGACTTCAGCCTGGAGATGCTCGCCCGGGCAGCTCGGAAGGACCAGCGGCTGCGGTTGGCGGGCGCGGATGCCTTGAAGCTCCCTTTTCGCGCCGGCTCTTTCGATGTGGTCACCGCCGCCTTCGGGGTGCGCAACTTCTCCGACCGCGCCGCGGGCTTCTCGGAGATCAGGCGGGTCTTGCGGCCCGGGGGACGGTTCGTGATGTTGGAGTTCACCCCTCCCGGACCCGGATTCGTCGGCTCGGCCTGTCGTTTCTACTCCCGGACGGTGTTGCCGCGGGTCGGCGCCTTCTTGTCGCGTGATCCCGCGGCGTACCGCTATCTTCCAGAGAGCGTGGACCGCTTCCCGGGGGCGGAGGATCTGCGCGGTGAGTTGATGCGCGCCGGCTTCCGGAGGGTCGACTTCGAGCGATTCGCCTTCGGCACGGTGGCGCTGCATTGCGCGAGTCTTGACGGATGACCTCCTCACGGCGACGAGGCCGGGACGGGACGGACGCAGGCCCCCTCTCTCTTGGCAGGTACTTCATCGAGGTGCGCAAGGTCTCCGTCTCGCTGCTGCTGGTGGCTCCGCTGTTCCTGTTTCACGAGCTGGCGCTACGGCTCTCGGAGAGCAATCTGCGCAACAGCGCCGAGTTGGCGGTCAAGAAGCTGTTCTGGTATCTGGGCCCCGGCGCGGAGTACGTGCAGTTGTTCCTGCTCCTGGTCATGCTGGGGGCGCTCCTGCACGTGGTCGCTCACAAGATCCCGATCCACCGGTTGCTGCTCCCCTTCCTGGTGGAGTGCCTGTTGCTGGCGGTCTTGCTGGGGCCTCTGGTTGCGGCGCTTGCCCGCTATCTGCCGCTGCGCGTCCCCTCGGGCGCGGAAGTGGACGACCTCCTCCTCTCCGTGGTGGCCTCGGTCGGGGCGGGGCTCTACGAGGAACTGCTGTTCAGGCTGCTGCTCCTCGGAGGGCTGTATGTCCTGTTCCGGCGCCTCTGCGGCTGGCAGTGGCTGCTCTCCCTGATGGTTGCGGTGCTCGTCTCGGCCCTGGTCTTTTCCGGATACCACCATCTGGGGCCGGATGCCGACCCGTTTGAGGCTCCCGCGTTCGCCTTCCGCGCGCTGGCCGGTATACTGCTTGGCCTCGGGTTCGCGTGGCGCGGCCTGGCGGTGGTTGTCTACTTGCACGCCATTTACGACGTGCTCTTCGACCTGAGACAGGCGGCCTGGTTCTAGCAGGCCGTTGAGAGAATGGCGGCCGCTCAGTTGCTCTGCGGTCAGCCGGAGTTCCTCGGAATGAGAATCGTCGTGGCCATCACGGGTGCGAGCGGATCGCTCTATGGCGTCCGGCTGGTGGTCCGGGCCGTGGAGCTGGGTGGGCTTGTCGATCTGATCGCATCGCCTTCGGCCGAGCAGGTCGCGCGGACGGAGCTGGGGTACGAGCTGGATCCGAAGCGCGGCCCGTTCCACGCCATGCTCGGTGCGCGCGCGGATCAGGTGCGGCGGTTCGACCACGGAGAGGTCGGGGCCGAGCCGGCCAGCGGCAGCGCTCCCGTGAACGGCATGGCGATCGTCCCGTGCTCCATGGGCACGCTGGCCCGGATCGCGGCCGGCCTCTCGGGGAATCTGGTGGAGCGCGCCGCGGACGTGACCCTCAAGGAGAGGCGGCCGCTGGTGCTGGTGCCGCGCGAGACCCCGCTGAACCGGATCCATCTGCAGAACATGATCCGCCTGCTGGATGCCGGCGCGGTCCTGCTGCCGGCGATGCCGTCGTTCTATCACCAGCCGGAGACGGTGCAGGACCTGGTGGATGGCGTGGTGGACCGGGCGCTGTCGTTCTTCTTCGGCAGCGAGGCGGTTCGCTCGAAATGGAACCCGGAGGGCGTGGGATGACCCTTCAAGCAGGCGCGAGTTCGCCCGGTCTGCTGCGGAGAGTGCACCTCTATCTGGGGCTGGTGCGCTTCTCCCATACGATCTTCGCCTTGCCCTTCGCGATCATGTCGCTGTTCCTGGCCCGTCCTGGAGAATGGCCTGATCCGCGGAGCACGCTGCTGATCCTGCTGGCGATGGTCTCCGCGAGGACCGCCGCGATGGCGTACAACCGGCTGGTCGACCGGGAGATCGATGCCGAAAACCCGCGCACACGGGAGCGGCATCTGCCCGCGCGGCTGCTCGGTGTGGGCGAGGTGCGGTTGCTGGTCGCCTGTTCTTCGCTGGCATTCGTTCTGTGCGCGTGGTTCCTGAACCTGCTGGCGTTCGCCCTCTCGTTCCCGGTGCTGGTCCTGCTCCTCTTCTACTCGCACACCAAGCGGTTCACGGCGGCGTCGCATTTCTTCCTGGGGGCGGCCCTGGGCCTGGCGCCGATGGGGGTCTGGATCGCCGTGCATGGGGTGGTGGACCGGAGCTGCCTGATTCCCGGCACCCTCGGCCTGGCCGTGCTGCTCTGGGTGGCGGCCTTCGATATCCTCTATTCCTGCCAGGACGTGGAGTTCGATCGAAGCGCCGGACTGCGGTCGATCCCCGCGAGGCTGGGGATCGGCCGGTCACTGGTGATTTCAAGGCTGCTGCACGCATTGATGGTGGTACTGCTCCTGCTGCTCACCCTTCAGGTCACGCTCGGGCCGATCTACCTGACTGGCGTGGCCATGGTCGCCCTGTTGCTGCTCTACGAACACGCCCTGATCCGCTCCGATAACCTCTCGCGGATCAATCTGGCCTTCTTTACCGTGAACGGGTGCGTGAGCCTGCTGCTCTGCGCCTGCACCCTGCTGGAGGTGCTCGCATGAATCGCGCCTCCGCTTCAGGGGAACCGGCGATAGGGAAGAAGATTCCGGTCGTGGTCGCGCTGGTGGGGGACGAGGAGCGCTCGAAGGAGCGGCTCCTGGCGGAGATCCTGGAGCGGGCGGGTCAAGACGCCGCGAGGATCTCCTGGACCGGGGAGGAGGGGAAGCCGCGGGAGGAGCTCTCGAGATTGCTCTCGGACCTGTGTTCCCGGCCCCTGTTCGGAGGCTGCAAGGTGATCGTGGCTCGGGACGGGGAAGGGCTGCTGAAGCGGGTGGGTCAGAACCTGATCGCGGCGCTGGACGCTGAGGCGGGCAACCATCTGGTCCTGCTGATGCGCTCGCTGGACAACCGGACCCGGCTGGCCCGGCGGCTGAAGAAGGAGGGGGGGCTGATTTCCTGCGTCCGGCCCAAGCTCGATTCCTTCGGACAGGCTGACGGCGCGCCCGGAGGGGATCTTGTGCGGGCCCTGCAGCACGAGGCGCGGCAGCACGGGTTGCGCATGGGGGGCAGCGTTGCGGTCGAGCTGGCCGGCCGCACGGGGAACGACCTGCTGCTCGCCGCGGGCGAGTTGGAGAAGCTGAAACTCTACCTCGAGGACGAGGAGAATGTGACCATCCGCGACGTGGAGGCCGTGGTGCCGAGGTCTGCGGGATGGGATCAGTTCCAGCTGTTCCAGGAGGTCGCCACGGGTGACGTGCGGCGCGCCCTGGTGCGCTTGCGGGGGATGTTTCAGCAGGGGACGATCGACCGGACTGGGCGGAGGGTGACCGAGCCGCGGGCGATGGCCATGACCCTGCTCGCCCTGCTGCACAACCGTCTGCGGCTGTTGGCGCGGTATCGTTCGCTGACCGCCGCGGGAGTCCAGGGGGAAGAGCTGCGGCAGGCATTGGGGATTCGCAATCCCGGGCAGCTCTTCTACCTGGGCAAGGAGATGAATCTGCCGCTGGTCCAACGCGCGGAATCGGCGGTGGCCCCTCTGGCGGAAGCGGACCGCTCGATCAAGACCGGCGAGCCGGCGGCGACGGTACTGGAGCGCCTGGTCGTTCGGCTGGCGCTGCTGGCCGGCAAGGAGAGAAAAGGAAGCGCAGGAACGCGATGATTCGACAGCTCCCAAGGGACGTGATCGAGAGGATTGCCGCGGGGGAGGTGATCGAGCGGCCGGCCTCCGTGGTGAAGGAACTGGTCGAGAACTCCCTGGATGCGGGCGCGACCCGGATCGAAGTGGAAACGGCGCAGGGCGGCAAGGTCTTGATCCGGGTCACGGATGATGGCGTCGGAGTGGGGGAGGAAGACCTGCTGCTGGCCTTCGCACCGCACGCCACCTCGAAGCTCACGGAGCTGGACGACCTGCTGGAGATAGCATCGTACGGGTTCCGTGGCGAGGCGCTGTCGAGCGTCGGCGCGGTGGCGCGAGCGCGGATCCGGTCGCGGTCGCGCGATGCGCGTGGTGCCTTCGAGATTTCGTGCGAGGGGGGCAAGATCGGACCGCTCCGTCCGTGCGGCGCCCCGGCTGGAACCACGGTGGAGGTGTCGAACCTCTTCTACAACGTCCCTGCCCGCGCCAGGTTCCTCAAGAGCGACGGGGCGGAGACGAGTCGCTGCCTCGACCACGTGATCCGGATGGCGATTGCCAACGAAGGTGTCGGCTTCTCCATGAAAAGCTCCGGCCGGAAGCTGTACGAGGTCCCGGCCAGTGCGGGGCGGCGAGAGAGGATCGCGGCGGCCTACGGGGAGAAGTTGGCGAGTGACCTGATTCACGTGCGGGAGAAGGTGGGCGGAATCTGGGTGGAGGCGCTGCTGGGCACCCCGGAGATCGCCAAGGCGTCCGTGCGGCACCAGCAGACGGCTCTGAACGGCCGGCTCGTGCGCGACACCATGCTCCGGGCCGCCGCGCGGCAGGCGTACCGGGAGTTCCTGGCTCCCGCCCTGCAGCCAGTCTTCTTCCTGCTGCTCTGCGTCGACCCCTCGGAGGTTGACGTGAACGTCCATCCGGCGAAGGTGGAGGTTCGGTTCCGGAACTCGCAGCAGATCTTCCGGGCGGTGCGGAGCACCGTGCTCGATGGACTCAGGCGGTCCGACCTCGCGCCACGCCCTTCCCTGCAGCCACTGCCTGCACAGATCGAGGGGGGTGGGATCGTGCGGGAGTGGCCCGATCCGGTTCCAGTGCCGGATCGGCGGCAGCCGCTGCCCGCGCAATCGCCCCTCTTTCCCGTGTCCGAGCAGCAGGCAGTGCCGGCGGTTCCGGCGCGGACTGGAAGGGGCATCCTGGGTGTGTTCGACACCTACCTGGTGTATCAGTCCGGCAAGGAACTGGTCCTGGTGGATCAGCATGCGCTCCATGAGAGGGTGCTGTACGAACAGCTGCGGCGGGAACTGGAGCGGGGTGGCATCGCGCGGCAGCGCCTGCTCTTGCCCGAGATCGTCGAGGTGGGGCGCGATCGGGTGCTGGCCCTCGAGGATGCCTGGCAGAATCTCGAGCGTCTCGGCCTGGAGGTCGCTCCGATGAGCGAGACCGAACTGGCGGTTTCCACCGTCCCGGCCCTGCTGAAGAACGCGCGGGTCGAGGAATTGCTCTTTGCGGCCCTCGACACCGAGGTGGAGGGGGAGCAGACCGCTCTCGAGGAAAGGCTGCATACCCTCGCCTGCCACGGCGCGGTGCGCGCCGGCGACCGACTCGAACAGGAGGCGGCGGAGGCGCTGCTCCAACAGGCGGAGGAACTGCCGGAGGCCAAGAGCTGCCCCCATGGACGGCCCACCTCGGTCCGCCTGCCAATGTCCGAACTGGAACGCTGGTTCAAGCGCACCGGCTTCTGATCCCCCCAATCCTGACGCATCGTGCCGCACCACTTCCTTCAATTTCTGAAGGAAGTGGTGCGGCACGATGCGTCAGGTTTCGCGTGGGTGGATGGCAGGGGGGGTCAGTCGGTGGTGGGGACAAGCTGCCGGGTGATGAGGAAGTCCGCCAGGGACGCGGCGAATCTTTCGTGCGCGAGGGCGTTCGGGTGGTGATCGGGTGGCTTGTGCTGTACCCAGTAGGCGGCGACCCCTCGCTCCTGGACGGAGGGGAGGAGGTCGAGCAGCGGGATGTCGAGCTGGCCGGCGACGCCTGCCAGCCAGGCACTCTGCTCCCGGCAGATATACCCCTCACGGGTGATTTTCGCTCCTCCGGCGCTCGGTTCGAGCAGGGGGAGATCGAGGATGGCGAAGCCACGTCCGGACCTGGTCACCCGAGCGTGCAGCGCCGCGATCTTCTCCTCGCTAAAGACGTACTCAGGCTCCCCGGGCTGGAAGGTGCCGAGCTTCAGCCGGGCGGCCTTCCGGACCGAGAGTTTCCGGTACATGCGTGAACACCACAGGAGCGGCTTCCACGAATCGGGCACGGAGAGGGGA
>JAZDLC010000184.1:0-13147 GCA_043802345.1 Planctomycetota bacterium | reverse complement strand
GGGCTGGCGGCCGGGCCCTCCTCCGTCGCGAGAACCGGCCAGATTCTCTCATGGCGACGCCCGCCCTGGCAGGAGCCTCCCGCCCCGCTTCACTTCGGAATCCTGTTTCGTGACGAGGACCTGCTGGCGGTGGCAAAACCGAGCGGGCTGCCGACCCTGCCGGGTGGTGGGCGGTATCTCGAGCACACCCTCCTGCACCAGGTGCGCCGGCGGTTCCAGGAGGCTTCCCCGGCCCACCGCCTGGGCACGGGGACCTCGGGTGTGCTTCTCCTCGGGCGGACCCGGCTCGCCCGCTCGCGGCTCGGACGCGCCTTCCGTGAAGGGAAGGTCCACCGGGTCTACCGCGGACTGGCGTGCGGCCATCCGGAGGAGACCCGCTTCCAGATCGATGTTCCGATCGGGCCGGTGCCTCACGGCCCCACCGGTTCGTTGCACGCCGTGTGCGCTGACGGCAAGCCCGCCGCCACCGAGGTCACCGTCCTGGAGCGCCGGCATGACGGAAACTCCCTGCTGGAGATCGTGATCCGGAGCGGCAGGAGCCACCAGATCCGGGCGCACCTGGCCTGGGCCGGCCACCCGTTGGTCGGAGACCCTCTCTTCGGGCCGGGGGGGCTGCCACTGCAAGGAAGCGCTTCCCTGCCTTCCGATTCCGGGTATCGACTGCACGCCGCCTCAATCGAGTTCTGCCATCCGCGCGACGGTCGGACGATCCGTGTCGAATGTGCGCCTCCCAAAGAGCTGCGCGAGTCGCCCGATGCCTGAGTGCTGCTCCGCGAAAGTCACGGTCTCCTCAGCGGTTTCCTCAGTGACGACCTCGGGACGGCCGGAACTTCCGGAGCGCGCATGAGCCGTTCCGGGAGCCGGTTGAAGAAATGCTCCGTCAGGGTGTCCGGGCCGCCCCAGATCGGCAGTTTTCGACCGAATGCGGTGCTGCCGTCGAAGAGCATGAATTGGGCCAGCTGATCGTTCTGGTCCGTGCCCGAGTAGACCAACTGAAGCGGATACGCCAGGTTTCCCACGATTGGCACGGCTCCGACCGCCAGCGCGACCCACGGCTTCCTGCGGCGCTTCAGACCTGCCTGGATCGTTCGGCCCAGCGTGTAGATCGTGCGGGCCAGACATCCACCCGAGGCAACAGCGATGGCCACGGTCGTCTCACTGACCAGCCCGGCGGCGCAGAGCGAGGGAAACAGCAGCCACTCGACACTCTTCACGAACGGCTTGATCGCCATGTGCACCCCGAAGTCGGTCAGGTAGGCGCACGATTCCTTTCGCTCGAGCTGCTTCCGCAGAGTCTCCGCGTCAGCGACCTTCAGGTGGCCGCGCCTCAGCCATGACCCGATGCGCCGATCGACCAGCCTCTGAGCCAGCCGGCGCCGGTACTTCTGGGACGTCAGGAAGCGGCCGATCCCGACGCCGATGCCGCGGTAGTCCAGACCTCTGATCCAGCGGGCCGCGATCGCGATCTCGCGGCCGACCCACGACGACACCTTCCCCGGAAGGCGCCACGCTGCTCGCCCGTACCAGAGCCACGGATGTTCACGGTAGAACTCCGCCTTTTTGTCCGTGATGCGGCCCTTGGCCAGGGAGTAGTCCACGCTCCTGTGCGCGCGCGGTTGCTGTTTCCAGGCATGTTGATGACCGCCGAGCGACTCGACGTCGCCATGGAGAGCCCGCATGTCCGCTTCGCCCACGACCTGAACGAGCGCCTCTTCGTGCTGGTCGAGGTAATCACGCAGCCGCGAGATGTCCACGTCGTCGAAGAGCGGACCGCCATGCTGGAACGCCTTCGGCAGGTAGAAGCGCAGGAGTTCCAGAGGTTGGGCGGGAAACAGCGCGGGAACACCCGATTCCAGGTCGATCCAGGCCCAGCGCGGATCCTCACCCGGCGCGGTCACCATCAGGAAATTCGCCAGCGCCACCGGGTTGCCGCGTCCGGCCTGCCAGACCAACCCGTCGAATCCGGATTCGAGCAGCCGTTGCTGGAGCGGGCGCATGACCTGTTCCACCAGATCCCTCACCTGACCCCGCCCCTCACGGCAAAAAGGCTGGTCCAGCCGGGGAGTCCGTCCCTCGATGAACTCGGTGTGGAGTTGGTATGCCTGAAGCTCGTCATTCCAGTCCCGCGAGAAGCCTCGCGCCACGTGGACCCGGTTCCCGAACCAGTACCTCACCAGGCGCGTGAGGATTCTGCGCCGGAGCAGGGCGGTCTCGATCGCGTGCTCGTTCCAGCAGTACGGATTCGGGGCGCCCAGGAAGATGTACTGAACCAGCTTGGTCAGCCCCTCGGAGTCGAACACCTTGCGCGCCGTGACCCTCCCGAGGCGGTCCAGATCCTTGAAGACGACTCCCGACCGGCCAGCTCCCAGCAACTGCTCGTGCGCCCGCTGCCGCAGCGGCGACGCGGTCGGAACATTCGGTCGAATCGAATCCGGAATTCGCATAGGCCCTTCCCAGGAGGGGAGCTTGTACCATACTCGCGCCGGGGCCCTCATCCGGTTTTCCCTCCCCTCGCTTGGGGGGTGAGAACGCCAGCCGGGGCAACGCTACTCGAGGCAGTGCTTGAAGACCCACTTGTTTGAACCTTCGGTCGTCGATCGGACCTCATCCTCCAGGGCCGCCCGGGAGCACGCCCTGGTGCTGGCTTCCATGGGGATTCGCTTCGAGCAGCGCCGGGTCGGGCGGGAGAGACTGCTGCTGGTGGAGGTGGCTGACGCGGACGAGGCGCTGGAGCAACTGGCCCGCTACCAGGACGAGAGCCGCGGTTGGCCTCCCAACGAGGCGCCGCCGCCGCTGCTGGGGAACGGGGTTGGCGCGGCCCTGGCCTTCGCCCTCGTGTTGGTTCTGTTTCACCTGGCAAAGGTGGGGTGGATTCCGATCACGGACTGGGATGCGGCCGGCATGAACGACTCGACCCTGCTCCACGAGGGTGAATGGTGGCGCCCCGTGACCGCGCTCTGTCTGCACGCCGATCTGGTCCACCTCGCGGGGAACATCGTCTTCGGTTCGCTGTTCGTGGCCGGGGTCTGTCAGCTAGTGGGATCCGGCTTCGGGCTTCTGGCGACTCTCCTCTCCGGAGGAGTCGGCAACCTCCTGAACTCGTGGTTCCGGGGTCCGGGGCATCAGTCATTGGGTGCCTCCACCGCATTGTTCGGGGCGGTGGGAATCCTCGCCACCTGCCAGTGGAGCCGCCGCAAGCGCAGCCCGCGGGGAAAAGCGCGACGCTGGACGTACATTGCCGCGGGTCTGGCCCTTCTCGGTCTGCTGGGCGTCTCCGGCGAGCGCACCGACGTCCTGGCCCACTTCACGGGGTTCCTGGCCGGCCTCTTCCTGGGTCTGCTGCTGGACTTCCGACCGATCCGCCAGACTGTCGGCAGCCCCGCCCAGGGCTTCGCGATTCTGCTCACCTTGTTCCTCCTGGGGTTCTCCTGGTGGAACGCAGTTCGATTCGGCGCTTGACGATGCCACTGAGTGCAAGGGACAATTGGCGACATAGGCTGCTTTCGGCGGCGGCAACTCTTTCCCACCAGGCTCTCTTGACTGGAGAGTGACCTGTCATGTTGACTATTGTCCCGCGGCGAGTTCTTCCCGCCCTGATCTGTTCGGCCCTCCTGTCCGCCCCTCTGGGTGCTCAGGTCGCGATCAACGAAATCAACACCGGCACCCCGGACTACCTCGAGCTGCGCAACATGGGCGCGGCGACGATCGACATCTCGGGGTGGGTCGTGCAGACCTGGTACGCCACGAACAGCGGCGTGGTCGACCTGACACCCGAACTCCCCTTCACGTTTCCGGCCGGCACCTTGATCCCCAGCAACGGCTATCTGGTGCTTCAGGAATTCGGCTCCGCGGGTGCGCCCGGGACCCTGCCACACTCGCTCAGCGTGGGATTCAACTACTTCTGGACCGACGCCCGCACCATCGAGGCGGCCCTGTATGACGACTCCGGAACGGGCGAGGATTATGTCTATCTGAACTGGTTCGGGAATCCGCCGGCTCCCGACCTGCCCCCGGGGCAGAACTGGCTGGGCGAGCTGAACTCCGGCGCTGGCGACGAAGTGCGCCGCGTACAGGATCCCGATACCGACCACGCCGCTGACTGGGTGAAGACGGCCGGCGCCGGAACTCCGGGCGGCCCCAATCCTGGACAGAACACGTGTCAATTCCTGTCGCTCTACGGCGACGGCTGCCCCGGCGCCGGCGGGTTCGTGCCATTGACCAGCAGCGACAGCTGCCCCACCGCCGGCCAGCCAGTCGCGATCACGATCTCCAACGCGCTGGGCGGCAGCGTCGCGTTCGTCTTCTTCTCCAGCACGCAGGCCTCGAACCCGATCTGGGCCTCCAACTGCAACCTGAACCTGGTGCCGGTCCCCGGCGCATCGTTGATGGTCTCGATCGGCGGTTACGGCCCTGGAAAAGGCACGGTGACGCTGCTGGCCATGGCCCCGGAGGGCCTCGGCGACGTGGACATCATGATGCAGGCGTTCATCGCCGACGCGGCCGCGGAAATCGGCTACTCCGCAACCTCAGGAGTGCAGTTGTCTTTCCAGTAGAGTCCTCCGGGCTGCGGGGTCGGTTTGTGAGGGGGGGGCGCGCGACACGGCCGGGCGCCGGGGAGCAGAGGGGCGCAGTCGCTCAGACAGGCCTGGGAAGACCCAGGCAACTCGCTTGGTGCATCCCCACTGCCCCCCGGCTCGGCCTGCTGGCGTCTCGTTCGGCCCGGTGGATCTAGCTGGGTTTTGGGGTGAGTTTCTCCATGGAGGGGACCGACCGATGGATGCAAAGGAGGTCCCGACCTGGATGGGTGGCCTTTCTCGCCAGCTGTCGGGCCTCGGGTGGAGAACACTATCTGACGTTTAGTGCCGCACCACTTTCTTCAGTCTTTCCGGTGCGGCCTGCCAAGCTTCTCCTCCAGGTAGTCGGTCATCAGGCCGTAGAGGTGGCGGGTGGTGTTCTCGCCTTCGTAGATGCCGTGGGAGCGGTTGGGGTACGACATCATGCGGAACTGCTTGTTGTGGCGGATCAGTTCGTTGACCAGGGCTTCGCAGCTCTGGTAGTGGCAGTTGTCGTCACCGGTGCCGTGGATGACCAGGAGGTCGCCTTCGAGTTGCTGGGCGAAGGTGATCGGTGAGCCTTGCTGGAAGCCGTCCGGGTTGTCGTCCGGGAGACCCATGTACCGCTCCTGGTAGATGGTGTCGTAGAAGCGCTGGTTGCTGATGAAGGCGATGGCGATGGCTGTGGTGTAGAGCTTCGGGTAGCGGAAGAGGGCGTTCAGGCTCATCGATCCGCCGCCACTCCAGCCCCAGATGCCGACGCGGCCGCGATCGACGTAGGGCCAGAGTTCGAGCAGCTTGGCGGTAGCGGCGGCCTGGTCGGCGGAGGCGAGGATGCCGATCTGGCGATAGATGCACTTGCGCCACTCCCTGCCGCGGGGGGTCTTGGTTCCCCGGTTGTCGACGCTGACCACGATGATCCCGCGCTGGGCCAGCATCCGGTGCCACAGGTGCCGCTTGCCCGCCCAGCGGTCCTGCACCGTGGAGCCCGCCGGCTCGCCGTAGACGAAGAAGAGCAGGGGGTAGCGCCGGTCCTTCCGGAAGTCAGGTGGGCGGATGACCCACGCATCGAACACCAGGCCGTCCTCGATCTCGAGTTTCATGAACTCGGTCCGCGTGCCGGCAATCGCCGCCACCTTCTGCTTCAGCTTCCCGTTCTCCTCGATGACGCGCAGGCTCTCATGCTCCGGGAGTCTGATCAGGTCGGTCACCGGCGGGGTGTCGATCCGGGAGAAGGTGTGCACGGCAAAGGCGCCGTTCGGCGCGATCTGATAACTGTGATGCCCGCGCAGCTCCCCGGGTGTCAGCCTCTCGGCTTCGCCGCCGCCTTGGAGGCTCGCCCGGAAGAGATGGCGCTGCGTGGGATCGTCCGGGGCGGCGATGAAGTAGACCCAGCCACCATTCTCATCGATCCGGAGCACCTCGATCACGTCGTAGCTTCCGGACGTGATCCGCCTCGCCGCACCGCCGTTCCGCGGAACCACGTACAGGGTGTTGAACCCATCCCGTTCGCTCAGGAAGGTGAACTCCTGGCCGCTGTTCAGCCAGCGCAGATCGTCGCAAACCTCGACCCAGGCCTCGTCACGGTCGGTAAACACGGTCCGTGCCACGCCGGTCCGGACATCGCAGAGCATCACCTGGTTTTCGTTCTGCAAGCGGTTCAGCCGCTGGATCACCAGCTCGTCGGAGTTCGCTGCCCACTCCATGCGCGGAATGTAGTTCCCGCGCGGGTCGCCCGGCACGTCGATCCAGACCGTCGCCCCGCCCTTCGCGTCGGCCACGCCGACCCTGCAGGCGGAGTTCGTCTCCCCTACCTTCGGATACTGGATCGGCGTCAGTTCCGGATACAGCCCGGCGGTGTTGTTGATCAGGTGATAGGTGCGCACGCCCTCGGTGTCGAACTGCCAGTAGGCGAGCTTCGTCCCGTCCGGACTCCACCTGAAGCCGTCGCGAATGCCGAATTCCTCCTCGTTGACCCAGTCAGAGGTGCCGTTCACGATCGTCTCCGAGCCATCGCCGGTCAGGCGAATCACCCGGCCCGACTCCAGCTCCTCCACGAAGAGATTCTTCTCCGACACGTAGGCGGCCCGCTCCCCGTCCGGGGAGAGCTTGGCGAACATCAGGCTGGCCTCCGGCGCCCCCTTCCCGATCTGCTTCAGCTCGGAACTCTCCAGCTCGAGCACCCAGTAGCCTCCGCGCGTGTTCAAGCGCCAGACCCTGCGGGTGTTGGTGAAGATCAGGAGTTTCGCGCGCCCCTCCGACCACTGATAGTCGGCGATCACGAGCGGCTCGCCGCGGCCCGATGGCACGAACCGGGACGCTGGAATCAGGACCTCCCGCTCGCCGCTCGCCGGATCGACCCGCACCAGGTCGCGGCCGTTCTTCACGGAAGCGGACGGCACCAACTGCGTGTACCCCAGGCCGTCCGGCAGCCAGCGCACCTGTCCCGGATACTCCTCAAAGAACTCGTCCGACGCGAAGATCCGATCGAGTGTCAGCAGGCCCGGCTCGCCGGCCCTCTCACGCGGCAGAGCGCAGCCCGCCAATCCGATCAGCAAGATGGCTCCGAGCAGTTCCCGCCCCCGACCTCGCAAGAGAACGGCGAGACACCTGCCCTGGTCGAACATCCTGATCAACCGCCGCTCGCGAGCTTGCCCAGCTTCTCCAGACCCTCTTGAAACGACGGGCCGATGAGGAACCTGTCCATCGCCAGGGCGAGGTAACCTCCAATCACCGGAGTGTCGATCTCCCCACTCATGCTCCAGGTCACCTTGATCCCGTCACCCTCCTGCGCGTACCTCACGCCTCCCTGGCTCGGCATGCGCCTCCCCCCCTCGATCATGACCATGTCATACTCGATGCCCGAGGTCGGGTCGGAGCGCGTGATCAAGATCTCACCGTCGCCATCCTTCCCGGTCCAGGTCTGCTTCGCCCCCACACCGGTCGTCTTCTCGCCAAACGTGGTCACGATGGTCGGATCCATCTCGTACCACGGCATCCACTCTTCCCAGTGGCGCAGGTCCCCCACCAGGGCGTGGATCTTCTCCGCATCTGCCTTCACGACCCGGGACTGCTCCACGGTGAACTCCCCCGGCAGAAGGAATCCGACCACCAGAAACAGCACCACCACCACCAACACGGCAACCCCAACTCGCTTCCACATCGGGCTCTCCTACTCGGAGTCAGAACATCCCGATTCCAGCGAGCCTGTCCGCTGCGATCCCGAAAGATCGATTTGCGCGCCATAGACCGGGTCGCCGGAACCGATCAGGGCTTCGCCCTGGATCGGCGTGGAGTCTACCCGCGCGCCATCCCAGCTCAAACCGCGGAAATCTCCCAGGCCCCCTCCCTGGGAGAAGCCGGCCGGCGGCCCATGGACCACTCCGCCAAAGGTCATGTTCCCGGTGGCCGACACCCCGCTCGATCCGCCGGAAAACGACACCGCCACGTTCCCCTCGCTGTAGGTGACGTTGTTGGCGAAGAGCATTCCCTGCCGACCGTTCCAACTCGAGAGGTAGGCGGCGATCCCCTGCGAGACAAAGGTGTTGTGCACCACCGAGAGGTTGACGGAGGAATCCTGGTGGTCGGTCGAGAAGAACGCGTTGGCGCCGCCCACCACCAGGTTGTTGATGACGATCGCCTCCCCCTGGACCTGCATCACGTTGTCGTTCGAGCCGACGCAGTGGTTGCGCTCGACGATGTTGACCGGATTGCCGTGGGTTCCATACACCAGGATGCACGGGTAGTTCGTGTCGTGGACGCAGTTCGCGACGAGCCAGTTGCCGTAGCTCCCCTGCTTCAGCTCGATCCCGTCTCCTTGCGTTCCCCCGGTGTCGTGGACATGGTTCCTGGCCACCACCGAGTTGCTCATCACCACCGCTCCCGAGTTGGCGCCCAGATACATCCCCTCGCCGTACCCGCCGGTGTGGTGGATGTGATTGCGCGTGATGTAGATCGAGTCGGTGTCGACCGTGTTCGTCGTCATCCCAGCCTCGCCCGTGTGGTGGATCTCACAGCGATCGATCCAGACGTTGGCGGCACCATAGAGCCGCACTCCCGCCGAGCCGCCGGTGAAGGTCAGTCCGCGAAACAGGATGTAGCGCGACGACGCGGGCGTCATGTTCCCCACGTTCATCAGGTTCTGGCCCGCATCCGGCCGCGTGATGACCGGGAACTCTCCGTCCCTCGCCACCACCTGGATCGGCGCAAGCGCCGTCCCCTGCAGGGTGACGTTGAAGTACGAGTTGATCGACCAGACGCCCCCACCGATCTCCAGCCGGTCTCCCGGAATCAATGCCAGGATGGCTCCTTTCAGCCGGGCTCCGTTCTGGTCGTCGGAGAGGAGCGGATCGGTTTCGAGCTCGAGAATCCGGGATGGCGCGACGCCGGCCCATGCCGGTTCGTACGCCGGGTTCCCGGCCGGCCCGGGACCCGGCCCGGAGAAGCGCCAGGGATCCAGCCCCTCCAGCTTGACGCACCAGTTATCCCGCTTCCGCTCGCGCGACGCCACCTTCCCGCCCCACTTCTCGAGCCCCTTCGTGGCCTTCCTGATCTGCTTCTTCGCCGCCTTGATCGCCGCCTCCCTCTGGCGGCGCTGCTGGGCGGTGTCCTCTGGCATTGCCAGGGCCTCTTCCAGCTCCTGCTCCCCTGCGGCCAGACGGGCCTCCTGGGCCGCCAGCTTCTGCCGATACCTCGCCAGATCGGAGAGGGTCCTGGCCAGCTTCGTCTCGAGCTTGTCGAGCTGCTTCGTCTCCAGCGCACTCAGATGAGTGTGGGCTCCGCCGCACGGATCGGGCGGGCCGGCCGGCACATTGCCGGCCAGGAAGAGGGCCAGAATCGCCGTCATCAGGGCGCTACGCAGGTGCGAGGTCACGGGTGCAGATTCTCCGAAGGGTGGCGCTACGAGGCACTTCGGATCATACGTGGGGCGACTTGAGGGCCAGACGAGAAAGGCAGGGAAACTCGGTGCTGGCTGCTCGGCCCGGACGCAACACATGCCAAGGGACGGGCGCTGTCGGGCGCGCCGAACACTCTTCCGACAAACGACTTCCGCCGGCCAGGGAGATGGCGCGGTCCCGCTCCGCCAGCCCGAACGCTAGCCGAAGATCTTTCCCAGGTGATGCACTACCTGGCGCCCCCACCAGACCCACTCGTGGGCGACGTCTTGACCCCACAGGTCGCACTCGTGGCTGATCCCCTTGTGCGCCAGCAGCTCACCGAACCTGCGCGTCTCCTGATGGTTACCGTCCTCGAAGGCGCCCTGGCCGCAAACCAGCGCCAGGTGGGTGTTCCGCCGGACGCGCTCCAGCATCTCGCCGTCCATGTTCGGGGTGTACGCCATCGGGTTGTTGAAATAGAAACCACCGTTCCACGAGCCTCCGGTGAACTCGCTGATGTCGAAACGGCTGCTCATGCAGAGTGCGTAGCGAAAGGTCTCGGGATTCTTCAGGGCGAAGTTGGCCGCGTAGAAGCCGCCCATGGAACACCCTGCCACCGCGAGCGGAATCGCGTCGCTGCGGCAGTCGGCTCGAATGAGCGGCACCAGCTCCTGCATGACGAACTGCTCGAAGGCGTGATGCCGGCCGATCCTCCAATCAGGGTCGCTCCCCCGATCTGTCCACGCCTCGGAGACGTTCGACTCCACGCAGTAGAGCTTGATGCGGCCTCCGTCGATCAGGCCTGAGAGCGCCTCCACCATGCCGTGGTGTTCCCACTCGTGCGCCATGCCCCCCGCCGAGGGGAAGACCAGCACCGGGGCGCCGAAGTTGCCATGCTGCCAGAGGTGCATGTCACGCCCCATCGAGTGGCTGAAGTAGAGTGTCGGTTGCCTGAACATTGGAGGTCTCGATATGAAAACCGGCCGCTGAATACTGACGATTCCTGATTGGAAATACAGCCCATTCTCCGACCGTAGCGGCGTCGAGTAGCATGCAGACCATGGCCCGACTGAACCTTCACGCCAACCTGCGCCAGACCGCCGGCCGGAAGTTCCTGGAACTTGCTCCCGGCCGGGACAGCACGGTTCGTGAACTGCTCTTGCTGGCGATCGCGGACTGTCCGGCCCTGGAGAAGGAACTGTTCGATCCTTCGGGCGCGCTGCTACCCCGCACCAATCTCCTGCTCAACGGCCGCAACGTCCTCTACATCGAGGGGCAGCTCGACGCTCCGGTCAAGCCAAACGACATCCTGGATGCCTTCCCCCCGGTGGCGGGAGGGTAGCCTACTCCACGATCCCCAGCTCCTTCAGCTTCGCCTCCGGCACCACTCCATCCACCCACCCGCGCTCCGCGTAATACTCCTCGAGCATCTGCGCCAGCTCACACACCTCTCCCTTCGAGCCCGGCATGGTGGAAGGTTCCTTGGTGTACCGCTCCGGCAGGATGTCGCTGCCCGCGCCGAACCCGGCGAGGTTGTTGTAATACCGCTCGAGGTTGTAGATCCTCTCCCCGGTGAGGAGCACATCCTCCGCGGTGAACTCCACACCCACCATCGCCGCGTACTGGGCGGCGTAGTTCTCCGCATTCATCGCGAAGGAACTGAACTTGCAGAGATCCAGGGAGTCGCAGAAAGCAAACAGGTCCTGGAGGAACTTCACCAGCTTCCCCTTCCCCTTCCAGGCCAGCGGGTCGCTCTTCAGCGGAATCAGACCGAGTTCGCTGGCGGGGGTGTAGGCCCGCAGGTGACAGGCGCCCCGGTTCGAGGTGGCGAACCCGAGGCCCATCCCCTTGAGGCCCCGCGGGTCGTACGCCGGGACGCTCTGACCCTTGCAGTGCATGCCGATTTCGGGATGGCCGACATGCTTCGTCAGGGCCACGATGCCGTCGGCAAGAAAATCTCCGATCCCCTCACGGTGAGCGATCATCTTGACCGCCTCCACCATCCCATCGACATCGCCGAACTTCAGCCCGAGGGTCTCGTCCAGATACCCCTTCTCGCTGGCCTCCATGAGTGCAGACAGCACGCCTCCGACTTCGATGGCGTCCATGCCGAAATCGTTGCTCAGATCGATCATGCCCGCCACCGAGCGGATGTCGTCATTCCCGCAGTTCGCGCCCAGCGCCCAGGCCGGCTCGTATTCCAGGCTCTCCATCCGCAAACCCGCGAACAGCCCCTCCTTGATCTCGACCTCCTTCTTGCAGGCGACCGGACAGGCATGGCAGGTCGGGTTTCCGACCAGCAGGTTCTCGTTCACATACTCCGCGCTCAGCTTCTCTCCCCGCTTCCCGAACGAAGTCTGCTGGCTGTTGTTCGCCGGCAATGCTCCCATGGCGTTGGTCACGCTCATCAGGACGTTGGTGCCAAACACGCTGAGGCCGCCCTTCTTCGGGCTCGTGGCATTCCCCTCGTCCTTGATCGCCGCCAGGGCCTCCTTCCTGGCGATGCCCCAGGCTGCCTTCTTGCTCGGCGCGGGAGCCGCCATGCGCGCCTTGACGACGATCGCCTTCAGGTTCTTCGAGCCACCCACGCACCCGGTGCCGCCCCTTCCGGAAGCCCGGTCGTTCTCGTTGATCCAGGAGGCAAACCGGACCAGGTTCTCGCCGGCGGGACCGATCGCCATGACCGTCAGGTCCTTCTTGCCGAACTCCTCCTGAAGGCGGCGAACGGTGTCATGCACACCCAGGCCCCAGAGGTTTTCCGCATCCCGAACCTCGACCTTTCCATCCTCGACGTACAGGTAGACCGGCCGATCGGCCTTGCCCTTCAGCACCAGCCCATCGAACCCGGCCCAGCGCAGCCTGGCCGCCGACCAGCCGCCCTGGTGGGAGTCGGTCACCGTGCCGGTCAACGGCGACTTGGTCACCACCGCGAGCCGGCCGCTCATGTTCGCCGTGCTTCCCGTCAGCGGACCGTTCATGAAGCAGAGCAGGTTGTCAGGGGAGAGCGGATCGACCGTGACGTCGTTCTCCAGCAGGTAGCGGACGCCAAGCCCCCTGGCCCCGATGTACTTCCGGGCCCAGTCTTCCGGGATCGGCAGATACGCGGTCTCCCCGGTGGTCAGATCGATGTGAGCAACACGGTTTGCATACCCCTTGAGCTTCATCTCAATCCTCGCTCCACAATCAGGTCCAGCAGCGTATACCCGCCAGTCTACGTTCGCGCCCGTGCCCGAACCGCGCCCTCCGCGCACCTGTATCTACCGGCTTTCGCCCGTTGTGACAAGCCGACTGGCAGATCCACGCGGAGCCACCGCCCAGGGATGACCCCTGCTCAATCGATACCGCGCGCCGGACGCACGCCGATCGATGTGGTTCGATGCGACCCATCCAGCCGGCCCCGATGCGCCGAGCGGGCCCGCCGGGGAGAGTCGGTGAAACCGCCGCCCCGGGCCACCTTCGTCTTTTTCACGCCGCCACGCAGGCCGTCTCCCGTCCGGGCCGGTTCCGAATAGGCCACGTACGAATCCTGCACCCATTCCCAGACATTGCCGGCCATGTTGTGCAGGCCGAAGCGATTCGCCCGGAAGAGGTTCACCGGCGCCGCCGCGAAGTAACCGTCGTCCAGTGTCGCTCCCTCGCACGCCTCCCAGTCGGCCCCGGCCCGGGCCGCCGACAGGTCCGCCAGATTCGCCGCTCCCTCCAGCGTCTCCGGTGCAT
>JAZDLC010000183.1:0-4267 GCA_043802345.1 Planctomycetota bacterium | reverse complement strand
AGATCTCGGAAACCGTCCGGTTGCCGTTGCCGCTTCTGAGCAGGCCCTCGGCCATCCTGAGCGCCACGACTCCCGGATAGTGGACCTTGAGCTGGGCGATGCGGGCCTCGTACTCCTGCCGGATCTCCTGGGCCTTGCGGTCGAAGGTATCTTCCATCCCGGCTTCCACCGTCGCCCGAACCGTGTCGGAGACCTTGAGTCCGGCCAGTTGACGTAGCTGAGACCAGTACAACAGCCGGTCCTCGGCCAACAGGACGATCTCCTGCGAGACTCCCAGCCGCTGCAGGTGTTGCTCCTGATCGAGGATGTAGATGTATGGCAGCATTCCCTCACGGGCACCCGGCTCGAGCTCCAGCAGTTCGTGGAACGGAATCAGATCGCCTTCCGGCTCCGCTGGAATGGCGGAGAAGTGCTTCTTGAAGCGGGCCTCGGTGCAGGCCCAGTCGGCGATCGTCAGCGGCAGCGTCATCTTCTGCTGCGCGTTGTTCTCGTCCATGTAGACGAGGTCGTAGCTCGGCCAGTTCTCGTCAATCTCCGGATTGCCTTCCAGAGAGAGACACTCGGAGTACATGTCACCCTCGTCCGGATCGTACCGGAAGAACGGGTAGGCCCGGCTTTCGAGGGCCAGCCTCGCCGCGTTGGCCGCCTGATTGTCGGCGATTCCGTGTTCCGGCGGGCAGGGACAGTGGAGCAGGAACAGAGCGGGACGCCGCTCGGTCAGTCCCTTCAGCACGCCTCCCAGCAGGTGGGACGCCGATGCCTGCGAAGTCTGGAGCACGTAGGTGGTGCGGTGAGCGAGGCCGATCAGGCCCATCTCCTTGCGGACCTCCGTCTTGCCGTGCTGCCCCTTGCCGTAGGTCGCCATGTCGGAAACCTGGCCGGTGAACCCGCTGCTGCACGCCTGGCCGCCGGTATTCGAGTAGACCTGGGTGTCCAGCACCACGGCCCGGATCGGCTTGCCGGAGGCGAGCATCCTCGAGAGGTTCTGGAAGCCGATGTCATACATGGCACCATCGCCGCCCACCGCCACGATGGGCGGGCAGAGATCGAACTCCTCGTTGCTGAACTGCTGCCAGTTGAAGCGGCGGAACTCGGCCTCGTCCTGCTCACCCTCGTACTCTCCCGCGAGCAGCTTCTCGGCCCTGCGCAGGGTGATGAACCCGTCAGCCATCTTCCGCATGTGACCCTCGAAGATACCGATGGCCACCGACGGAGAGTCCTGGAAGAGCTGGTTGACCCAGGGGAACGGATACGGGTTGAACGGGTAGGTGCTGGCCCAGACCGACGAGCAGCCGGTGGAATTGGTGAATCCCATCAGCGCCCGCCCCTTGCCGCTCGGACCCTCGGTGTAGAGCCAGTTGAGTTCCTCAAGTGCCTTGATGGAGGCGTTGAGGCGCTGCACCAACTCTGCCTTCTCGGGAGACAGCGGCACGTTGACCTTGCCACCCTTGGCAGCGACCACATCGTCCAGGTTGGTCTCGGAAGTGACCAGCGAGCGCGCCTTCTCATCCAGCTTCTGCCGGAGATTGTTCAATCGCTCGAGATGGGCGGCCACCCTCGGCTTCATCAACGCGTAGACGGCCGCGACCACCAGGTGCAGAACCGTCTTCTCGGCGCAGCCGACGCACGCCCCGTCGCCGCCGATCATGGCCCGGTAGATCTCCTTGTTGAGCAACATGGCGGGAAGCACGCCGATGCCTTCTTCCAGGCTGGAGATGTTGATGTACTTGCTGTCGGTATCGGGCAGGGCGCTCCAGAACTTCCAGTTCTGGCGCAGGGTGTCGATGGCGTCCTCATCCTGCTTGACCGTCACCAGGGCGCCGTCCGGACAGACTTCCACGCAGAGCAGGCACCCCTTGCAGGTCTGCGGATTCACCGTGATGGACAGCAGGGCGCCCGCGCCCTTCTCCCTGCTCTCGGGCAGGTCGAAGAAGGGCGCCGTCTTCGCGAGCGGAAAGTCCTCCAGCGCCGTCTTGACCGGCGTGAACTCCAGGTCGAGCGCCGCGCGCTTCTCCGGCGCCGGGGCCATCTTCTCGATCACGTTCTTGTACGCGAGCCCGAGGATGTCCGTGAACTGGTGGAACGGCGGGGCGGCATGCAGGGCCTTCTGGGTCTCCTTTGCCAACGGCCGGACCAACTGCCGCATCTTGTCCAGCGACTTGCCGTTCTCGGCAAACTTGACCGCGGTCTCGAGCAGTTGCTCGACCGGCGTGACCAGACCCGGAATCGCGCTGTCAGGGCACTGGGTCCAGCACTGTCCACAGCCCGTGCACCTCTCCGGAATGAACTTCGGAATCTCGAAGCGGACGCCCGTCATGTCCCTGATGGAACTGGTGGACGCGGGGATGGTGGAGAGCGCCAGGAACGGGTCGGCGATCCCCTCGGAACCGGTCAGGTACAGGTGGCAGACCTGCTCGAAGAACCGGCCTGCGTTGCCGAAACCCTGGGCGGCCTTGCTGGAGCCCAGGTCGGCCGGCATGGTCGGCACCGATCCGGAGTCGACCGCGTCGGCCGTGAGGCTCGCTACATCGAGGGTCTGGAGTTCGTCGAATCCTCGCTGGATCACGCGCAGGTTGTCCTTCACCACGCCTTCGCCCAGATGGCCGAACTTCTTCTTGAGCTGGGCCTCGATTCCCTTCATCAACTGGTCGCGGTCCAACCCTTCCGAGGCCATCAGCGGCGACGTGCGGAAGAAGGCGCCCATGAAGGCGGTACCCTGCATGCGGTAGCGCAGTTCCGCGTCGGATGCTTCCGCCGCCGCGATCTTGAACGCGTCGAGGTGATGCACCTTGATCTTCTTCTTCTGGATCGTCTCCTGCGCGGAGCGGGGCAGGGAGTTCCAGAGATCGAGCGGCGACTGGTCCCACTGAATCACGAACACGCCGCCATCCTCGAGACCCGCGAGCGGGTTCGAATGCCGGAACACGTTCGGGTCCGGGGACAGGACCACGGTCACGTTCTTCAGCTCGCAGTTGAGCTTGATCGGGTCCTTCGACAGAACGGCGTAGAAGGTGGTCGGCTGCCCCTTCTTCTCGGAGCCGTACTTCGGGTTCGCCTTGATGTTCAGCCCGGCCACCGCCGAGGCGGTCATGGCGACGTTCTTGCCCATGGTGATCGCGCCCCATCCGCCCACGGAGTGGATCCGCAGCGTGATGGCGCCTTTCGGCCAGATATTGACCGGATCCGCGGGGGTGAGCGCCAGGTCCGCGAGATGGGGATACCCCTCGAGCAACTGCTCCTGCCAGATCTGCAGCTTGGGGAGCTTGGTATTCTTGCGGATGAAGTCGATCCCCAGATAGTACTGCCGCTTCTGCTTCCCGCCGTCCGCCATGTTGTCCACGGCGGCGATCATGTCGTTCGGCTGCAGGTCGCGGCTGCCCATGCCGAAGCAACCGGAGAAGAACTCGGGCATCTCGTTCGCGCTCACCGCAGGAACGCCCGCGTGCGGCACGGCGCCCTTGGCGCGGCCGTTCTCCACTCCCTTGGACATGGCGGCCCGGATCTCCTTGAGGAGCGGAGCGTCCGCCGCCAGCGGCTGATCGACCCGTTCCAGGACCGTGACGGCCTTCTTCCCTTTCAGCAGGCCCGCGACCACGTCGACGGGGAAGGGGCGGAACATCGTCAGGTTGATCACGCCGATCTTGAGGCCGCGCGCCTTCCGGAGGTGGTCGCAGACCGCCTCGGCGTTCGGCACCACGGAGCCCATTCCGATCAGTACGTATTCAGCGTCTTCCAGACGATAGCCGGTGGCCCGCTGGTAGCGGCGGCCGGTCAGCTTCGCGTACTCTTCCATGGCCTGGTCGGCCAGCTTCTGGATGTGATCGAAGTAGAACGGCCGCTGGGCGGCCACGCCCTGGGCGTAGCTGTCCTGGTTCTGAACGACTCCCAGCATGTTCGGGTAGTCGAGGTTGTACGACTCCGGGATACGCCGCCGCTTCTCGCCGTAGGTCAGGCGCTGGGCGGGAGTGGGGCAGTCGATGATGTCGGACGGGTCGCCCAGGTACTCCTTGATCAGTTCCCGCTCGGGAAGCAGGAGCGTCTCGATCGAGTGGCTGGTGAGGAAGCCGTCCTGAGCGCAGATCCCGGGGTTGAGCGCCAACTCGGCGATGCGATGGGCGATCAGGTTCAGGTCGCAACCCTCCTGCACATCCTTGGCAAACAGCTGGAAGAACCCGGTGTCATCGATGGCGTGGTAGTCGTCATGCCCGGCATGCACGTTCAGGGAGTGCTTGGTCATCGCCCGGCAGGCGACGTTCAGCACGTAGGT
>JAZDLC010000182.1:0-13887 GCA_043802345.1 Planctomycetota bacterium | reverse complement strand
AACTACCTGGTCTGCGCCGCCATCAACTTCGATCAGGGGTTCGAGCTGTTCGACGAGATCCAGGAGGACGCCGCCGGGATTCACCGGGATCTGTTTGACTGGATCGACGAGCGCGGCCCGTTCCAGTTCTTCGGGTATGTGCACTACATGGAGCCGCACTCACCGTACGACGCTCCGGGCGAGTACCGGCAGCACTTCGATCCGGACTACGTGGAGCAGCGGGACTTCGGCGGTCCGCTGCCCGAGCACTGGCGGCAGGGTCTCATCGATCGCGAGTTCACAGAGGAGCAGCGGGACCATCTCAAAAACCTCTACGACGCGGAGATCTTCTACTGGGATCTGCAGTTCCGGCTGCTCCTGGATCATCTCGAGAAGCGGGGACTGCTGGACAACACGGTGATCGTCGTCACGTCCGACCACGGCGAGGAGTTTTTCGAGCACGGCGGATTGGGACACGGAATGAAGCTGTTCCAGGAAACCCTGCACGTCCCGTTGATCGTGGTCGATCCGCGCGCGCGCAAGGGGCAGAGAATCGCGCCGCAGGTCTCCACGGCCGGGCTGTTCAATTCAGTGGTCCGGATGATGGGGTTCGAGCGGCCCGCTTTCACGCAGGTGGCGCCGTTTCGCGGGGAGAGCGGGAATCCCGAGGGGCACGCACAGGTCTTCTCTTCCACCGAGAGTCACACCACCGAGGCGGAAGCCCGGTGGGCCAGCGTGATCGAGGGGGATCAGAAGGTGATCCGGAGCATGATCGACGAGGAGTCCCGGCTGTACGACCTGAAGCAGGACCCCCTGGAATCGATCCCGCTCGACGGCTCGTTCGAGACGGAGAAGCAGCGGCTCGAGCAGAAGCTGGTGGAGTGGTACGCAGCGACCGCGGAGGCGTTCCCGGACGAGTGGCAGCCGACCAGCGAGGAGATTGCCGATCGGCTCAGAGAACTCGGCTACGTCGGCAGCACGAAGGAGCAACCCGGGAAGTGACACGCGTTCGGAGAGAGAGAGGTTCCCTTGTGCGAGCAGTGGCCGTGATCGTGGCCATCGGGCTGAGCGGTGTGGTTGGCTACGTCCTCGGCGGGAGGGCTTCCTCCACGAGCGCCGACCCGAGCACCGACGAGCCTGATGCGCCTATGGATGCTGCCCCATCAGAACGTGCCTCCCCTCCCCGCGGCAGGCCGATTGCGGGCGCCTGGGCGTATCGTCGTTCGTCGGCCGCGGCCTCTGAGCTGAGCGATGAGCAGCGGGCGAAGATCGAGGAGCTCTCCGCGCTCGGCTACGCGAGCGGAGTCAAACCTGTTCGTGGTGATACGGGTGTCACCGCCTATGACCCCGACGGCGCCTGTCCCGGCTTCAACCTCTATGTGGCAGGCCACGCGCGCGAGGCGATCCTCACCGACATGGAGGGCCGGCCCGTGCACCGCTGGCTTGTGCCGCCTCTCTCAGGCGTCGACCTTCAGGAACGCGAAACCCCGGACGGCGGCGCGATCCGTCCGTCACGGCATGACTTCCTGGGCGTCGCCCATCTGTTCGAGAACGGAGACCTCCTGGCGGTGCATGGAAACTCCGGTATTTCGAAGGTGGATCGTGATTCGCGCGTGATCTGGGAACGGGCCAACGGGAGTCACCACGATCTCTTCGTGGCGGAGGACGGGACCGTTTTCGTCGTGACGCGCGAAGCGCGAATGGTGCCCGACTACCACCCGACGGAGCCCCTTCTCGAGGACTTCATCACGGTTCTGGATGCCGACGGAAACGAGAGGAGTCGGGTCTCGATCCTGAGGGCGTTCCTCGAGTCGGATTTTGCTCCACTCCTGCAGTATGCGCCTCCCTACGGGGACCTCCTGCACACCAACACGATCGAGGTGCTCGACGGTCGGTTTGAGTCGAGATCCCCTGCCTTTCGGAAGGGGAACGTGCTGATCTCGTTGAAGTACATGTCGACGATTGCGATCGTCGATCCCGAGGCCGGAAAGGTCGTCTGGGCGCTGGCAGGCCGTTGGCAACGGCAGCATCGGCCGACGGTTCTGGACAACGGGAACATCCTGCTGTTCGACAACCTCGGGGGCCGCCCGGAAACGGGGGCCTCCCGCGTGATCGAGTTCGATCCGGTCACCCAGGAGGCCGTCTGGATCTACGAGGGAACCCGCGACAACGTGCTCGAGTCGCACGCGAACGGCTCGGTTCAGCGCCTGCCGAACGGCAACACGCTGATCATCGAGTCGCACGGCGGGCGTGCGCTCGAAGTGACCCAGGAGAAGGAGATTGTGTGGGAATTCGTGAACCCGCACCGCGCGGGGAATGACGGCGGCCTGATCGCAGTTCTGTTCGATCTCGTGCGCATCCCCCCGGACTTCCCGACCGACTGGGCCAACAAGTAGGGAGCACCGGCTCGGGAGAGGCTATTGGAAGAGAGCATGAGTATCAAAACCCTCGCACTCCTTCCGCTCCTCCTGGTTGCATCCCTCTGGGCCTGTGCTCGCGAGCCGGCCACGGCGCAGCCAGGCAACTCGGAGCCCGATCCGGGGAATGCCTCCATGAAGACCAACGACGACTTGCCCGCGGCCGGGGGCGAACCGGCCACCTTCGGCGCCGGCTGCTTCTGGTGCGTGGAGGCCGTCCTGGAACAAGTGGACGGGGTCCTGGAGGTGACCTCCGGCTACATGGGCGGCGCGGTGAAGAACCCGACCTATACCCAGGTCTGTTCCGGAAAGACCGGCCACGCGGAAGTGGTCCAGGTCCGCTTCGATCCAGCCCGGATCTCGTACGGGTCGCTGCTGGAGTGGTTCTTCAAGCTGCATGACCCGACCACGCTGAACCGTCAGGGAGCGGACGTGGGGACGCAGTACCGTTCGGTGATCTTCTATCACTCAGAAGAGCAGCGGCAGGCCGCCCTTGCGGCGAAGGAGGCCGCCGACGCCTCCGGCGAGTTCCTTGGGCCGAGCGTGACCGAGATCACCGAGGCGGTTCCGTTCTACCCCGCGGAGGGGTACCATCAGGAGTACTACCAGCTCAACAAGCGGCAGCCGTACTGCCGGAATGTCATCGCCCCGAAGCTGAGCAAGCTCGGTCTGGGAGATTGAAATGAGAGGGATCAGGAGTCTGGCGCTGCCGCTCCTGCTCGGACTGTTGGCCGGGCCGGCGGCCCGCTGCGATGAGTGGGCGGAGGGCGTGCCGTACACCACCGACTGGGAGTTCGGCATTCGCAAGGCGCAGGAGACGGGGAGAATCCTGTTCGTCTACACCGGGTGGAGGACGGAGGGGAACTGCCATGTGTCCGACGCGGCAAGGCGCGCGCTCGAGACGCTGGCGAAGGGGGATGACAAGAAGTTCGCGAAGTACCGGGAGAGCCTGCAGTCGAACTTCGTGCTGGTCGGAGACTTCCTCAAGTCGGCGGCTGAGGAGAATTCGACCCACGGACCGGAGGAGAAGGAGTACGAGCCGTACCGGATCGAGGTGGGATACACTCCGCTGATGACATTCAAGAAGGCGACCGGAGAGACCATCGTCAGCCGGGTCGGGATTCCGCTGAAGCCGGAAGAGGCGCTGACCGACCTCGCGGGCCTCCTGGATCAGGCCCTGAAGGGGAACGGTCCGGTCAAGCCCCCGGCCAAGACCCGGCCGCTGGTCCAGGCCTTCGATGCCGCCGAGCGGGAACTCCAGGCGGGCCGGATCGCCCGGGCGATCCGGGGGTACGAGAAGGTGGTCGAGCTGGGAGGGGACGAGAAAAAGTTCCCGGAGCGAACTCCGGTGACCGCCCTGGACGCGCGGAAGGCCTTGTCCCGTCTGGAGGCAAGAGGTTTCCAGGAAGTGGATTCCGCGGTCGAACTCGCCCGCAGCGACCCCGAGGAAGGCCGCAAGAAGCTGCAGATCCTCGGGCGCCAGTACGCCGGGCTCAAAAGGGTTGAGGAGCGGATTTCCGCCGCCCTCGAACGTCTTTGAAGCCCACTTGTTGGTGATCCGGCGCCCCGCTGATATGATGGCGGGACGCTCATTGATGGGTCCCCGTGCCGGAGACCCTCAGAAGGGAGAACCCGATGTTGCGACAGGGTTTCCTCGGAGTGGCCGCCCTGAGCGGCCTGGCGTTCCTTGGATTCATGCCGGATCTCTCCGGCGGGTGATGTCCTGCACGAGGAGGCGGTGCCTCCTTGGGAGCGCGCGGTCCCGCGGTCGGACCGGCTTCGGGTGGTCCAGCCACGGGCGGTCCGGCAGGTCCCGAGACTCCTGCTGGAGTCACGATCAACGGAGAGACGGGGCCTACCACCGGATTCCCCGACTTCATCCCCGGTCAGGACGGCAATCTCTACTGGAACACCTCCGTTCTGCAGCAGGGCCGCCCGGTTCTCGTCTACCTCTACAACGGTCATGTCATCAGCGACGACGACTGCAAGCGTTCCCGGCAGTTCGAGAAGAACTGCTTCCCGGACGAGGCCGTGATCAAGGAGGCCCGCGGTTTTGTCTGCGAGAAGATCTGCTTCGGTTGTTCGGAGTTCAGCCGGAAGACGCAGCATCGCGAGGTGATTCGCGACTACCTGAAGCGGGTGGTCGAGAGCGGGAGCTTTGAATCGAAGATCGTGCTGCTGGACGCTTCCGGGCAGACCCTGGCCGAGTTCAAGGACGAGGCGCCGAGTGCGAAGAAGCTCGCCGCGGCTCTGAAGAAGGCCAACCCGAAGAAGGCCAACGCGAAGAAGTAGACGGGCTACTCGGGAGGAGAGTCCTTCTTCTTCAAGTCATCGAGTGCGGCCTGCGCCCCCTTGGCGGCCGGCAGCCCGGCGTAGTTGCGTGAGATCTCCCGGAGCGTCGAGGTGAGGCGGACGCTCTTTTCGCCGCCCGCGAGTGCCATCGCCTCCTTCAGCTCGGCCTGTCCAAGCGCATCAATCCGCTCCTCCTCTCGGGTGGCGAGCGCGTCGAATCCAGCCGTCAAGGCTCCGCGCAGAACGGCGACCTCCTTGAGCGCCTTCTGGACCTGCCCCTTGTCGAGGAGCTGCCGCGCCCGCACCAATCGGTCCATCCGCTTGCGGTACTCGCGGTCGCCGAGCCCCTTCCCCACCTCTTCCACGGCAATCCCGATCTCCTCCAGCACGCGCGCCTGCTCGTGCTCGCTCCCTTCGATACGCAGGATCTCCGAGCCGTCCGGCCGGAGGAGGATCATGATCGGACCCCAGTAGCTCCGATGGACCCTGCCGTTCCAGAGCTGGTTGAAGCTCTGATCGTGTTCCTCGCAGGGCACGTCGAAGTACTCACAGATCTGGACTTCCCTGCCGTCCATCTGCCGCTTCTCGCCGGCGTGATCGACCCCCTTCATCGCGATGAGCGGCACGATGGAATCCTGGGCCTCGTTGGCGAAGCCGTCCTGGAAGAACACCTTGCCGAGCATCTGACTGAGGCCCGTGTTGCTGTCCTCGGCCAGGAGCACCATGACCGGCACGTTGCGCAGCTTCGCCTCGGCCAGGGCCTTGGGGTACGACCCGATCCAGCGCAGCTTGTCGGTGTCCTTCACCGGCAAATCCGGTTCCACCTCTTCGATCACCTGGGGCTCGGGCTGGCTCGGGGGGTCCTGCGCTTGCATGAGTGCTGCCAGGAAGATGGTCGTGATCGCGGCTGGAAGCATGGGGGCGGCCTCCTCAGGGTGGAATCGCCTTGGCCCGTCATTGTAGCGGAGCGCCTGGCGAAGCCGTCTTCAGATCCTGTTGACCTGGTCGTCCCCGGCCATACGATCTTCACGATGTCCCTGCCCGTCGCCGCCATCGACCTTGGCACCAACACCGTGCTCATGCTCATCGCCCGGCTGGACGACGAGGGGCGCTTCAGCGTGATCGAGGACCGGTGCGAGGATCCCAGGCTGGGGGCCGGGCTGGCGCGGACAGGGAGGCTCGACGAAGCGGCGGCGCAGCGGACGCTGAGGGTGCTGGAGCAGTTTGCCCGGGAGCTCGGTGAACGCGGCATCGAGCGCTGCCGGGTGGTGGGGACCGCCGTGCTGCGCCGCGCGGCGGACGCGGAGGAATTCGTGGCGCGCGTCCAGGCCGCGTGCGGCCTGCGCGTGGAGGTGATTCCGGAGCAGGAGGAGGCCCGGCTCGGATATCAGGCCGTCGTCGCCGAGGGGGGACGGGCCGAGACCCTGATCGTGGACGTGGGCGGAGGGAGTACCGAGATCGTGGGAAGGGGGGGCGAGGTGCGGATGTCGGCGCCGGTGGGGGCGGTGGTGCTGACCGAAACCTATCTGGGACTCGCCGGAAGCGAACCCACCCGGTCCGGCGGGTTTCCCGCCCTTCTTGTCGAGGCGAAAAGCGCGGTGTCATGCTTTCCCGCGGGCCTTGCGGAAGAAGGTCTCGAAGTGGTCTGCCTGGGCGGCTCGGCCAGCAACCTCGCATGCCTGGGCCAGGATCTCCTGCGGTATGAATCGGAGCGGGCTGAAGGATACATCCTCCCGGTCGACATCATCCCGGGCTGGGTCCGCCGGCTGCACGCCCTGCCGCTGGAGGAGCGTCTGAAGCTGCCGATCGAGGCGAGCCGCGCCGAGATCCTGCCGGCGGGCCTGGCCTGCATGGAGGCGGCTCTCTCGAGGATCGGCGCCCGGACGATCAGGGTCAGCGGCAAGGGAATTCGGTATGGCGTGGCGCGGGAACTGTTGGTCGAATCGGCTCCATGAAAAAACCTTCCCTTTTGCTGCTTCCGCTCCTGATTTCGCTGTTCGCTTGTTCGGTTGTTGCTGGTGAGAAGAAGAAGGCGTTGACGCTGGAACAGGTCTCGGGCCGCGGAGACCGTGCGGAGCGCGTCCGCTTCTCGGGCCCGGCGCCCTCCTGGGAGTGGGACGGGGAACGGAAGCTCCTGGTCGATCCTGACCGCAAGCGCGTCGACCCGAAGTCCGGCACGAAACTGGATGCGGATGAGGTCGAGGCCGGCCGGACCGAGCCGTCGGAGGAGACCCGGAAGGAACTGATCAAGGCGTTTCGCGAGCTCGAGGGGTGGGACGAGGGCACGGCGTCCCGGGTGGTGCGGCGCAAAGAGGACTCCGGAGCGAATGGCGCGGTGGAGCTCTACACTTTTGAAGGGAAGTTCTGGGTCGTGCGTGAGGGCACGCAGCCGCAGCGGCTGGAGCTTCCCGGGGGAGCCTCCGGAAGCCTCGGCGATCTCTCTCCCGACGGGTCCTGGCTGGCGTGCGTCTCGGATCACGACCTGCATCTGGTTTCCACCGAGGGGGCCGAGTGTCGCGCGCTGACCAGCGGGGGGAGCAAGACGCTGCTCAACGGAGAGCTCGACTGGGTCTATCAGGAGGAGGTGTACGGCAGGGGCGACTTCAAGGCGTTCTGGTGGAGTCCCGATTCAAAGCAGATCGCGTTCCTCTCGTTGGACGGGTCGGAGGTGTTCGACTTCACCGTCATCGATCACATCGAGACAGGCCACTTCCGGGTCAAGCCGGAGGTCACCAGCTACCCGAAGGCGGGAGATCCGAACCCGAAGGTCCGGGTAGGCGTGATTCCGATCGAGAGCGGACAGGCGGTCTGGGCCGATTTCTCCCAGTACGAGGCAGAGGAACCGCTGGTGGTCCGGGTCGAGTGGACGCCGTCTGGAGACCGACTGCTGTTCGTGGTGCAGGACCGGATCCAGCAATCCGCGGACCTGGTGGCGTTCGACTCCGGGACCGGCGAACAGAAGATCCTGATCAAGGAACGGAACGATACCTGGGTCGAGCGCCCGCCCTCGCCGCGGTGGCTCGCGGATGGCAGCTTCCTGTGGCAGAGCGACCGCACCGACTACAACCATCTGTATCACTACTCGGGCGACGGGGAGCTGATCGGGGCGGTGACCTCGGGCAAGTACGCGGTGCGCCGGATCGTCGACGTGGACGAGGAGCAGAAGCTGATCTGGTTCACTTCCACGAAGGATGGGGCGGTCAACGACAACTTGTACCGCGTCCGCTTCGACGGCAGCCGCCTGCAGCGCTTGACCGAGGGGGCGGGATCACACACGGCCCGCTTCAATTCCGACAGGTCGTACTTCCTCGACAGCTACTCGAGTCTGGCCCAGCCGCCCGCGGTGAGGCTGTGCACAGGAGACGGCAAGATCGTGCGGGAACTGGGAAAGGCGGAGATACCGGATCTGGACCAGTACATGACATCCGAGTGGGAATTGGTGGAGATCCGGGCCCGGGACGGCGTGATGCTCGACGCGGCGGTGCTGAAGCCGACACCGTTCCGTTCGGGCAAGGCGTATCCGGTCTGGCTGCCGACCTACTCCGGCCCGGACGCCCCGAGTGTCGCCAATCGCTGGGACGGCGGCGCCTGGTCGCAGTTCCTGGCCCAGCAGGGGTTCGTCGTCTTCCAGGTGAACGTGCGCACCGCCAGCGGCAAGGGGCACTGGGCGATCGAGCAGTGCTACAAGCAGCTCGGCGTCCAGGAACTCGCGGATCTGGAGGATGCCGTCGACTGGCTGACGGCGCACACCTGGGCCGACGCCTCGCGGGTCGGAATCACCGGCATGAGCTACGGCGGCTTCATGTCCGCCTTCGCCCTGACCCACAGCGACCGCTTCGCGCTCGGGATTGCCGAAAGCGGCGTCTACGACTGGGGCATGTACGACTCGATCTACACCGAGCGGTTCATGAGCACGCCGCAGAAGAACCCGGACGGCTACGCCGCCGCCTCGGTCCTCAAGGCCGCGGGAAACCTGAAAGGGCATCTGCTGCTCACCCACGGCGTCATGGATGACAACGTGCACGTCCAGAATGCCATGCAGTTGATCTTCGCCCTGCAGAAGGCGGGCAAGCAATTCGACTTCATGCTCTACCCGCAGAGCCGCCACGGCATCGGCGACCCCGACCAGCGCTGGTTCTCCCGGCAACTGAACTGGCGGAAGATGCAGGAGGTTCTCAAGCCCTGAGGCGAGCCGCTGGGTCGGCGGTTACCCTGTTGATCGCCGCCCGGACATTGACGTAGTCTGCCGGCGGCGGCCGGGCCGGCAGGGCATTCGATCCTCCTTCAAAAAGAGGGGACTCGCGTTACGCGAGTCACGCTTCTCGAGTCGGCATGGCAAGCTGGCCTGTCACCGGTTTCGCGTTGGAAACCGGGTCCAGGCCAATTCAGGGTCAGGGAATGACACCGGTCCGGCCGCACCTTTTCGGACCGTGAAGGTGGTGCCATGGGTCTTCTGGACCTGATCAAGCGGCTGTTCGGATGCGGCGACGACCGGCGGGGCGTCGGCAGTGAGTATGGGCCTGGTCTGCGGGACGAGATCCGACCTCCACGTTCCAAAGAGGGGCCGGCGCGATCAGAGCGCAAGTCCGCTCCCGCGCCGCGGATGAGACATGGCCGGTCGCTTCACCCACGGCTCCCGGAGTTGCCGGACAAGGAGGCGCTCGCTCGCGCACTTGGAATCACCACGGCCGAGCTTCTCTGGCTCGCCGATCCGTACCGCCTCGCCGCGATGCGCACTCCCCACTATCGCGCGCGCATCTTGAAGAAGAAGAACGGCGGACAGCGGCTGGTGCTTGCCCCGAGACCAAAGTTGAAGGCTGCCCAGCGCTGGATCCTGCGGAGCATTCTCGATCAGCTGCCGCCGCCGCCTTGCGCCCACGGCTTCGTCCGCGGACGGTCGATCCGGAGCAACGCGGAACCGCACGTCGGCCGTGACATGGTCATCGGCATGGACCTCCACGACTTCTTCCACCAGTTCACGTTCAAGCAGGTGAGCGGGTTCTTCCATCATCTGGGGTACTCACGCGAGACGGCCCGCACCCTCTCGTTCCTGACGACGGCGCCGGTCCGCCAGTTGCTCAAGGCCGCATGCCGCGAGGCCCGCTGCAAGCCGGCGGACCTCTGGCCGCAACGGCCCTGGATGCAAGTCAGTCAGTACCATCCCTGTCTCCCGCAAGGTTCTCCCACGAGCCCGTCTCTCGCCAACCACCTCTCGGTCCGCCTCGACCGCCGGCTCTCGGCTCTTGCCGCGAGGTTCGAGGCGACCTACACGCGGTACGCGGATGACCTCACCTTCTCGGGAGGAGCCGGCTTGCGGAAGGGGATGCGGCGCTTCATCCCCTTGTCAAAGCGGATCATCCGCGCCGAAGGGTTCCGCCTCGCCCGCGGCAAGCTCAGGGTGGCGCGCAAGAGCGCGCGGCAGACCGTGACCGGACTGGTGGTCAACGAGAAGGTCAACGTCGCCGCACCTGAGTACCGGACCCTCCGCGCCATTCTCCACAATTGCGTCCGGCACGGGCCCGCGTCCCAGAACCGGGACAACCATGAGGATTTCCGGGCCCACCTCGAGGGGAGGATCGCCTTCTACCGATGGATCAACCCGGCCCGTGCGGAAGCCCTCCGCCGGCAGCTTGACCAGATCCCGTGGTCCGTTCCCTGACTGCGACGTCCCTTCGAATAGTATGTGCGCGAAAGCGGACGTGCGCGGGCCCTAACTGTGGAGCAACTCGTCGATCCGACCGTCCTTGAGTTCGACGATGATGCGCAGCAGCCGGCCCATGATGCGGCCGACGCGCATGCGGACGGCGTCCGGTGTCGCGCCCAGTTCCCTGGCCAGGGCGGGGTAGGTCTCGAGCCGCAACTTGGCGCGGATGAAGACCTCCTGATCGTCCGGAGGGAGCAGCGGTAGTGCCAGTCGCAGCCACGCCTCCTGCTCTCGCCGTTCAATGATGCCGCTCGGCGAGCGGACGTGCCCGCGCGGCGGGTCCAGCTCGAGAACCGAGTCGCTCGGCAGGGGCCGCTCCCGACTGAGAGAGCGGCGCAGTGCCACCACCTTGGCGTGCGTGTCGCAGAGCGTGTTCCTGATCACGGTGACGAGGTAGTTCTCGAGGGCGCGCGAATCGGCGATCTTGACGCGCGGCAGGTACTCGAGCAGCTCCATCATCACGTCCTGACGCAGGTCCACGGTCTCGTAGCGGGCCTTGACGGCCGGGCCGCTCGCGCGCCTCACGAGATGCTCGATGCGTGGCTGAAGGCGCCGCAGGATCTCGGCGAGTGCCTGCCCATCCCGACCGCGCGCGCGCTCGAGCAGCATGGTCGTCGGCAGCGCGCCTGCGCCGGTGCCGTCCGGTCCGCTTTCTTTCCCGATTGCGTCCGGCATGGCGCTTCTCCTGGAGTCCTGGTCGACACCAGTGTAACGCATCCTGATTGGTCTGCGGGGGCTGAATACCAATCGGCACTGCGTGGCGCAATTGTCGGATTGGGAAGCGTCAGTGTCCTCGGTCCCCGGTGGCAATCTGTGGGTCGCAGCCCGGGGACAACTCGGACCAGGGTCACACCTTGGATCCGGCGACGGCATGGTTGGCATTCGTGCAACTGGTGCCCTCCTCCCAGCTTATTTCGGGCTTTCGCAGACAGCCTCGGCGTAGCGAGTCATCGGCCAGAAGTTGAGTTTTGTCTTGTAGCCACCCTGGATCGGGGCCGAGCGGCCGGCGGCGAGGGCCGCGGCCGCTAGGAGGGAAGCAGTCTGTCGGGCGTTCATTAGTGTCTCCGAGGAGTTTGGCCGGAGATCCGGCGGGTGGTCCGTCCTCGGAGAACGCCGTCCTGAAGCGATCCGAACGCTGGACAAGGAGAATCTCGCACTCGAGATGGAATGGAGCTGTCGAGTCGGCAGATCCGAAGTTGCAGGCAAATCGGATTGTCTTCTCAGTGGGACAGTTCACGGGCCGGCCGGACCCCGACGCTGAAGTCTCGCAACGACGGCGGGCTCCGCGCCCAGAACGACGAGCGTGCGTACCTCGCCGGATGATAGAAGCTCCCGCCGCGGCGCTTGCGTTCGTTGGAGCGTGTTAGATCGTCGATCCGCAGGCCGTCGCCTGGGCGTGGCGGGATGGAGAACGGGCCGTACCGGTCCCGGCACCACTCCCATGCGTTCCCGTGTACGTCGAACAGGCCGAACAGATTGGCCCGGAACGAGCCCACCGGAGAGATCATCACGAACCCGTCGTCGAAATCCCCTTCCTGCTGGCCCCAGTCCGGCACCACCGACTCACTCTTGCGGTCGAACACATTCGCCGCGCCCTCGAGCGAGGACGCCTCCGTTCCCGTCCACCAGGGGGTTGGCGTGCCACCTCGCGCCCCGCGTTCCCACTGAGCCTCCGTCGGCAGCAGAAGGCCGTGACGGAAGAAAAGTTCGTTGCACATCTCCCACGACACACTCTCCACCGGGCGCGTCCAGCCGATCGCCGCTGCGTCTTCGGCTACCTCGTATGATGATCTGCCCTGCTGGAACCAGCCCGGCTTCTCCCCGTGCGACAGACGGAACCACTGCCCTCTGGTAAGCTCATGCCGGGCCAGGAAGTACGGGTCGAGCGTGACCTCGAGCACGGAAGACTCCGCGAGTTGTGCCTGCGGGTCGAAGTTCGGCGCCCCCGGGTCCTCCTTCTGCGCCCCCATCCAGTAGGTTCCTCCAGGGATCAGCACGAACACGATCCCCGTGCCGGGCTCCATCCGGATCGAGCCATCGTCGGCGTGCTCGGGAATCGGAAGATCGGCCGGGTCGAGCCCCGACGCCGGATCCCAGGCGGACCTCAGGTGATAGAACTCCCACAGCCGGGTCACCGGGTTCATCCCGATCGGCACGAGGCCCATCTGCGGTTGGAGGTCGATCGGGATATCGCGGTACAGCTCCGACGCCACACCCTATCCGCTGCGGTAATTGACTTCCGTGCATCCTCCCAAGAGATCCGTGCGCGCGGATGGTGCAGCGTCAACGCCTCCACGCGGCGCGCCCAGGCGAGGCAATCCTCCACATCCGCGCGCTCCTTCGCCTCGAACGCCACCATCCTCTGCAACAGGCCGGTCAGCGTGTCGAAGAGGGCCTGCTGTGACGGCTCCTCAAACTGCAAGGTACCCCGTGACGGTAGCCCGGGCTTCGCCGCGGCGAGGTCCTCATCTCGCCGGTCACTATTCTCCTGGGCCCTGCGGAGCGCCCGTGCCCGCAGCTTGGCCAGGGTCGCTTCGATCTTGGGCCTGAGCATCAGGACTTGGTCTGCGTCCTCGGCGAGCCACTGCTCCATCGGTGCAATCATATGCGGCGAAGTAGGGTACAGCCTCTTCTCCTTCTCGACCGCCTTCTCCAGCAGCACCCCTCCCGCGAGTTGTTCGAACTCGGACTTCCGGGCCACCGCCAACTCTCGTTCCGCTATCACGGAACGGTACGACCACAAGAGGACTACTACTAGCAAGGCCGCCGCCGACAGGGTCCAGGTAATCCCTCGGTTGCGCCGAACCCAGGCCCGCAGCTCGGCGAGGGGGCCAGTGCGGTAGGCCCGGACGACGTGGTCCTCGAGGAAGGCTCTCAGGTCCGCTCCCAGATCCAACATCGACTCGTACCGCGCGGCCGGATTGCGGGCCATCGCCTTCTCGCAGATGGCGAGCAGCGCCGGCGGCGCGGCCGGAGCCTCGTGGGCGAGCTGCGGTGGGGGACCGTTCAGCACCAGGCCGAGCACCGTGCGGTTGGAGACCTGCGCGCCGGGCGGCACGTAGGGAATGTGGCCCGCCAGCAGGTGATAGAGGATCGCGCCGGCGGCGTAGACGTCGGATCGCGGTCCGAGTTCCTCCAGATGCCCGGCCGCCTGCTCCGGAGGCATGTAGGCCGGGGTGCCGACGACGTCGCCGTCCATCGTGAGCAGGGCGTCCTCCGGCGTGTCGGGCACAGTGTGCCGCCGCGCGCTGTCGAACGTCGCCGATCTCGGCCCGGGGGTGCGCAGGCGAATGTCCTTGGTCTCCTCCCGGCCCAGCACCCGCGCCAGGCCCCAGTCCATCACGTACACCTCGCCGAAGCGGCCGACCATGATGTTCCCGGGCTTCAGGTCGCGGTGCACCACCTTCTTGCTGTGCGCAAAGGCCACCGCCTCGCACGCCCGCAAGATCACGTTCAGCGCGCGCGTCGGGTTCCAGCCGTCTGCGCCGGTGTTCA
>JAZDLC010000181.1:0-2967 GCA_043802345.1 Planctomycetota bacterium | reverse complement strand
CCTGGATCGGCGACCTTTTTGCGCTGAGCGCGGCAGTTTGCTGGGCGGTTGGCTCGCTGCTTTTCTCCCGTGTGAGAGTTTCCGCCGCCGGGATCAACCTGTTCAAGAACGTGCTGAGCGGGCTGCTCCTGCTGGTGTTGGTGCTCGTCATGGAAGGGAGCGAGGCGCCCCTGCTGCTGGACCTGGAGGCATGGGGCTGGCTCGGCCTCTCCAGCCTGGCCGGTCTGGTGATCGGCGACACCTGTCACTTCCGGAGCCTGCAGATCCTGGGGGCGCGGCGTTGCGTTGTCCTCGAGACGCTGGCTCCGCCGCTGGCGGGGCTCTGTGGCTGGTTCTTCCTCGCCGAGGTGCCTTCCGCCTGGGTCTGGATCGGCATGGCGATCACCCTCAGCGGCGTGGTCATGGTCATCCTGGAACGAACCTCCGGCGCGGAAGCTCCGGGCCACTTCCCGGGATCGACGGCGCTGGGAGTTCTGATGGGGGTCTCCGCGGCCCTCTGCCAGGCGCTCGGGGCAGCCTGGTCAAAGAAGGGGATCCAGAGGTTCGAGGGGCTCGATGTCAGTGAACACCTCTGCGCCCTCGACGCCAGTTGCGTCCGATTGCTCGTGGCGGTGATGCTGGGGATCGTGCTGGGTCTCTACCGGGGACGGCTCCGTGGATGGACGGCGCAGGTCAGAACTCCTGGAACGATGAGAGTGCTCATCCCCGCGTCGATCACAGGCACGTTCCTTGGAGTTTCCCTGAGCATGCTCGCCTTCCAGTACACCAGCCTCGCCGAGGCCAACACCCTGGGTTCTACCAGCCCGATCTTCGTTCTTCCCCTGGTGATCTGGTTCCTGAAGCAGCGGGTCTCCCTCGTGGCGTTCCTGGGGGCGGTGCTCGCGGTGGTCGGCGTGGCCATCCTCTTCTGGAGGTGATCATTCCTCCGCGTGGCCGGGATCCGGAAGCCACGAGCAACATGGCTGGCGGTCACCCAGAACGTTGTCCACGCGCCCCACGGCGGGCCAGAACTTGTGCTCACGAGTCCAAGCACTCGGGTAGGCAGCCAGCTCCCGGCCATAGGCGCGATCCCACGAGTCTTGAGTGACGGCCCGGGCCGTGTGGGGGGCGCCCTTCAGCACGCTCGCGTGCGCCTCGAAGCGGTCCTCCTCGACGTCGCGAATCTCCGCCCGAATCGAGATCAGCGCATCGCAGAAACGGTCCAGCTCCCGCAGCGACTCGCTCTCGGTCGGTTCGATCATCAGCGTGCCCGCGACCGGGAACGACATGGTCGGGGAGTGGTAGCCGTAGTCCATGAGCCGCTTGGCCACGTCGTCGATGTCGATGCCGGAGCTGCTCGAAACGTCGCGCACGTCGACGATGCACTCATGAGCGATGCGCCCATGCTGGCCCCGGTACAACACGGGGAAGTGAGGATCGAGCCGGTGGGCCACGTAGTTGGCGTTGAGGATGGCGCTGCGGGTTGCTTCCTTCAGACCGGCTGCCCCGAGCAGAGTGATGTAGGCCCAGGTGATCGGGAGCACCCCGGGGCTGCCGAAGGGGGCCGAGGAGACGGCCGAGACAGCCTGCTCACCACCCGTTTTCACGACAGGGTGGCCCGGAAGGAAAGGACTCAGGTGCTTCGCCGTGCAGATCGGACCCACCCCCGGGCCGCCGCCGCCGTGAGGAATGGCGAAGGTCTTGTGCAGATTCAGATGGCAGACGTCCGCGCCAAGGTCGCCCGGCCGGCAGAGTCCGACCATGGCGTTCATGTTGGCGCCGTCGAGGTAGACCTGCCCGCCGCGCTCATGGACGACGGCGCACAGGCGGCGAATCGACTCCTCGAACACGCCGTGGGTGGAGGGGTAGGTCACCATGACGGCGGCCAGCCGGTCGCGGTGGGTGTCAGCCTGTTTCTCGAGGTCTGCCAGGTCGATGTTTCCCTGCCCGTCGCAGCGAACGGTTACAACGCGCATGCCGGCCAGAACCGCGCTGGCGGGATTCGTGCCATGAGCCGAAGCCGGGATCAGGCAGACGTCACGGCCGTCGTCGCCGCGTGAATGATGGTAGGCACGGATGGTCAGCAGTCCGGCATACTCCCCCTGGGATCCCGCGTTCGGCTGCAGCGAACAGGAATCGAGACCGGTGATCTCCGCCAGCCACTCCTCCAGATCCCGCATCAGCTGGCGGTAGCCGGTCGTCTGGCCGGACGGAGCGAAGGGATGGATGTCCTTGAAGCCGGGCAGGCTGATCGGAAGCATCTGCGCGGCCGCGCTGAGCTTCATGGTGCATGAGCCGAGCGAGATCATCGAGGTGGTCAGTGAGAGGTCGCGCGATTCCAGCCGTTTCACGTACCTCAGGAACTCGTGCTCGGTGGAATAGCTGTTGAACACCGGGTGTTCGAGGAAGGGGGAGGTGCGCCGCATCGCGGGCGGCAGGTCAAACAGAGAGAGACTCTCGAGGTCGAGCCCTTCCTCCAGACCCCCGAAGCAGACGAAGAGGTCCCGCAGGTCCTGTTCGCTCACGGTCTCATCCAACGCAACGCCGAGATCGCCGTCCGGATAGAGTCTCAGATTGATGCCATGCCGCTCGCAGCGCGCCAGGATCTTGCTCGCGTCTCCCTTCGCGGGCGTGATCCGGAGCGTGTCGAAGAACGCCTCATGCCGCAGCGTGTGACCCAGGTCCGACAACGCCCCGGCCAGCAGACCGGCCTGGAGGTGGACCTTCCGCGCGATCGCTCGCAGCCTTTCCGGTCCGTGATAGACCGCGTACATCGACGCGGCCACGGCCAGCAGAACCTGGGCGGTGCAGATGTTGCTGGTGGCCCGGTCGCGGCGAATGTGCTGCTCCCGGGTCTGCAGCGCCATGCGCAGGGCGGGATTTCCCGCGCTGTCCTTCGACATGCCGATGATGCGGCCAGGGAGTTTCCGCAGGCAGTCCTCGCTCGCGGCCATGAACCCGGCATGCGGCCCGCCATGGAAGAGGGGT
>JAZDLC010000180.1:0-4035 GCA_043802345.1 Planctomycetota bacterium | reverse complement strand
GAGTCCGGGCGATGACCCAGGTGGCGGTCATGGGGAGGAGATGCCCGATGGAATCCTCACGGTTCTGAAGGCTCTCGGGTCGCTCAAGAAGCAGATTGAAGTGCCGCCCGAGGCCGTCATCGATCCCGACAGGATCGCGGACCTGCTGTTCGACCACGCCGACGGGTTCCAGGACATGGAGTTGCTGTACCTGCTGACAGTGCTTCAGGTGGATCGACTCACGGAGCTGGCAGATGAGCACTGCATCCGGGAGTACCTGCTGCTGGATGCAATGGAAGTTGCGGACGCGTCGATCGTGACTCTCCACACATCCCATCTGTGCGGTGCGCGGAAGAGGCCGTTTCGGGACTGGGCGCGCGAGGCCGTTGGCGAAACGTGCAAGAGGGCGGTGGCCGATGCGCATCTTGCGGCGTTCAAGCCGGAGAATGCGAATGCGGGGGAGGAGTTCATCATGTGCATTCTGGCCCAGATGGTGAACAAGATGGATTCCAGCTCCCGCCGCCTGATCTGGCTCTCGTGGGTGCGGCATCTCTCGATTCCCCGGATCGCCAGCGAGACGGGCGTGCCGATCGAGCGGGTCGAGTTCCTCCTGGCCTCCGTGGCGGAGGAGTCGAAACGTCTCGTCAAGGATCTTCTGGATGGCAAGCTCCCGGCGGGCGAGGAGGCGCGGAGGAGGAAACAGAAGAACCGGCGGAACCTCTTTGGGAGAGGGATCGACCTGGAGGATCTCAGATGATGCTCCCCGATCTCGCGCCGATCAAGACGAGGGAACTCGTGTGGCACCTGCCCGAACTGCTCGAGGGAAGGGAGCCCGTGCTCGAGCGACCGCAGGTCGTGGAGTACCTGAAGACCGACGCCGAGGCCCGCGCGACGCTCCTCGCTGTGGCCGAGGTCGCCCGCACCCTGATCGCCGGAACCGAAAGGCGCCCCCGGCTCCCCCGGAGGACGATCGTCCAGATGTCCCGTCCGGTGGAGACGGCGGTCCGCTACTTCAAGACGCAGATGGTGGAGTTGCTGTTCAAGGTGGGGCTGGATCAGTTCGAGCGGGCGACGTGGGAGATGGGGTTCGCCTATGACTCACATGCTCAAAGATCGCCCAGCCGCCTGCGAGGAGACCTCTCCACCGTGCCGCAACGGTTGATGGACTCGCTGGGTCTGACCTCTCGGTCGCTCGGCGAGCATGAGGACCATGTCCGCACGATGACCGCGCTTCTTGGCGAGGAGAGCGAGGACGGGCTTGCGCACGCTCTGGCTCTCGTGAAGGCATGTGACGTGCTGCTTCCGGGGCGAGACGTCCCTCGATACTATCTGATTGAGATTCCCTCTATCTCACGACCCTCAAACGACGTGGGAATCTGGCTGCAGTATCTCAGTGAAGCCACCAATTCCAGGACGCGAGCCGCCGGCCTGAGCAAGCTTGCCGACATCTTGCGAGAGCAGGGTGAGTACGGTCTCGCAGAGGAGGCCAGTGAGCAGGCGGTTCTTTGCGAACCGCAGTCGATGGTCCTACTGTTTCGCTCAGCGCTCGGCGGCGCGTTAGTCGGTGATCAGCGGCTGGCCGAGAGGAGACTCTCCTGCTGGGCAGAGTGGTTGTCCGGATCCGAGAGATACCAGGAGATCGGAGTGCGCCAGATCCGTGAACTTGGAAGATACTGGCGGATTGGTTGCTCTGTGCTGTCGAGATCGATGGAAGAACTCTTCAAGAAGACCCCACCGGGGATTCAAGAGGCTGTTGGTGAGGTGATGTCATGAAACTGAGAGCGCTTCTTGTGTTGCTGGTGCTTCTTCTCATTCCCAACCTGGGACTGAGCGGCCCGAGCACCACGCACCGATCCACCGCTCCTCGCCCCCATGCCGTGCTCGGAGGGGGTTACAATCCAACTGGTCCGTTCGTATCCGCCGCATTCGTGAAGAAAACGCAGCCCTAGGCCTCTTTTCGTCTCGCCGGATCGGTGCTTTTGAACGGAGGCGCCTGCATGCACCACCGAGTTCGAATCCTCCTGTTCCTCTTGGGGCTGGGAGGCGTGGCGGTGATTCTCTGGCTGACGGTGACCGGCGGTTCACCTGGAGGTGCGGGGACGCATGGCGACCAGATTGCACGGGAAGAAGGCAACCTGGATCAAGACCAGAACCTCCTGTCGGAAAAGGCTGATTCCGCGACGAACGAGGGGGCGAGCTTCCGGAAGAGCGTGGACGAGGGCATGCGGTTCGAGTTCAGGTTGGACTCGGAACCGGCGTCCAATACGGAGTTTTTCATCCTCCCCTGGTCCGAGGCGATTCGCGAGAGAGCCTGGTCCCTCGAGGGACTCTCAAAGAGCTTGATCGAGCGCGAGTCCGAGCCCTATGAATCCGACGCATCCGGCATTGCCTCGCTGGAGATGGTGACACTTCCATTCTTCCTGGCGGCGCGGGCACCCGGTTCGGCTCCGTTCGGAAAGCTCTTCGAGGCAGCGCCCGATGGGTCACCCATCGATCTGTCACATGAAGAGCACCTGTACGGTCGTGTTGTCACTGGAATGGAGCGGGCCGTCGTGGACGCTCAGGTCGTCGCGCGGCGAGGATTCGAGGACGAGTACAACACCGACGGCGTTCGCGAGGATGACCAGCGTGTTGCGGGCATGTTCTTCGAGAGCGTCGTGCGAACGGATCCGGATGGGAGCTTCGAGATTGGCGGGCTGCCCGCAGCGAGGGTCCAGGTGATGGCGCGGGCGCCGGGAGAGGCGTCCCACGTACATGCGGAATTCGCGCTGCCGATGAGCGAGCCGATCGAGTTGGTGCTTCGATCCTCCGTGGACATCTCCGGGCTGGTCCTCGCGGAATCCGACGGCCGCCCGATCGAGGGTGCGCGTGTCGCGGCGATCATCCCTCTTCGCGGCGGCAGGTTGACCGAGACGACGGTCGCGTCTTCGGATGATGCGGGCGGATTCGAGCTGAAGGGTGTCCCGGCCGGCGCGGAGTCGTATCGAGTGCGGGTGGTACGAAGCGGGTATGCGGCGCTTCTCTCCAGCGTGAGCCACGAATCGCTCGTGAAAGGCGTGACGCCGATTCTCCGACTGAAGGATGCTTGCGAAGCCAGGGGAGAGACTCGCTCGGCGACGGGAGAGGCGGTCTCGGGCGCGTGGGTGCAGGTCCACGACAGTGAGTCCGGAGCGTTGATGCATTTCACACGATCCAACCCGGAGGGAGGGTTCACCATCGACTTCGCGGAGGCCGGCCGGCCGTATCGGTTGATCGTGGTGGCAGATGGCTACTACCCGGTGGAACTGGGCCCTCGCGACCTGTGCTCGAGCGAGGACCTGGATATCGTCCTGGAGCGGAAGACCACCTTTGAAGGACGGGTTGTTGTGGATGACCTTCCGCTGCGGAACGCGCAGGCGCGCCTCGTGATGGAAGACGAAGTGGGCAACAGGCTTGGAGTGCAGGAGACGGACGTCGACCCGGAAACCGGCGAATTCGGCTTCGCCGGCCTCGATGCCGGAACCTACGTGCTCGATGCGTGGGCTCCGGAATACGCTCCGGCGAGAATCAAGAACGTGCCGGTGGGCCAGGAACCGAGCGGAGACGCGGTGGAGATACGTCTGGACCGGGGTGGCACGCTGCGAGGGACCGTGACCGAGAGGGCCACGGGCCGACCCATCGTCGGCGCGGCCGTGACTTTGGGTGATCGCTGTGTCACCGGACATTCCGTGGGTTCCCTGCCCGGCGCATCCAGCGTCATGACCGACGGCAATGGAGCGTACATCCTCGAGCACGTTCCATCCGAAGCCCCGCAGGCTTTGCTGGTGGAGCACACCGGATACTCGTCCGAAAGCCGAGACGTCCTCTTGCCCGCTCAGGCGCACGACGGGATCATGAACGTGGCTCTGTCGCGTGCGTGCTCCATTCTCGTTTGGATCCGGGATGAGGAGGGGAGGCGGTTCCGGAGCTTCTGGGCCCTGGCGCTGACGGCAACCGAGGAGAGGCAGCCCGAATCAGGGCTTGACCACAGCGCGGTGAAGACCTTTGAGGGGCTGCCGGCAGGGAAGACCATCATCA
>JAZDLC010000179.1:0-7916 GCA_043802345.1 Planctomycetota bacterium | reverse complement strand
AGGGCCCGCGCAGGAATAGCTCCCTGTTTTGGCCGGCCCTCGCCGCCCCTGGCTGTGTTGCTCCTCCTCGGAGTATCTCGAATACACGGTCGTCGTCGCGCCTTGCCAGGAACGACGATTGCTCGCCCAAAACAGGAAGTTGTTTCTGCGCGGACCCTAAGCCGCGAGGGGGGCGCCGTGATGATCCTCGTGGTCCTGCTGCTGTTCGTGTTCTTCGGTTTCGCGACGGCGTTCTTCGAGCTGGGCGCGGCCCGCATGACGCAGGCGGGGATGCAGGTGGCGGCGGACGGATCGGCGTTGGATGGGCTGCGCTTTCGGGATCACCCCCTGGTCTTCGACCGGGCCGCCGCGCGCGAGGTGGTCGAGCAGGTGTTCGACGACGACTTCGGGACCGGCAGCGCGAACCACACGCTGGGGGCGGGCCCCGCGTTCGAACTGAGCGGCGGGGTCGGTGCCACGGCCAACGCCTTGCAGACGATCGAAAGCGCGGGCGTCTACACGCCCCATCTGCAGCTCCACCTGCCGAACGAGACTCATGGAGATCTGGTGAAGGGACGCTTCCTGGAGGAGGCGCTCCTGCACCGGGAGGACTCTCAGTACGAGCGCACCGACTTCCTTCCGACTCCTTCGGGAGACGAGCGGCCATCGGCTTCGTGCCTCTCCCGCCTCCGCCGCACCAATGACTTCTCCGGGCTCGACAACCTGGAAGGGGTCAGTTCCTCCGGGCCGGCCCTCCCGTTTCTGTTCGGGCGGGCCATGGCGATGTCCGGGGATGGCAGCTACGAGCCGAGGCATCACGGCCTGACGATCCGGGCGGCGGCCATCGCCGATGCGCGCCGGGTGACCCTGGCGGGACTGGCCGTGCCGGAACAGGATCCGGGCGGACCGATCCTCGGGGTCTTGAATCTCGCGCTGGAGAGGGGAGATCCAGACGGCGGTCCGGGGTGGGACAGCCTGCCGGTCGGGGAGTCGACCATCCGGGCCCGGGACGACGAGGTGATCCTGCTCGTGGGAGAGGAGGAGCGGAAGATCGGTCGTTTCGTGCGCGACTTGAGGTCACCGGTGGAGCTGGGCAGTCTGGTGCCGGAAGCGTTCTCGACCGTCCTGGTCCGGCCGTGGGTCGGATATGTGCCGATCTTCGAGACGATCCTCGGGCGGGATCGGGTGATCGGTTTCGGCATGATCGAGATCCGTGAGATCGGCGTGAAAACGGCTACCCTGGTCAAGCGGACCGGAGTCCTCGCCTACGAGAACTCGACTGCAGCGGCGCCCGGATCGCTGGTGAACAACGTATTCTTGACGCTTTCCGCTCCCGAGCGCGACGAGGTGCTGGCAGCGCACGCACGGTTTTTTGACCCTCTCCTGGCGCCGGTTCTGGTTCGGTGAAGGAAACGAAACAGCCATGGAAACGACACTCCATCTCCTCGTCGTTGGCCCTGACCCCTCGCTGAGAGGCGAGTTCGAGTCGGCGGTCGGGTCGTTGATGCATCATCGGCCCTCCACGCAGTATGTGGAGAGCTACCGGCAGGGGGTGGAGCTTGCCCGCGTCCAGCAGCCCGAGGTCGTGTTCGTCGAGATGGGGCGCGATCAGCAACTGGTCAAGTCGTTCGCGGAAGAGGTCATGGCGGCCGCTCCCGAGGTGGTGGTGGTGGCGATGTTCGGCCGGACCAGCTTCAGTCCGGAGCAGTCGGAGGCGCTGGTGATCATCGAGGCGATGCGCGCTCGGATCAGCGACTTCCTGCGCCGGCCGCTCTCCAGTGCCGAGCTGGAGGATCTCTTCGGAAGACTGGCGAAGCGGTCCGTGGAGAAGCCGGCCAAGCTGGGCAAGATCGTCTCGTTCATCAGCAACAAGGGGGGTGTGGGGAAGACCACGCTGGCGGTCAACACCGCCTGTGGTCTGGCGGTCAGGAATCCGGACCGGGTGCTGCTGATCGACCTTTCGCTGCAGCTCGGGTTGTGCTCGTTCATGCTCGACCTCGAGCCGCAGTCGACGATGGTGGACGCCGCGAGGGAGCACCATCGGCTGGACGAGACCATGCTGCGCCAGCTCACCATGCGCCACAAGAGCGGCCTGCGCCTTCTGGCGGCCCCGATGGACGCGGTGGAGGCGGCCGAGGTGGATGATAACTCGGTCTCGCGGATTCTCCGATTGGCGCGGCGCACCTTCGAATATGTGGTGGTCGACTCCTTCCCCATCCTCGATTCGGTGGCGGTGGCGATCCTCGACATCACCGACCAGATCTGCGTGGTGCTGCAGCGGTCGGTGCCGATCGTGGTCGGCACCGCGCGGTTGCTCTCGGTGCTCGAGGGGATCGGTGTATCGAAGGACCGGCAACGGATCCTGGTGAACCAGGTCAGCCCGGGCTTCGCGGGCGAGCTGCGCACCAAGGACGTGGAGAACCGGCTGGGGATGGCGGTGGACTACACCTTCCCCTTCCAGAAGAAGAATCTGGTGGCCATGAACACCGGCGAGCCTTACATCCTGAGCGCCAACCGGATGTTCGGCTTCGGCCGTTCGATGGACCGGTTGATTCTCGATATCGAGAGCGGCGACGTGGTGGGAGGAAAGCGAAACACAGCAGGCAAGCGTCCTCAGGTTCTGGTGGAAGATGGCGCAGGCAGCGCGAACGATGGCGGAGGTAAGTCTTGACCCCGGATGAAGGCATTCACGATGAGGATCCCAGGCGCAGGCTGCGGGATCGATTCACCCACACCGCCACGAACGAGGCCGCTGACCGGCTGAGTTTCAGGGCGCCGAGGCCGGTGTTGCATTCCATCAGCGTCGACGCGGAAGCGTTGAAGAAGGCGATTCCCCGCAGTTCGGTGGACTACGTGACCATCAAGTCCCAGCTGCAGGCGAGGCTGCTGGACGCGATCGGCGAGCAGGACCTCATCGGCGGCGGCGAGGAGGAGATCGCCCAGGCAGTGCGGGACTTCGTGGTGGAAGTGCTCGAACAGGAGGAGCTGCCGCTCAACGAGTCGGAGCGGTCCCGGCTTTCGGACGAGTTGATGGAGGAGACCCTGGGTGTGGGACCGCTGGCTCCGCTGATGGCTGATCCGGCGGTGACCGACATCCTGGTCAACGGGCCGAATGCGGTCTATGTGGATCGATTCGGGCGGCTGGAGAAGACGGACGTCCGCTTCCGGGATGACCAGCATGTCCTGCGGGTGATCGAGCGGATCGCGGCCCGGGTGGGGCGGCGGATCGACATGGGTTCCCCGATGGTCGACGTGCGTCTTCCCGATGGCAGCCGGGTGAACGCGACCGTACCCCCGGTCTCCATCGACGGGCCGACCATTTCCATTCGCCGCTTCGGCAGGCGGCGACTGAGAAGGAACGACCTGCGGCGGCTGGGCATGTTCGGCCAGGACATCTCCACCTTCCTCGACTTCGCGGTCATGGCCAGGAAGAACATCCTCGTTTCGGGCGGAACCGGCGCGGGCAAGTCGACTCTGCTCGGATCGCTGGCCGAGGCGATCGAACCCACGGAAAGGATCGTGACGATCGAGGACACGGCGGAGCTGGTGCTGGATCAGGAGCATGTGGTGCGCCTCGAGACGCGCCCGCCCAACGTGGAAGGGAAGGGGACCATCTCGGCGCGGGACTTGGTCATCAATACGCTGCGCATGCGGCCGGATCGGATCATCGTGGGCGAGGTCCGGGGCCCGGAAGCGCTCGACATGCTGCAGTCGATGAACACGGGCCATGACGGCGGTCTTTGCACCGTGCACGCCAACTCGGCGCGGGACGCGCTTTCCCGGTTGGAGACCATGGTGCTGATGGCGGGACTGGACCTGCCGTCCCGCGCGGTCAGGGAGCAGATCGTCTCGGCGCTTCATCTGGTGGTCCACGTCCGCCGCTTCGAGGACGGGGTGCGTCGCATCGAGAGCATCTCGGAAATCACCGGCATGGAGGGGTTGACGCCCCAGATGCAGGACCTGTTCCGTTTCTACCGCCAGGGCAAGCTGGGCCGCGAGGTCACCGGCCAGTTCAGCGCCACCGGCATTGTGCCGCGGCTGGTGGAGGAGCTGCGGGATCAGCAGATCGAGGTTCCCCTCGGCCTGTTCCGGAAGGCGGAAGGACTGAACGGTAACGGCGGCCGTTGATGGGTACGTATCTCGCCATCCTGCTCGTTCTGGTCGCGGTGGCGCTGTTCGTCCTCTACGCAAGGGCGCGGCGGCTGCGGATGATGGCCCTGGAGCGGATCAGCGAAGACGTGGTGGTCGAGGAAGTGGTCGACGTGTCTCCGCAGCGCAGGCTGGTGCGGAGCCATCGATGGGTGGCGCCCCTCGTTGGCCTGCTGGTCTGCCTGGCCGCGCGCGGAGGACTGGAACTTCCCTGGGTCTACTGCATCAGCGTGGGTGTCATCCTGGGCGTGATCGCCGGCCTGGCCGAGGCCTGGTTCGGTGGGCAGAAGATCATGCGGCTCGAGACCCAGCTGGCGGATGCCATCGACTTGATGGTCGGGTCGCTGAACGCTGGCTCCAGCGCGATGGACGCCATGGGCGCCGCGGCCCACGAAGCGGGGCGCCCGTTGCGCGGTCTGCTGGACGAGATCTCGGGCCGGGTGCGCATGGGCGACAACCCGCAAGTCCTGCTCAACGAGCTGGCGGAGCGCGTCCCGCTGCAGGCCTTCCGCTTGTTCTGCTTCACCATCTCGGTGCATTGGGAAGTCGGCGGCAGCCTGGCGCCGATCCTCTCGGGCGTCGGCCGCTCGGTGCGGGATCGGATCGAGGTGAGCCGGCGGATTCGGAGTCAGCGGGCGAACGCCCAGATGTCGGTGGTCGGCATCCTGCTGATCTCCTACTTCGTGGCGCTCGTGATGTGGAAGACCAACCCGGAGCGGACCAGGGCCTTCCTGGAGACCACGACCGGGAGTCTGCTGGTTGCCCTCTCCGTGGTGCTTCAGGCGATCGGGATGGTCTGGATGACACGGCTCAGTCGGATCAAGCTGTGAGGGGAAGGACGTGCTGACTTTCTGGCTCATTCTCGGTCTGGTCGTGGGGGTGGGCGGCGCCGTCGTCATCGGCAGCCTCTTCGTGGCCAGGGGGCGGGCGCTGGACCGGCTGTTCACGCTGGACACCGGCGGCAGAGTCCTTGGCCGCTGGGAAGCCGATGAGACATCCATTCCGAGGCTGACCCTCTTTCTGGCCCGGGCCGGCTACCGGAAGCGGGGCGCCGCGCTGCGCTTCTTTGCCGCGACCTCCATTTGCACGGGGGTGGGGGCGATCCTCGCGGCCCGGCTGGTGAGCGATCCGTACCTGCGGGAGATGTTGGCGCAGCCCGGGCCGGTGGCGGGGATCGGAGAGCTCTACCTGACCATGGCCGCTCTGCTGCCGTGGTTCCTCTTCGTGGGGATGGCGTTGCTGCCGACACTGGTGGTGCGGGCGGCCCGGCGCCGGGTTGTGAACGAGGTGGAACAGGATCTGCCGATCATACTGGACCTGCTGGCCACACTGGGCGAGGTGGGGTTGGGGCTGGACGCTGCCATCGCGCGGATCCTGGACGCCCATCCGATCGAGCGCACGTTGACCCGGGAGTTCCGGATCTTCCAGTTGGAGAGCCTGGCGGGCCTCTCGAGGGTGCGTTGCTTGCGCCGGATGGCGCAGCGGCTCGATGTCTCCTCGGTGTCAATCCTGGTCTCGGCGCTGGCCCAGGCGGAGCAGACCGGTTCGGGCTGGGCCAGCGTGCTTCGCCGCCAGGCGGATGATCTGCGCAACCGGCGCCGGGAGAGGGCGATGGCGGATGCGCACACCCTGCCGGTCAAGCTGACCGTGCCGCTGGCCATCGGCTTCCTGCCGTCAATCTTCGTCTGGACCCTGGGTCCGGCGCTGCAGCAGTTCATCGAAATGGCGGAGCGGGTGATCCGTTGAGTTCGAGGGCTTCTGCCTGGGAGCAACACAGTCTAGACTCGTTCCCGCGGAAACTGTCTCCCCCGGCAATCGGCACTATGGCGAGAATCAAGAAGATGTGGCAGCAGCTCAAGTTGGTATGCCCCGGCCTGGTGTTCCTGTTCCTCCTCTCAGCGTGCAGCTCCATCGACCCGCAGCACGACGACAACATCGCCGATCCGGACGACCGGCTGGAGCTGTTCCTCCGCCAGTACGAGGAGGCGCGGCAGGGAGAGCTGCGGGAGAAGATCTACGAGGAAGAGAACCACGTGCTGGTCGATACGGGCCTGCTCCGCTCGCGGATCGAGGGGATGTGCTTCGAATTCCCGAATCACGTGCCGAGCTACATGGCCAACGCGGTCCTGTCGTACTACGACGAGCATGACGGCCCGAAGGCACAGTCATACCTGGACGCCCTCTTCCGGCTGCAGCCGGTTCACCCGCGCGCGGCGATGCTGCGGGCGCGGATCGCATCCGAGGAGGGGAATCTCCCCATGGCCCGCACGCTGCTCGATGAGCAGATCATGCTGACTCCGAATCACGCCGGCCTGCGGGAACAGCGCGCCATGGTGCTCACGCTGATGGGGGAGCACGAGAGCGCCCTGTCTGAACTCGACCTGGCCGAGCGCTTCGGAGCCCCGGCCTGGCGCGTCGCGTATCACCGAGGTCTGGTCAGAGAAGGACTGGGCCAGCAGGACGCCGCCGCCGAGCAGTACGAACTCTGCCTCGAAGCCAACCCGGCCTGGGTCCCCGCAGCAAACCGCCTCAGCGCCCTCCGCTGACCACCCACGCCCAATCCTGAAAAAGGTGCTGCGGCACTTTCCTTCAGGTTTGGGGGTGGGTGGGCTTCTGGCGGAGGACGTGGAGGAGGAGGAGGAGGAGGGAGAGGGCGGTGGCGATCAGCAGGAGTCCGGTCAGGCGGGTGGCGGTTTCGGTCCGGGTCCAGATGGCGATCAGGCCGGCGAGGACCGAGGCGAGGTGGAGGCCCAGGTTGATGCGGGTCCAGCGGTCGGGGAGCAGGGCTCTCACCGAGGGGGTCGGCTGCAGGCCCACGAGGGGCGAGAAGCGGTGGAACCAGACCAGGAAGGGCACGATGCGGGTCAGCATGCCGTGCAGGATCAGGCCGGCCCAGCCCCAGACGGCCAGCCAGACGAAGATCAGCTCCATGCGCAGTCCGGCCTTCAGGGAAGTGCCGGCGAGAAACTGCGGCTCGGTCATGAGGTGGGTGAGGGCCGCCGCACAGGCGGTGAGTAGGGCAACGCAGAGGCCGGAGAACCAGAAGTAGATGCTGGAGTCGACCCGCTTGCGGCGGCGGTGTCGCAGGCGGTTCATGGTCTGGATCGGGTGAAAGCACCAGACGGCGAACACCGCCGGGAGAGCCGAGAAGGCAGCCAGATTCTGGGGCGAGAGCCAGCCGGATCCGCGGTACCCCGCCTTTTCGGTGAGCAGGATGATCAACGGCAGGATCACGCCGACCAGCAGCAGGGTGAGAGTCCAGCGCATCGACCGCCGGGAGACCGGCTCGGTGAGATAGAACATCGGCACCACCTGCCAGGAGACCGAGACGAGCAGTCCGCCAACCCATCCCAGCAGTCCGATGCCCATGTGCACCTGCAGCCAGAGGCTCCTTTGGCCGAGCCATGAGGAACCAGTAAAGACATGCGCCATGGCGGAGCCGAGGGTGGCGGCCAGGAAGAGGCTGCCAAGGGCCAGGCGCATGCCGTGCACCGTCTCGTTGCCGGTCTTCTTGCGGAGCCCGGAGCAGGCGGCCTGCACCAGGAACAGCATGATCCCGGTCCAGATCAGGTAGAAGCCGTACGTCAACCAGCGGCCGAACGTGCCAGAGAGGCAGAGCGAGACCAGGAGCAGCCCGGAGAGGATCAGCCCGTGCACCACGTGGGCCAGCCGGACCCTGGGGATCGGCGCGGACGCGACGACCGGCGCCATCTGGTAGAGCGACCCGATCATGACCATGGCCAGGAGCCCGACCGTGCCGAGGTGGGTGAGCAGCAGCGTCAGGGGGG
>JAZDLC010000178.1:0-2395 GCA_043802345.1 Planctomycetota bacterium | reverse complement strand
GTACTCCCCATCGACCAGGCGGAACCGCTCGAGGGGCAGCCCGGTGAGCTCTTGAAGTTCGCCGCGATGTTCGTCGGTGAAGTGGTACGGCTCGCTGGAGAGCATCACCAGTTCCGGATCCTTCAGCCTGAGGTCTTCCGGAGTGACTCTCGGGTAGCGGACTTCCTCCGCATTGAAGACATTGCGCCCGCCCGCCTCGACGAGGAGCGAACTGGTGTAGGTATCGCCGTTCACCGACATCCAGGGGTTCTTCCAGATCAGGTAGGCGAAGGAGACCTCCTCGCCGCGCGCCTCTCTTGCCGCCAGGTTCCGCTCCTCGATTTCCCGCGCGATCCGCTCTCCCGCCTCTTCTCGACGGAGAGCCCGGGCGATGAGCCGGACCATGCCGGCGGTCTCCCCGGCGCTCTTCGGGAAGGTGCTCAGGCAGTCCAGTCCGGCTTGCTCGAGTTCCCGGGCATCCTCCAACCGGTTCTCCTCCTCGTTCAGCAGCACCAGGTCGGGGGCCAACTGGATGATCCTCGCGTTGCGGGGATTCTTGGTGCCTCCCACCCTCTCGACGCCGCGGACGCCCTCTTCCGGATGCACGCAATACCTGGTGATTCCCACCAGGTCGTTACCCCGGCCGAGCGCGAAGACTAACTCCGTCAGGCTGGGGCAGAGCGATACGATGCGCATGTTCCTGGGCCTTCCGACCTTGAGCGTTTCACCGAGGGTGGGCTATACTACCAGGTGCAGCGTTCAAGAGCCTTCGCAGCGACGAGCGGTCAGGAGACGGTTTCGTGATCTTCCCGATACTACTCAGCCTGCTCCTGTCGGGTTCGGTCCCGGACGACATCTGCCTGATCAGGATCAACCCGACCCACCCGAAGCAGAAGCTCTGGATCTACGTTCACCAGCCGGAGCTGGGTGACGAGGTGATCTACGGTGGGCTGACGGCCAGCGATCTGAAGTTCGAGAAGTTGCTCGGCGCGAAGCCTGTCCGCCACGTTTTCCCGGCGAACTGGGATGGGCTCGGCATGGACGAGTTGATCGTCGTCCGGGAACGGGTGAAGAAGCAGGACCACCGGCTGGAACTGCGGGTCTACCGGATGCCGGATCGGATCAACGGGAACACCGGCTCGGTGGTGGCCAAATCGCGGCAGGCGGATCTGGGAGTGGCCGTGGGAGACGGCCGGATCGTCTGCGTCGGGCCGGTCGATCTGGAGGGCGACGATCAGGACGAGGTGGCCCTGGTGCGCGAGGCCGCCGACGGCAGGCAGTTCCTGGAGGTCCGGCGCTTCCCGCGCTGGAAGAACGATCCGATGGGTTCGGCCGTCAGGTCCGACAGCACCTTCGGACAGGCCGGCACCGACGAGAATCTGGCCATCTTCGGGTCGGACGTGCTTGGCGACGCCGCGGACGAGATCGTGGTCCTGCGCCGGGGCGGAGGGGGACCGGACCGGTTGCTGGTCTTCCAGTTGCCGGCCCAGCCGGGAGGAGAGACCGGTCCTGCGGTGCGCTCCGATCTGGATCTCACCCCCGCGGACGGCGGCGAGAACCTCGGCATGTGGCGCATGCGGCCCGAGATCGGGGGCGAGTACCAGGCGCTGGTCCTCAGGCGTGGGCTGGACGGCAGGCAGCGGTTGGAGCTTTTCGGCTTGCCCTCCGGAGTGGGCGCGGATGTGGGAGCTTCGCTGCAGACGCACCTCGAGATGGATTACGCCGGAACCGAAATCCCCACCTTCGCCGCCTTCGGCGCGAGGGATCTGGATGACCAGCCGTGGGTCGAGTTCCATGGTTCCTGGAAGCTTCTCCTGCGGATCGCCTACCAGGATATCGGCGGGAACATCATCGAGAAGTGGGTCGGGCCGTACACCGGCTTTGCCGGGACGGTGCTCCCCTGGCCCGGCTTGACCCTGACCTTCCCCCCGGTCACCACGATCGGTGACGATCATGTGGAGGGCGCGGTGTCCGGCTGGGAGAGCGGCAATCAACTGCTGCTCGGGTCGGCCGTGGGGTACCTTCCGACGATTCACTTCTATCCCACCATCGTCAGCGACATCGTGGTCCCGGGAGATCGGATCACGATCACCTACCCGGCGGGCGTGATCACCAACCCGGACGGGCAGCTCCCCTCGATCTCGGGGCAGAATGCCGGCGGGCTCACGATTGGCGAGGTGATCGGTGCGGACAACGTCACGCTGAAGGCCGTGGTGTACGAGTACCGCTTCTGGCGGTAGCGCGCGGGAGATTGCGGACGCGGAAGCTCACCCGCGTTGTGGTCTTTGTGAGCGGCTGGGGTCCAGGGTTGGGGTGAGGGTTGTGGGTGGCTCTCGGGCGTGCTTCCTGGGCGGGCCGGAACCTGAGGGGGGGGACGGGTGCGCTCCGGGCGCGACGAACGGGGGGTGTCCTGCTG
>JAZDLC010000177.1:0-31321 GCA_043802345.1 Planctomycetota bacterium | reverse complement strand
AGCCCGCTTCAACCGGGTAGGTTGGCACTACATCGGTTTCCGGGAGACCAAACGCGGCGTAGGGCGCCACCGCGCTATTCTGGGCGCGCAGACCCCCTGAAAAACGCTCGGATTTCGCTCCAACTGCGGAAGTTGGGCTAGTCCATCGGCAGCGTCGCGCTCCCGACCGGCTGCCTGATCGTCAGCTCGATCCTGGCCTTGCTCTTCCTCGACTCGCCCAGCAGGTTGAGCCGGTAGCTCCCCACGTCGAGCAGGGGCATGCCCTCAAGGCGCAGAACGTCTCCGAAGCCGACCGTGGTGAACGGGAGGGTGTCGAACTCGGAGCCGTCAGGAAGCACGAAGGAGAGCCCCGGCGGACCGGTGAAGCCCCGTCTCGGAGTGGCCGTGGCGTCCAGCAAGGCCCCCGGCAGAGCGTCGAACCGGGTCTTCAGCATGAGTTGGCGATTCACCCTCCTCGACTTGACCTGGTGGAGGGACTTGCCCGGAAAGACGGGCTCGGTCCGGATCTCGTATTCGCCAAGGGATCCTTGCCGGCTGCGCATGCGCAGCCGGCAGCGGCCGGATGACGGCATCTTGATCTGCTTCCTCTGAACCCCCGGACCTCCCCGTAGGGTCCAGGTCCGAATGATGACGCCGAACGGATTCAGGACTTCCACGATCGGAATGAGGCTTCCGGATGTCACCTCAATCTCCAGCCTGAGCTTCATTCCGCGGAAACCAAAGAAGCTCACCTGGTCATGCTCCTCGGGAACGCGGATCTCCCCCACCAGCGTGTCGCCCGGAATGAAGACGCTCCGCCCGGAGTAGACGCCAGCGCTTGCGGAGGCGCCCACGATCAGGTCGTCGTATCCATCCTCGTTGACGTCGCCCAGACCGTCGACCGCATGTCCGAGGGAGTGCCCCGCGGAGGAACCTTCGAGCGTGTAGAGCACTTCGCCGGTGGTGCCGAGATAGACCACAGCCTGCCCGGAAGAGGCACCAGTGGGATCGGCCAGCGGAGCGCCCACGATGAGATCCGGATACCCGTCGCCGTTCGGGTCGCCCGCCGCCGCCGCGGACGAGCCGTGAGCCGCGCCAATCTCCTCTCCATCGAACTCGAACAGCGTGGCACCGTCGAACCCGGAGAAGACCGAGGCGCGGCCGCCCCTCAAGACGCCGTTCGGCGTGTCGCCGGAGGCGCCCACGATCAGGTCGGCCTGCCCGTCCTGATTGACGTCCCCCGCCCCGTCCACACTGCACCCGAGCAGGCTGCCCTGCGACTCGCCGACAAACACGCGCAACAGAGATCCGTCCAGCCCGGAGTAGACGTAGGCGCTGCCGGAGGAAGTCCCGGCCGGATCCGACCTCTCCAGCCCCACAATCAGATCGTCGAACCCGTCCATATTCACGTCGCCGGCGCCCGCCACCGCGTTTCCCAGGTTGTCGCCCGAAGAATACGAGTGCAGGGCGTGCAGCTCGCTGCCATCCTCCCCCGAGTAGACGAACGCCGAGCCGCTGTTCCCGCCAGAGACATCGTTCATCGGCGCGCCGACGATGAAATCCGGGTATCCGTCCTGATTCACGTCGCCCGCGCCGGCGACCGAACTACCGAACGCGTCGCCCGCCGAATCGCCGAGGAGGTGGTAGAGAATGCTCCCGTCCTCACCCGAGAACAGGGTTGCGCTCCCGGAGTTGGTCCCATTCTCGGTGTCGTCGCCCGGCGCACCCACGATCACGTCGGCGTATCCGTCCAGATTGACGTCTCCGGCTCCGCTCACCGCCTCGCCAAAGGTCGCCCCACCGAACAGCAGATGGAGCAGTTCGCCGTCCTTCCCGGAAAAGACCCGGGCGCTGTTGCCGCTCAGCCCGGAGAGGATCAGGTCCGGAACCCCGTCCCTGTTCACGTCCCCCGCCCACCGCGCCGACTCCTCGGCTCCGTTGAACGCGGTGCTGACGTTGTACGAGTAGAGCTGCCCTTGAGCCGCCAGGGCTCCAGCAAGCAGCGGCATCAGAAACAGGACCAGCATCAGACGCGGTGCGGGCTGCGACATCTGTACCTCCGGATCCCCTGGGGGCGCGGAGATCGCTCCGCTCTCGTCCAGAGAACAGATCCAGCATATCCCATTCCGGCGGAACCAGATACATGTTCTAAAACATGATCAAGCGCCTCTTTACGTCAGGAGGACTCCGCATTCAGGGGGAAGGCGCGCGCTGATCTCCGCGCGGCAGGAGCAACGGCGTGAAGTCAGCGCCCGCGGGACCAGCTCAGGCCCAGATTCAAGATCTTCTGCACCAGTGCGTCATACTCGAGCCCGTCTGCCTCTGCCGAGCAGGCGAACTCCTCCGACTTGCCCACATCAGGATTGGCGTTCGCCTCGAGGAAGTAGAGCTTGCCATCCTGCCCCAGCCGGTAGTCGATGCGGGCGTACCCATTCAGATCCAGCACCCGGAAGACCCGCTTCGTGGTCCTGACGATCAGATCGAGCATGCGGTCCTCGAGACCCTCGGCCGCCTGCTGTTTGATGCCTCGTTTCACTTGATACTCCGGATCGTGCTTCACCCGCGCCGTGGCGATGCTCGCGCTTCCGGGCGGGAGATTCTCGAACAGCAGTTCCCACGGCGGGAAGACCTGGAGACGGCCGTTCCCCACCACGCCGACGTAGATCTCCCGCCCCTCCACGTACTGCTCGACAAGGGCATGCGTCTGGACGCTTTCATGAACGAACCGAACGCGCTCCTTGAGGGCGGCGTCGCTCTCGACGATGGAGGCCTGCGAGATCCCGAGGGAAGCGTCGGCGGTCAGGCTCTTCACGATCAGCGGAAAGTCCAGCCCGTGGGTCCTGCGCACCCGGCCGCCTCTCCTCACGGTGGTGAAGGCCGGAGAGTGGATCCGGTGGTATTTCAGCAGCGTCTTGCTGATCGCCTTGCCCCTCGAGATGACCAACCCCCTCGGATTGCATCCAGTGTAGGGCACCTTCAGCAGTTCGAGATAGCTCACCACGTGCTGGTCGAACTCGACCTGGCCGTAGAACTCCTCGAGCAGGTTGAAGACCACGTGAGGCTTCCACTTGGTCACCTCATCCCGGATCGGTCCGAGTTCCCACTGCACCCCCAGGACAGAAACATCGTGTCCCAGCTCCCGCAAGGTCTGGATCACGTCGTACAGGCTCATCCAAGGAAGACTCTCCTTGGTGGTGTACCCCTCCGGGCTCTCCGGCGGCATCAGGTCGGGATGGAGAAGGACGAGAACCCGGAGCTTCCTCATGGCATGGTGCCTCTCCTGCGGGGTCCCTAGAGAGCAATCCAGCTACGTCGGCTGTAGTGATGATGCATGGTCTCGACGGTCAGCAACACCGCAAAGTCCATCATGAGCTGCCGTCCGGAGCCGACGGCCCGAAGACGCAGTTCCCTGCAGCGGTCAATCATGTCGTCCATCACCTGATTCAGAGTGTACTCGTACTCTCCGGTCCATCGCGCCACCAGATGCCGGATCTCCGCGCGATTCCTGCGCAGGAATGCGGAGGCCCTCTGGTAGTTCCGGTGCCGCGCATCGTCTGAGAACAGCCGCTTCAACTGGCTGTCGTACAGCTCGGGATGGGACGTCTCGTACTGATCCTTCTTGAGTGCGTAATGTTCCCGGAGCGTGGTCGTCAGCGTGTGAATCGGGTCCACCATCCGGCGCCTTCTTACACGCTGGGGCGTGTCCTTGATCTCGTCCATCAGCCCGTCGACGAATTCCAGCTTCTCGAGCGCCGGCCAGCCCTGGTAGCGCCGGCGCCAGGTAACCCTTGGCTGGAGCCAGACCGCGAAGGTCTCGGCGAAGTCCTCGTCCGGATGACTCTGCGCGTAGAAGCGGCCGAGGTGCTGCACGTGCCTTCTGCTCATGGGGTCCGGCCGGTAGACGTCGGGGTACCTCCTCGAGGACTTGCCGAACAGCGCCCTCCACCGGCCGAGTCGCTGCAGTTGGTACGCGTGCTGGATGGCGTGGCCGCACTCGTGCCGCAGGAGCATCTGACACTCCTTCTTCGTCCCCCCCTCGCATTCCAGCATCAGATTCCGCTCGAGCCGCATCAGACGTTTGTGCGCCAGATAGAACGGCACCGCCACGCCGGGGACATCGCGGGGAGTGAACCACTCCGAGGAGAGCCAGACGTGAGGCCGGAATCTGAGGCCCCGCCGGCCCAGGTCGTCATACAGTTCGTCGATCCGGTCCTCGAGGGACGTCGCGGCAACCTGAACCCCCAGATCCATCAGACGCAGATCCAGGAGCTTCTCGTCGGAGAGGCGGGCCCAGGGGTAGGTTGTCCCGGTGCGCGCCGTCCCGTTGTCCGCGCTCGAGGATCTCTTCGACATAGGCTCGAGTCCCGCCCATCCGGATGAGACGGCCGCGGTTCGGCCGATTCACCACCCGGCTCGGCTGACCTTACGAGCGAAGTGCACGGAAGACAACTCCGCAGCCGTCGGACGGGTTCGAAGCTTCAGTTCCTGCGCGGACCGTTGCCCTCAGGGCCACACTCCCAGGCCGACCGCCAGCGCGTTGGTCGAGGAGATGTTCGCCACGGCGCCCGTGTCGAACAGGGCGGTCTGCAGGTAGAGCACGCCGGGATTCAGGCTGACCGGAACGTTCGCCACCAGGTCGAAGGTCCCCTCGCCCGGTCCGCCCGCGGTCAGCACGATCGGCAAGACCGCCGCCAGCGGATAGACGTCGAACCGGCAGAGATGGCCGAAGCGCGGGTTGGTGCCCAGGCCCACGAGGAGCAGGCCGGACGCACCGCCCAGGCCGCGCTTCAGGCTGATCTTGATGGTGTTGCCGGCATCGGGACAACCGTTGCCAAAGAGTTCGGGAGTGAAGCCGCCGCTTCCAGCGCAGGCGCTTCCATAGGTTTCATACGCGCCGTCGCAGAACCTGAAGTCCGCCAGGAAGGCGTCCGAGAAACCGCCGCCGAAGACCGTCTGGGCGGCGCCCTCGGTCGTGGCGAGATCGGACGAGGAGGTCTCTCCGACGATGAAGGCAGTTCCGACGCTGTCGACGGCGACCCCGTTGCCGAAGTCACCGGCCGCGCCGCCCACGTGAGTCGAGTAGATCAGGTGCGCTCCATCGGCGTCCAGCTGGGCGAAGAAGGCGTCGACCGTCCCACCCAGGGTCGCGTCGACGTCCGGGCCGACCGTGGGGAAGTTCCCCGAGTCGGTCTGTCCGGTGACGAACACCACGCCATCCTCGCCGAGGGCGATCCCGTTCCCCTGCTCCGGATAGAACCCGTTGGCGGTTCCACCGAGATAGGTGGAGAAAACCAAGCCCAGTCCGGACGGGCTGATCTTGGTCACGAACACGTCGCTGCCTCCGTTGGCGCTCTCGTCATAGGCGCCAGGCGTCACCGGGAAGTTGGTGGACGCCACGCCGCCAGTCAAATACACCGCGCCGTCGCCGTCGATCGCCACCGCGTTCCCCGTGTCCAGGTTGGCTCCGCCAAGGTAGGTGGAGAAGTCGGGAGCGGGCGTCAGCGGATCGACCTTGATCGCGAACAGATCCATTCCCCCGGCGGAGGAGCTGGAGAAGGCTCCCGCGCTCACCGGGAAGTCGCCCGAGGAGGTCTTGCCCGTCACCGACGCAACCCCGGTGGGCGCGTCCACGGCGACCGCCAGGCAGAAGTCGTTTCCCGTGCCGCCAAAGAAGCTGCTGTAGGTCAGGGTCGCGCCGGCGCTATCCAGCACGGCCACGAAACCGTCGAACTCGCCCGGACCCATCAGGGCAGTGTCGAAGGCGTTCGAACTGAGCGGGAAGTTGAGCGAAGAAGTGCTGCCGACCAGGTAGGCGTTTCCGGTCTCGCCGAGGGACAGCCCGCTGATGTTCTCAGCGTTCGTTCCGCCGAGATAGGTGCTGTAGACCAGCGCATTGCCCCTCACGGACAGTTTCGTCACGAAACCGTCCTGGGGCCCGCTCCGGAACTGCTGGAGCGCTCCCACGGTCGTGGGGAAATTGCTCGCCGTCGTGGTTCCCACCACCACGACCTGGCCGAGGCTATCGACCTCGATGTCGCTGGCAAACTCGCCCAGATAGGTGAGGCCATCCGTGCCGCCCAGGAAGGTGGCGTACCGCAGCGTTGAGCCGTCGGCGTCGAGGCGCGCCACGAAGGCGTCGTCAGCCCCCGGCCCGCTGCCGTTGAAGGAACGGTCGAAGGCTCCCGGAGTCGTCGGGAAGTCGACAGAGAGGGTGTGGCCCGCGACGTAGACTGAAAGGTCGTTCCCCACGGCGATCGCCTTGAGGCCATCGGAATCAGTTCCCCCCAGGAAGGTCTTGAAGCTCATGATCGGATCGATCACCAGCCGGTCCGCTCCCCTGTTCCATCCCGAGACCAAGAAGCCGAAGCGGTTCTGACCGAGGATGACGTAGCTGCACTCGACGGGAGTCCGCTCGCCGCTTTGGCTCACGCTGAAGGTCGCCGGCCGGTCCTGCCGCAGGACGCCGATGGCGGTCTCGAGCAGGAGAGTCCCATCGTCATCGATCGACATCCCCTCCGCTCCATCGCACTTGATCGAGATCTTGCCCGGGTCGGCGCCGGGAGCCAGGACCAGGTCGTACTCCAGACAGCCCGCCTTCTCGTAGGCAACCAGATCGACCCCTTCGTAGAGGCCCGAGTAGCACAGCGAGGCGAAGGTCCGCAGTTGAGTGGCCCATTTCGAGGGGTCGTTTCCCCTGAGGAAATTCACCTTGCCCGGAAGCTCCCCTTGCCCTTCAAGCCGCACCGTCTTGGAAGCGTTCTCGAAGCTGAGGAACAGATTGACGCCCGCGGGGGCATCCTGCCCGGGATCGACCACCTGGCGGCCCTGGAGCACCATCTTCCCGTCGGTGAAGAAGACGGTCATCCCTCCCAGCCTGCCGAAGAACCGCGCCTCCGCGTCCATCTGGCCACCGTTTTCCACGAAACCGAGCGGAACCGTCTTCCCCCCGAGCACCAGCACTCCACCCTGAACCTTTGCCATCAAAGGACTTGTGAAAACGGTGCCGGCGACGATGAAGGCAGCGAGAATGCGGGTCGTACGCATGGGATCTGGACTCCAGCGAATGGTTCTGACCGCGCGCCAACCGGACGCCCGGCGACAGCAGATTACCACGTCTCTGGAGTAGGGGCCAATCGCCGGCAAGGTGACGCGAGAATCTCACGTAAATCGTGTGATCTCAACCGCTGGGGTCGGGGACGGGAGGGGCTTGCCCCGGTCTCTCCTCAGCGGCCTGAGGGCAGGAGGTCAGGCTCGGTGATCGGCGCCTCGCAGGTGCGGTTTTCGCACAGGTAGACCGCGGCGCGCCCCGCCACCTCGACCTTTCCTGCCAGCCACTCGGTGCGCCTGGCATCAAGGGCCCGCACCGACTCGTCCGCATCCGCGAAGGCAATCACCCGGTGCGGTTGGAAACGGGAGTAGTAGGAGCGTACGAGCGCCTCGAGATCCGCGCTGCCGCGGGTTCCGGCGAAGGCCACTTCACGTGGAGGTTCCAGATAGAGCGCCACGCCGCTCAGCATTTCCACGAACGCCAGGGGAGCGGTGCGCATGCTCTTCCCGTACGCCTTCAGACAGGCCTCGGCGCGATCCCGCAGTGACGCATCCATGGTCAGCGCGGCCAGCCGGAGCAGGTTCTTGACAGCAACGGCAGTGCCGGAGGGGAGCGCCCCATCGGTCGCCCCCCGGGGGCGGATCAGGAGCGCCTCGCCATCCTTCGGCGTGTCGAAGAAGGTGCCGGTCGCCGGGTCCAGGAACCGGTCGAGCATGCCGGCGTTCAGGCTGGCCGCAGACTCCAGCCAGCGGCTGTCGAAATCGGCCTCGTACAGATCGACGAGCCCCTGCACCACGTAGGCGTAGTCCTTGAGCTGCCCGTCGAAGCGTGCCTCCCCCAGACGGAAGCGGCGCAGCAGCAGCCCCTCCTTCACCAGGTTTTCCAGCAGGAATCCGGCCGCATCCGCCGCCGCCTCGAGATAGCGCGGCTCGTCGAAGACCCGGCCGCAGAAGGCGAAGGCTGAAATCGTCAGACCGTTCCAGCCCGAAACGACCTTGTCATCCCTCAGAGGCCGCTCTCTCCTGGAGCGCACCTCGAACAGCTTCTCCCGTGCCTGCTCCAGCAGATCCTGATTCTCGCTCGCCGCCAGATCCGGCAGATGCAGCACCGAACGACCATCCAGGTGACCGCTCGGGGTCACGCCGTAGGCCGAGATCGCGACCTGGGCAAGCTCCTCGCCCAGCGCGGCGACCATCTCGTCCGGAGTCCAGGTGTAGAAGAGCCCCTCCTCGCCTTCGCTATCGGCGTCCTCGGCGGCGGCAAAGGCGCCTCCTTTGAGACGCATGTCGCGCAGCAGGTATTCGAGAATGCCGACGGCGACCTTGCAATAGCGCGTTTCACCCGTCCGTTGAAACGCCTCCGCATACACCTTGGCGAGCTGCGCGTTGCCGTAGAGCATCTTCTCGAAATGCGGCACCAGCCACGCCTCGTCCACCGAGTACCTGGAGAAACCGCCCCCCAGATGGTCGTAGATCCCCCCGGCGACCATCCGGTCGAGAGTGGTAGTGACCATGTCGAGCGCCCGGCGGTCGCCGGTTCTGAGTTCATGCCTGAGCAGCAGGCCCAGCATCATCGGCGCCGGGAACTTGGGCGCCCCCAGTTCGCCTCCGAAGCGGCCGTCGAACCGATCCTGGTACTGTCGGACCGCGACATCCAGCGGCCCGTATCCGAGCTCTCCTTCCTGGATATAGACGGCGTTGTTCGCCTCCAGGAAGTGCGTGATCTGCTCTCCGTGCTCCATGATCTGCGCGTGATTCGATTCCCAGGCCTGGTGGATGGAGATCAGCAGGCTCCCGAATCCCGGTCTTCCGTGACCGTCCTCCGGCGGGAAGTAGGTTCCGCCGTAGAAAGGCACCCGATCGGGAGTGAGGAAAACCGACATGGGCCAGCCACCACTCCCGGTCTTCGCCATCACGTACGACATGTAGATCGAGTCCACGTCCGGCCGCTCCTCCCGATCGACCTTGATGCAGACGAAATGCTGGTTCAAGAAGGCGGCGATCTCCTCGTTCTCGAACGACTCCCGCTCCATGACGTGGCACCAGTGGCACGTGGAGTACCCGATCGAAAGGAAGATCGGGAGGTTTCGCGACTTCGCCTTCTCGAATGCCTCCGTTCCCCAGGGGTACCAGTTGACCGGGTTGTGGGCGTGCTGCTGGAGATAGACCGACTTCTCATGCGCCAGGCGATTGGTCCAGCCCGGAGCCTGCTCCCCACCCTCCTGCCATTCCTGGGCGAAGGAGAGCATCGAGAGCAGGAACGGGAAGACGAAGCAGAGGATTGGGATGGCTGCCGCAGCCTCGTAGGGAGAGGGTTCCATGTCTGCTTGAGTAGCGCCGGTGCGGTGGGGTGCATGGTTTCTCCGGCCTACTTGCCTGTGAATCCTCCGCGGCGGGCGCGGATCTTCCCGTGCTCGTATTCGTACTCGAGCCCTCCCACGCAGGTCGGCCTTCCACGATTCGAGTACGAGTACGAGTACGGCATCCATGCCCGGCGCCTCCCCCCCGTTTGGCCGGCGAAATCAGATACGGATCCTCCCCGGCTCCCTTACCCTCGACCCCCTCTGGAGAGAACCCGTGACGCATGTCGTGACCGAAGCCTGTATCGGATGCCGCTTCACCGACTGTGTGGAGGTCTGCCCGGTCGAGTGCTTTCACGTCCTTCCGGACCGGCTGGTGATCGATCCGGAAGTCTGCATCGACTGCGGAGCGTGCCTACCCGCTTGCCCGGTCGAGGCGATCTATGCCGACACCGACGTGCCCGCGGGGCAGGAAGAGTCGATCGAGATGAACCTGGTCGCCTCCAGGAAGTACCCGGTCATCACCGAGTCGATGACTCCCCTGGCTGAACCGGAGCCGGACGATCCAGAACTTCAGTGAGATCCTCCGGCAGAAGCTGATCCTGGCTCCCATGACCATGGGGTCGAACACGCCGTTTCGTCTCCTCTGCCGGGAGTTCGGAGCCGAGGTGACCTGCGGCGAGATGGCCGTGGCCCGCAAGGTGAACCAGGGACGCAGGGGGGAGCTGGCGCTTCTGCGGACGCATCCGGACGATCATCCGTTCGGCGCCCAGCTCGCGGCCCGCGATCCGGAGACCCTGGCGCCGGCGGCGGACCGAGCCGAACAGATGGGGTCCGATTTTATCGACCTCAACTGCGCCTGTCCGATCGACCAGTTCGTGAGGAAGGGTCTGGGCGCCCAGCTTCTCCGCCAGCCGCAGAAGCTCGCCCGCCTGGTCGGCGCGCTCCGAAGAGCGGTCACGATCCCGATCACGGTCAAGGTCCGCGCCGGCTTCCACGAGTCGAAACTGAACTTCCTGGAGATCGGCCGCATCGCCGAGGAGGAGGGCGCCTCTGCCATCACCCTGCACGGCAGGACCCGGGAGCAGCGCTACTCGCGCGCCGCCGACTGGGATCTGGTGCGCCAGTTGAAGGAGAGCCTCTCCATTCCGGTGATCGGCAACGGCGACCTGTTGACCCACTGGGAAATCAAGGACCGCTGGGAGAGCTCCGGCTGCGACGCGGTGATGTTCGCCCGGGGGGCTCTGATCAAGCCGTGGATCTTCCGGGAAGCTCGCGAGGGCCGGTCGATCTTTCTGACCGCGGAGGAGAGGCTCGACCTGCTCCGCCGCTACACGGAACTCGGCTTCGAGTATTTCGGCCGCGACGAATACGGACTGAAACAGGTGCGCAAGTTCCTGCTCTGGCACCTCGACTTCTTCTGCCGCTACCGCCCGCTCCCGGAGGAGGAGTACCGCACCGAGGAATATTCACACCCCCTGCTGCAGACCCGGCTCCCGAGCGAGGCGGATCCTTTCACGCTGGAAGGTCTCCTGCAGCGGAGCGATGCACCGGCCCACGAGCGGATCGCGGCGATCGTCCTGGGGGAGGCGGATGCGGGTGAGCCGTTTCCTGCCGTGCCCTGCGCGTAGGGTTTTCACACCATGAAGAGCATGAAGGGGCCGCTGGCCGCGGAGACGGAGGCCTGCGCGCGCCGCAGCGGATCCTGCCATCAGGTACGGTGCCGCGACAGCTACCACCAACTGCCAACGGTGGGGGCGGCGAATCTGGTGGGTTTTTGTCACGGCACAGTGCGGGTCACTCGGACGCCGAGCTCGGAAGGCTTGCGCTTCCGAGCTCTTCCTAGTAGATTTCCTAGCTATGGACATCGAGAATCTGCTCTCCCGGATCGAGGGCAAAACCCTCGAGCACAAACGGGATGCGTCGTCGCCCGCCCCGATCCTGCGGACCGTTTGCGCCTTCGCCAACACGGCCGGTGGGATCCTCCTCATCGGGATCGAGGATCGAACGCGCCGCATCGTCGGTGTCGACGACCCCCTCGACCTCGAGGAACGCATCATCAATCTCTGCTCCGATGGCATCCGGCCTCACGTCCAGCCCGAAGTCGAGGTCACCTCCCACCGCGGCAAGCATCTCCTGGTGGTGACAGTCTTTCCGGGACCGCTTCGCCCGTACTACCTGCGCAGCAAGGGGCGTGAAGACGGCGCCTGCATTCGGATCGGCTCGACGAATCGGCGCGCCTCATCCGAGATACTCGCGGAGTTGGAGAGAACCACGAAGAACATCACCTTCGACGAACAGCCTCTTCTTCACCTGCCCGAGAAGCGAGTCAGCCGGGAACTCGCGCAGCAGCGGTTCGGCGACCTCAGGAAGATCGGGTCACGCGACCTGGAGAAGCTGAGTCTCGTCGTGCGCGCGGATGGCCGTCTCGTGCCGACCGTGGGAGGGCTTCTCCTCTTCGGTGATCAGCGTCTCTCGGAGTTCCCGGATGCCAGGATTCGCGCCGCCCGCTTTGGCGGCATTGACCGGGCGCGGATCATCGATCGGGCAGAGATCCTGTCGGATCCGGTCCAGGCCGTTGACGATGCACTCGAGTTCGTCCAGAAGCACAGCAACGTCGGCATGCGCATCACGGGATCGAGGCGCAAGGATGTTCCCCTGTACCCAACGGTCGCCCTGCGCGAGGCGATCGTCAATTCCGTCGTCCATGCCGACTACTCGCAGAAGGGATCGCCGATCCGCATCGCCCTATTCGAAGGCCGTATCGAGATCGAGAACCCGGGGCTGCTCCCGTTCGGCCTCACCATCGAGGACATCAGACGGGGCGCCTCGAAACTGCGCAACCGCGTGCTCGGGCGCGTCTTCCATGAACTCGGACTGATCGAGCTCTGGGGCAGCGGAATCCAGCGGATGAGCCGTGCCTGCGAGGAGGCGGGTCTGTCGGTCCCGCAGCTCGAGGAAGTCGGGACCGGCTTCCGCGTCACGATCGACGCGACGCGATCAGAGAGTCGTGCTCCCGGCGACCCGACCGACGAGGAGATCCTCGCCCTGCTGGCGGGCGGCCGTTCCCTCTCGACCTCCGTCATCGCCGAGCAGATCGGCGTCACTCCCAGGACCATCCGCACGAGGATGCGCCGGCTCGTCGATCGAGGATTCGTGGTCGAGATCGGGCAGGGCCCTCGAGATCCTGGCCGGGTGTACCGGCTCGGAGTATGACCCGTACGGCGCCGGACAGGAGCAGGGGGCTGTCGGCAGAGGAGAAAACGGGACAGATGCCGACTCGCGTTCATTCCATGACTCCATCAGGGAGGAAATGACTCTCAGAGAGGGGCAGAGGGCGCAGAGAATCGGATGAGAAGAAACTCCTTGGCGATCTTGGCGGCTTGGCGAGAGAAATCCCCTCACGGGAACATGCTCCTCAGGCCAGTAACTCTCCCAGGGTCGCTTCCAGAAGGGCCGGCGTGAGCCGCTGCTTGGAGAGGAACCGGTCCGCCCCCGCCGCGAGGACTTCCTCGGCCCTTCCCTCTTCCCCGCTGACGACGAGGATGACACGCCGGTCACCCGCGGCCCGCAGGCTCTTCAGCACGCTGGCGCCATCCTCGAGGCCCACCTCCAGGTCCAAGAAAAGCACCGCGGACGGGTCCCTTGCCAGGGCGGCCAGACCGGAGCCTCAGTCGGAGAAATGCTTGACGTTGACGTCAGTCCCCAGGGCCTTCCGCAGATAGCGCCTCAGGATCTCCGCGTCCTCCGGGCAGTCGTCGATGACGATCGCCGTCTCCAGAACTCCTGTTCGCTCGCCCGTCATGGCCGCGTCATTCGCCGCTCTTCTTCCCTTCCCGGCCTCATGCGCCCCCCCTGTAAGTCACGGCGCCTCGTCCCGTCCCAGCACGCTGTCGAGGACGCGAGCAAGGGTCTTGCCCGAGATCGGCTTCCGAATGATCCGCCGCACCACGTCCCACCCCTCGACCAATTGCGCCACATCCTCGGTCTCCCGGCCCGTGAGAATGATGATCGGAGTATCCCTCGTCATCTTGACCGTGCGCAGGACGCGGATGACTCCGGCTCCGTCCAGGTCGGGAAGGCCCAGGTCCAGGACGATCGCGTCCGGCTCGTCCCGCACGGCCAGTTCCACCCCCTCCTCCCCGTTGTTGGCGACCGCAACGTCATAGCCGGCGTTCCGCAACCGAATGGAGAGCACCAGCCCCAGGTCCGCCTCGTCCTCGACAATCAGGACCTTGAGGCGCCTTTTTTCCGTCTTCTCCCCATTCGGAAGAATCGGATCGGCGGGCTCGGCGGTGGAAACCGCCCTGCTTTGCACACGGCATTCGCGGGTCATGCTGGTCGCGCTCCTGGGTGTCAGATCGATGGGTGGAGATTCAGCGGGAGAACGGTTGCCGACAAGGTTCTTCGGATTTGAAACAGCCCCAATGAAGAACGAATTCCGCCCAACGGGGAATCCGCCCCGGCGCGGGCCCCCTATTCCCGGACGAACGCCCCCACGCACCCCGTGAGCAGCGTGCGACGCTCCTCGAACGAGACCCCCAGGCACTTCCACTCATCACCCAGACGCAGATCCCAGAATTCCGACTCGTCACCCACGGAGAGTTGCAGGTCGATCTGGTGCACCAGGTTGGCGAGGGCCGCGGCCTTGGGATGTTCCAGGTTCTCCCGGAACCGATGGTGGCTCCCCGCCACCGAGCAGATCTCGTTTGGGAGGTTCCAACTCGCCGCCATGGACGCCCCCGCGAGTTCATGAAGCTCCCCGAACGCCCGGCCGATCAATCCCCGCTCCGCGACAGGATCTCCTTTGACCACCTCCCGGAGGATCTCCAGCAGTGGGATCTTCCCGATGTCATGGAGCTGGCCGATCAAGAACCCCCGGTCCGGCTCGAATCCCAGCGGCCCGGACAGTTGTCGCGCGATGACGCCCATGGAGAAGGACTGGCGCCAGACCTCCCGGGCCACCGGCATCAGCGTCCTCGACCGGAAGATCACGCTCTTCATGGAGAGCGCGAGAACCAGCGCCCGGACCTGCCGCAGCCCGAGCCGGATCACGGCCTGCTGCAGGGTGTCCGCGGCCCTGGCGCCTCCAAACATGACCGAATTGGCGGTCCTGAGTATCTCGGCGGAGAGCACCGGATCGGTCTCCAGGACCCGGGCGATGTCCTCGACGTCGACGGTGGGATCGCTGGAGAGCTTCAGGATCGTGATGCTCGTGGACGGCATGTGCGGCAGGTCGAAGTCGCCGGTTTCGATGCGCCTCTTCATCTCCGCCAACTGCTCCGACTCCACCCGGGAGGCCGGGATTCCCAGGTCCAGGTGGCCGTAGCCGCCGACCGGCTCCGGGAAGGTCACGTCGGGCACTGCGCCAGGGTCGTCGCGGATCGGAGCTTCCAAGTGGTGTCTTTCCTCGGGCGCCCGGGTGGTTCGCCCGGGTGGTTCTGCTGGTCCGTCTGAGTCGTCTCCACGGCACCAACGAGGATTATCGACCCGGGACCGGACCAAGTTGAGACGCACCTCGGAGACCGTCCGGGTCAGAGGATGTAGACCAGCAGGAAGAGTGCCAGCATCAGGGCTGCGAACAGGGCGCTCACCCCGATCGGAAGGGTTCTGGCAAAGAGGCCCGCCGGCCCCAGGTGCCTGCGGACCAGCGAGATGCCGCCGTCCAGGAGAGCTCTCGGCAGGATCAGGGCAGCCTGATACAGCATCACCCCGCCCCCCCCCACGAAGCGCGCGGTGCGGTACCCCAGGCGGCGATAGACCCACTCGAAGTCCAGGTTGACCGAGCGCATTTCCGGCGGGTAGATCCCGGTGCGGATCAGAACCACCACCCCGAGCCCCGCGAAGCAGAGCAACTGGATCTGCGTTACGCAGTGGGTCAACGTGTACGGAATGTAGTCCACCGGGTATGGGAGCAAGGAGTAGAGAACCCCGGGGAACGAACCGATGAAGATGCACAGCAGGGCCGCGATCGTCATGGCGATCAACATGTTCCGGGGAGGCTCCTTGGCCCGGATGCCGGAGTCATGGGCGAAGAAGGCAAAGTACGGGATCTTGATGCCGGCATGTTCCAGCACGCCCGCCGAGGCGAACAGCAGGACCAGCCAGAGCCAGTCGTGACCCTGCTCCAGCGCGGCTGCCATCACCATCGATTTGCTCACGAAACCGGAAAACAGCGGGACCGCCGAGATCGAGGCCGCACCCACCAGACACAGGATCGTCGTCTTCGGCATCGTCTTGTAGAGCCCGCCGAGCTCCGATCCCTTGACCTTCCCGGTGACGTGCAGAACCGCGCCCATCGACATGAACAGCAGCCCCTTGAAGATCACATCGTTGAAGGCATGGGAGACCGCGCCGTTCAGGGCCAGCTCCGTGCCGATGCCGATTCCCACCACCATGAACCCGATCTGGTTGATCATCGAATAGGAGAGCACCCGCCGCAGATCATTCTCGATCACGGCGTAGAAGATCGGGAAGGCGGTCATCACCGCGCCGATGTAGATCAACTCCTCGGTCCCCGGGAAGCCCCGGGCCAGGGCGTACACCGCGGTCTTGGTCGTGAACGCGCTCAGGAAGACCGTGCCCGTGGGCGTGGCCGCCGGGTAGGCGTCGGTCAGCCAGGTGTGGAACAGCGGGAAGCCGCACTTGATGCCGAAGGCGATGAAGATCGCCCAGGTCCCCACGCCACCAAGGCTCATGCGGCCGAACTCGATCGAGCCGGTCTCGTGGGAGTAGATCAGCACTCCCGCCAGCAGGATCACGCCCGAGAGGACATTCCAGATCAGGTAGCGCATCCCGGATCGGATCGCGGCGTCGGTGCGCCGGGCGAAGATCAGGAAGGCCGACGTGATCGCGAGCAGCTCCCAGGCCACGAACAGGGTGATCAGGTCTCCCGCGAAGACCGCGATCAGGGCACTGCCGGCATACAGCAGGGCCGAGACCTGCTGGACCCTGTCCTTGACGTGCAGCGAGTAGACCACACCGATGAACGCCGCGATGTGGAACAGGTAGCCGAACAGCAGGCTCAGCCGGTCGACCCGCATGCCGGTCAGCGTGTAGTCGAACAGCTCGAAGCGGAAGAAGACCCCCTCATCGAACGAGAGCAGGCAGAGCAGGCTGATCAGGGGCGCCGCCAGACCGATCCACCCCCGCAGGCGGGAAGGCGCCAGGGCGAGTCCGATCGCCCCCGCGAAGAAGAAGCAGGCCGGGTGGATGCTCTCAAGCGTCATAGTAGTCTTCCGGCCGCATGACCAGCTTCCGCAGGAGGATCGCCAGCAACACCAGCACGACGATGCCGACGAATCCGTACACCGGATAGAAGCTGAACCAGCCTTCGAAGCGAGGAACGCCGTGCTTGTGGATGAGCAACTCCAGGAGCAGGGCGAGGCCGCAGATCACGTAGACCACGCGCAGGAAGAGGGTCACGTTGCGCGGCTTGTCGAACCAGCCTGTCGGATGATCGGTCATCGCATCGACCTCAGGAGGGAACCAGCATCCGCACCAGCTCGAACAGCGGTCCGGGGAACACGAACAGAACCAGACAGCCCAGAGCCGTCACGGACAGCGGCACCACGCAGAAGAGGGGCGCTTCCTTGAGGCCCTGCTCTCCCTCGTCCCCTCCGGCCGGCTTCGAGAAGAAGGCCCGAATCGGAATCGGCAGCAGGTAGGCGACATTCAACAGCGAGCTGATCAGCAGCACCGAAAGCAGCACGTACCGCGAACCGTCCAGGGCGCCCAGCGCCAGGTACCACTTGCTCCAGGCGCCCCCGCACGGAGGCAGGCCGATGATGCTCACGGAAGCGATGAAGAAGGCCGTCATGGTGACCGGCATTCTGCGGCCGATGCCGGCCATGGTGCTGATCTCGGTCTTGTGCAGGGCCACCATGATTGCGCCCGCGCAGAAGAAGAGAGTGATCTTGCCGACCGCGTGCATGGCGATGTGCATGCCGCCACCGATGATCCCCAGATCATTGGCCAGCGCCGCTCCCAGCACGATGTAAGAGAGCTGACTGATGGTCGAGTAGGCCAGCCGGGCCTTCAGGTTGTCCTTCGTCATCGCGACCAGGGAAGCCAGCAGGATCGTGGTGGCGGCTGCCCACATCAGCCACTCGCTGGCGCCGGTCTCGGCGAGGAAGTCCACCCCGAAGATGTAGATCGACACCTTCATCACCGTGAAGACGCCGGCCTTCACCACCGCCACGGCATGCAACAGGGCGCTCACCGGGGTGGGGGCCACCATGGCGGCCGGAAGCCAGCGGTGAAACGGCATCAGCGCGGCCTTGCCGGTCCCGAACATGAAGAGAGCCAGCAACACCGGAACGAACCAGCCCTCGACCTTCCCCGCCAGGATTCCGCCCGGCGTGAACTCGAGCGTGCCGGTCAGGAACCAGGTCCAGAGCATGGCGAGCAGCAGGAATGCCACCGACGTGCCGACCAGGATCCCGAGGTAGACCCTGCCGGACTTCCTGGCGGCGTCGGTCCGGGCGTGGGTCACCAACGGGTAGGTGGAGAAGGTCAGCGCCTCGTAGAAGAGAAACAGGGTGAAGAAGTTCCTCGCGAAGGCGATCCCCATCGTGGCGGAGATGGCGATGGCGAAGCAGGCGAAGAACCGGGTCTGGTCCTGCTCGTGATGGGCCCGCATGTAGCCGATGGCGTAGAACGAGGTCACGATCCAGAGGCAAGAAGCGACCAGGGCGAACAGCATCCCCAGCGGTTCCACGGAGAGGGCCAGCTCCAGCGCGGGTCCGCCCTTCACCTGGGGCAACACGCCCGCCAGCACGCACGCGGGCCGGCCGGCATCCATGAAATCGCCGTAGATCGACAGCACCACCCCGAACAGAATCAGGGAGGTGAGCAGGGTGACCGCCTCGCGCAGGTTTGGCCAGCGGCCGAGGAGACCGATCAGGGCGGCCCCCGCGGCCGGCACCAGCAGCGCCGTCAGGAGCAGGTTCACGAGGAACCTCCCAGCAGGTACTCCGCCGCGCGCCGGGCGACCCCCACCGTCAGGTCGGTATAGATGCCGAAGAACAGCGTGGCGCCGATCATCACCCATGTCGGGATCAGGAGACCGAGGGGCGCCTCACACCGCCCGGACTCGCCTTCTGGCGGCTGCTGGAAGTAGGCCACCTCCACCACGCGCCAGATGTAGATCACCGCCAGCAGGGAGCTGAGGAGCAGCAGGACCGCGATCCAGGCGCTGCCGTCCTCGAGCGCCGCCAGCACCAGGTACCACTTGCTCACGAATCCGACCGTCAGCGGGACGCCGATCATGCCCAGTCCGCCGAGAACGAAGGCCATCATCGTCCACGGCATCCGCCGGCCCATGCCCTTGAGATCATCCAGATCGACAGTGCCGGTCCTGAAGGCGATGCACCCCAGGACCATGAACAACCCGCCTTTCATCAGGGCGTGATTGAACACATGCACCAGGGAACCGGTGAGACCAGTGGCGCTACCAAAGCTGATGCCCAGCACAATGTAGCCGATCTGCGCAATGCTGGAGTAGGCCAGCATCCGCTTCACGTTCGTCTGGAAGATGGCCACCGTGGAAGCCACGAAGATGCCGATCAACCCCAACGCCTGCAGGATGTCGCCCAGCAGGAAGCGATCGTACAGCACCGAGATGCCGATGATCGTGAACAGGAACCGCAGCACCATGTAGACCGAGACCTTGGTCGCCGTGGCGGCCAGGAACGAGGTCACAGCCGAGGGGGCGTAGGCGTAGGCGTTCGGCAACCAGAGATGGAGCGGGAAGAGCGCGATCTTCAGCCCCAGGCCGACGCTCAGGAAGGCAAACCCCGCCAGCACCGTCCGGTTCTCCCCCACCGCCGGCAGGCGCGCGGCCAGATCCGCCATGTTGAGCGTGCCGGTCATCATGTACAGCAGGCCGACGCCGATCAGATAGAACATCCCTCCCAGCGTGCCCATCACCAGGTAGCGGAACGCGGCCATCAGCGCCCGCCGGTCCGGGCCCATGCTGACCATGGCGTACATCGAGAGCGAGGAGATCTCGAGGAAGACGAACACGTTGAACGCGTCGCCGGTGATGGTCATTCCGAGGAGGCCCGTGAGGCACAACAGATAGGTGGCGTAGAGGGAGCCGTGACGGCTCTCCGGCACCTCCGCGGCCAGGCTCCTGGGAGCGTACGTCATCACCACCGCGCCGATCCCGGAAACCAGCGGCAGGAGATAGGCATTCAGGATGTCGATGCGGAATTCAATGCCGATCGGAGGCTCCCAGTTCCCGAGGGAGTAGGTGATCACTCCGTCGGCGAGCACCCTGGACAGGATCAGGCAGCAGACGCCGAAGGTGGACCAGGCAGCCGCCAGCGCCAACGGCCAGACAAACTTCGGACGGTGGAGCAACACCGCCAGCGGAGCGCACATGATCGGGATCACGATCGGTAGGACTGAAAGGTTCTGTTCGATCACGATGGCGGATCCTGCGCGAGGATCTCGTCCTCCTCGATGGAGTCGTACGCTTCCTTGATGCGCACCACCAGCGCCAGCGCGACGGCGGTGGTCGCCACTCCCACCACGATGGCGGTCAGCATCAGCACGTGCGGCACCGGGTTGGAATAGACCTCGATCCCATCAGCCAGAATCGGCGCGGTGCCGCCCCGTACCTTGCCCATGCTGACGTAGAACAGGATGACCGACGTCTGGAACAGGTTCAGGCCGATGACCTTCTTCACCAGGTTCCCCCGGGAGATGACCACATAAAGACCCGCCATCATCAGTCCGATGACGATCCAGTAGTTGTAGAGCCCGAGTACCTCGCTCACAGGGCCTTCCTTCCGGCGAAGGAGTAGAACAGCGAAACCATCACGGCGGTCACGGTGATCCCCACGCCCAGCTCGACGAACATGATGCCCTGTTCCTGGCCGTGGACCGGGTCGTGCAAAAGCACCGAGTAGTCGAGGAAGGTCCCCCCTTTCAGCATGCAGAGCACTCCCACGCCGCCGTAGATCAGCACGCCGAGCGCGGTCAGGATCCGGATCAGGTAGGGCGGAAAAACGGCCTGAGCGGCCCGCAGACCGAAGATCAGCGCGTACAGGATGATGCCCGCGGCGAAGATCACGCCCGCCTGGAAGCCGCCGCCCGGGCCGAAGTCGCCGTGGAACTGAACATAGAGTGCGAACAGCAGGATGTACGGAATCAGGATCTTGGCGCCAACCCGCAGAACGGTTTGCTGCTGCATCACCGCACGTCCTTCTGGCGGGTTCCGGGCCGGTGAGCGAGCAGCATCAGGACCGCGACGCCCGCGGTGAAGATGACCGTCGTCTCACCGAAGGTGTCGTACCCTCGGTAGCTGGCCAGCACCGAGGTCACCACATTCGGGATGTGGAACTTGGCATACGACTCGTTCATGTACTCATGGATGATCGGGTGCCGGTGGATGGGCGCCCCGGGGTCGCCGAAGTGCGGCATGTCGAAGGTGGCATGAAAGAGAACGGCTCCGGTGAGCATCACCACCGCGAGGGCCAGCAGCTTCCGGCCGGCCCCATCTTTCGCCTTCTCGGAGCGCCCGGTGAGAGAGAGCGTCCCGAGCATCAGCACGGTCGAGATGCCCGCGCCCACCGACGCCTCGGTAAACGCCACGTCCACCGCGTCGAGCGAGGTGAAGATGGCCGCCGAGAGCAACGAGTAGATCCCGAACAGCATGACCGCCGCGAACAGGCTCTTCAGCCGGATCACGCCGAACGCCGTCGCGAACAGCAACGCCAGAAGGACTACGTTGATCAGAGCTTCGATGGCCCGCTCTCCTTCAGTTCCTCCTGATCCGCGCCGTGCAAGAGCGGCTTCAGTCCGGAGGCCAGCGCCGCCTTGGTCATCGCGTGGGCCGTGGTGGCGCTCGCCAACCAGAGAAAGCCCAGGATCAACAGGAGCTTCACGCAGATCAGCGTGAGGCCGGCCTGAAGGGCCAGACCCAGAATCACCAGCCCGGCCCCCATGGTGTCGGTGATGCCGCCCGCGTGAATGCGCGTGTAGAAGTCGGGCAGCCGCAAGAGGCCGATGCCTCCGATGATGCAGAAGCACGACCCCGTCACCAGGCAGACCCAACTCAGACCGTCGAGCAACAGGTCCATCAGGTCTCGGCCCCCTGCTCTTCGGCGGACTCTCCCAGCCCGCCGAACTTGGAGAAGCGCAGCACGGCGATGATCCCGATGAAGTTGATCAAGGCGTAAACGAGCGCCAGATCGAGAAACTCCGGACGGCCGGTGAGGAAGCCGATCACGGCGATGAACAGCACCGTGGCCGTGCCGAACATGTTGACGCCGAGAATGATGTTGAACACGTCCGGGCCCCGCAGGGCGCGGGCCAAGGCCAGCGCCATGGTCGTCAGGATCGCGATCATGGAGACGACGAACATCACTCGCCGCGCTCCACTTCCGTGACCCGCCGGTCCATCCCGCCGTCGAGCAGACCCTGCTTGACCTCCTCCGCGATGGCATGAACCAGGATCCTCCCCTCTTCAACTCCGTACGAGACCGTTCCCGGCGTGAGAGTGATCGAGTTGGCGAAGACCACCCGGCCGAGATCGGTCTTCTGGGTCGAGGGGGCCTCGAACAAGGTCGGTGAGATCGGCAGCTTCGGGTGGAGAATCCTCTTCGTCACGTCGAGGTTCGCCTTGACGATCTCCAGCAGCAACCAGGGGATGTAAAGCACCAGCCGGGGCAGCAGATGGAGCGGCGCGCCCTCCTGGTCGGAGATCTTCAGCCTCCCGCACAGCCAGACCACCAGCAGCGCGGAGCCCACGCCAAATGAGATGATCAGCGGCACGAAGTAGCCGGACCAGAGCAGCCAAACGCCCACCAGGAAAAGCAGGAGAGCCAGGGGGATTCTCACGGGCATTCTCTCATCGAGCTGCCGGCCGACCGTGTCCTTGCCCCGGCCAAGTCTCCGCGCCGAATCGCCTTCCGGGAATGGACGCGAAGACGTTAGCAAAACAAACAGGCGCGTTACATCCCTAGGAAGCCGGCTTCTGTTTTCTGCGGAAAAGAAAAAACACCAGCAGGCTCGCCGCCAGCGAGAGTCCGAGGGAGACCAGCCAGTGGAAGCCGGAGTTCAGGCAGAGCGCCAGCACGAAGCCGAGAGTCGCCACCGAGAGAAACAGCAGGGCCGGATGGACGTTGCCCGCCGCCCTGAGATCCTTGCGCAACAGTCGGATCTCCTCCCCGAGCCCCCGCACTTCGTCCCGCAGCTCCGCAATGCGCGGCTCCAGACGACTCTCCCGATCTGTGGACGGGTCTTGTTCCGCCATGGTCGGCCTCTACACGACTTGGCTCCCAGGGGCGGCCAGGGCCCGGCTGGGCGTTGCACACGTCTTGAAACGCCTGCTAGACTAGCGCCCTTCTCAGGCTACCGGAGGTTCGGATCATGTCGAGCCGGCTCATTTCCCTGGCCGCGGTGGCGGCACTGACCGCTTGCAGCTCTTTTCAGTACGGGGATCCCTCTCCGGTCACGACCCCCGAACCGGCTGCCATCGACGGCGTGGTCATCCCCGACTCGCCGCCTTTACGGGAGCCTTTTACCACCTACCTGAAGGTGACTCGCGACGGCGTCACGGTCGGCTATATGGTCCGGTTCGATCCCCTTCCGGAAGGCTCCGACATCGACGCAGACGGCCGCGAAGGCACGCTGCTGGTCGAGAACAGCCGGTTCGAGCGAATCGGGTTCATCACCCGCCTCGGCAAGGGGTATCTCCACGAGGGCGCGGACTCAAAGGAGGTGGGCCAGGGGACCCTGGAGAAGCTCCTGCCGGCCTTCTTCGGCGAACGTGGCACGCTCGAGGTCTCGCCGCTGCGCTAGCCCGATACCGACCCCGTGGTCGCCCAGCGCTCAATGGCCGCCGCCAGCAGCTCCGCGGCGATCGGCTTCGACAAGTAGTCGTCCATCCCGGCGCCCAGACACTTCTCCCGGTCGCCCGCCAGGGCGTGGGCGGTCAAGGCGATGATCGGAACACAGGGATTGCGGACCGATCCCTCCCCCTTCCGGATCTTCGCGGTGGCTTCGTATCCATCCAGCACCGGCATCTGGCAGTCCATGAGCACCAGGTCGAACGAGGTTCTCTCCAGTTGCTGGACCGCTTCGGCGCCGTTGCTGGCCAGCGACACCTGATGGCCGAGGTTGCGGATCATCGCCGCGGCCACCTTCTGGTTGACCCGGTCATCCTCCACGACCAGGATTCGCCGCACCGGGGATTCCCCGCTGAGTCCCTCGAGCGCTTGATGCTGGCTGGCTCCCGCGTGTTCCTTCGAAACGCAAAGGCCGAGGGCCTCCACCAGCCTGCGGGCGAGATCGTGCCGCTTGACCGGCTTTGACAGGGCGTGGACGAGGGGCCTGTCCGGATTCGAAATGCTTGCCTCGACTCGCCTCCCGAGCGGGTGCATCAGAATCAGGGGTAGATCGGAGCCCATGGCCTCCCGCAGATCCATCCAGAGGACGCGCCACACGTAAGCGCGAGCGTTCATGCTGAGCAGAACCAGTTCGAAGGGCTCGCCGCGAATCACGGCGGCCGACGCCAGTTCCAGGGCTTCCCCGGGTGAGGAGGCCGCGTCCAGGCGCAGGTTCCACATCGACATCAACTCCACCAGGGCGGACCGGGCGGTTCTGTTCGGTTCGACCAGTAGCACCCGCGCCAGGGGCGGCGGCAGGTGTTCAACGGGCCGCCCTGCCTTCTTCCCCCGCTGGAGGCGCGCCGTGAACCAGAAGGTCGACCCTTCCCGCGGCATCCCCTCCACCCCGATTTCTCCGCCCATCAGCGCCGCGAGCTGAGCGCTGATCGCCAGCCCCAGACCGGTGCCCCCGTACCTGCGGGTCGTGGATGCGTCGGCCTGAGTAAACGACTGGAACACCACTCCCCGGTCCTGCTCCGCGACGCCAATGCCCGTATCCACGACCTCGAATCGGAAGAGCAGACCAGAGCGATCCTCGGAGAGGAGTCGCGCACTGACGCAGACCTCTCCCTGGTTGGTGAACTTGATCGCGTTTCCGATCAGATTGCTCAGAATCTGACGCAGGCGTGTCGGATCTCCCAGAAGCCTCTTCGGAGCCTCCTGGCTCAGGCGAAGGACATACTCCAGACCCTTCTCGTGGGCACGAATGGAGAGCAGGTCCGAGGTCTCCTCGAGCAGTCTCTCCAGGTTGAACTCCACCGCTTCCAGACGCAGCTTGCCGGCCTCCGCCTTGGAGAAGTCGAGGATGTTGTTGATGAGATTGAGGAGCGACCGGCCGGACGCCTGGATCGTCTCGGCGTACTCTCTCTGTTCAGATGTAAGATCTGTTTCCAAGACGAGTTGGATCATCCCTATCACGCCGTTCATCGGGGTGCGGATTTCGTGGCTCATGTTGGCCAGGAATTCCGACTTCACCCCCATGGCCTTGCGCAGGTCATCGTTGGACCGCGAAAGATCCTGGAGCCTCGCCCTGAGCTGCTCTCGCATCGACTCGAACGCCCTGCCCAACTCCCCAATCTCATCCTTCGAGTTGCTCTTGACCTCCACCTCCAGCTCTCCGACGGCGATCCTGCGGGCTACGCGCGTCAGCCGCGACAGGGCCCCACCCACGCGGCCGGAGATCCAGAGGATCATCCCTCCTGCCACCAGCGACAGAAGAATGGCCAGGAGCGCAATCCTGCGCCCGTCTTTCGCCTGTGCCTCGACAATCTCCGAGGCCGCCGCCTCCGCCGTGTTGACCCCCGAACTCACGGCGTCCTGGATGCTGGCTGCGATCTGGCCCGCCCGATCGATCTGGGCCGAGGCAAGGTCGACCTGGATCGACAGGGCCCCTCCCAGGCACGCCAACTCGAACCTCCCGGAGACGTCCCCCCCAACCGGCAGAAAATCAAGCTCCGGATTCTCTTCAAGCGGGATGAACCTGTCGTTTGCTCCGAGGACGACCAGCTTTCGGTCCTCGGACGTCATCGCCTCCGGTTCCACTATTCCCGTCAGAGGGGAGCAGATCTTCAAAATGGCGTCCACGTCCCGGTTCGTCTTGGAGAGCCGGTCAGAGCGCGCGCGGATTGGCAGGGCGATGAACAACGTCATCTTCCCGGCGGGGTCGTCCGGGTTCGGCCCAACCTGGAACGAAGGTCCTCCCCCCGGCCAATCCAGGAACCTCCGGTGCCAGCGGCAGGCTGATTCATTGTTTGCGTGATTCTCAAGCGGAATCACGTCAAGGACCGGGTCGCCCCCAGGGGGCAGGGTATTGCCCAGGCTGGTCACCAATTCCCGGCCGGAGAGGGTGACGATGGCCACCTCCGACAAACCCATCGTAATCCGGATGTTGCGCATCAGGTCCTCGAGATGGGGCAGCAGCAATGGCCGTTCCGCCGTTCCCGCCAGGAGGTACGCCTTCGTCGCGGCGGCCCGGCTGACCAGCTCGCCTATCCGCGCCAGGGAACCGGCGCGGCCATCGATCTTCAGAGCAAGGTCCCGGACCAGATCTTCCCGGTGAGATTGGATTTCCTCCGAGAGCGTCTCCTGAAGAGCAGCGGTCTCCAAGAAGACGCTGGTCTGTCCCTGGCTCAACACGGACAGAATGCGGTCGGAGCGCTCTCTTGTGTTCGCCTGCGCCCTCCACTGCAGGACCGTCGCCGCGCCGCCCAGAAGCAGGACGGGCGGAAGGAACAGGAGCAGCACGCGGTTTCTGAGTTTCACGACTCGGGCCGACCCATCCTCAGGGGTTCATGATCCGGTTCCACATCTCGGTCAGTGCCTGGCCGTTCTCCCGGTGGATGAGGGAGGTTCTCCGGCGCAGCTCCGCGTCCATGGCCATGTAGCGCAGATGGGGATGCTCTTGGTGGTGAAGCCTGAGATCCTCCAGGCTCGGTTCCGTCACCACCTGCGCCAGCAGGTAGATCGCCTGGCGCACCTGGATCTCGGTACGCAGGGTAAAGTCGATGAACGCATGAGCCAGGTTGGTGTTCTGGCTCCTCGCGGAGATGGCCCAGGAGTCGATGTAGAAGTCGGTCCCTTCGTCGGGGACGACGAAATCCAGGCGACCGGTCTCGTCCTCGTCCACGTACCCCAGGCCGTCCCCCGAGTACATCAGCGCCATGGTCAGCTCGCCCGAATTCAGCTTCTTTGCGATCGCGTCCAGGTCGTCCCCTAGATACCCGAGCCGCCCGCTCGTTCGCAGCCCCATCACGACCTTGCCCGCCGCCCGGATCTCGGCCCTGTCCACCGTGTCCATCGGATACCCCAGGGTCAGGCTCGCGATTCCGAACACCGAGTCGGCTGCGTTCAGCAGGCCGACCGTCTGGCCCTCGGCCGGCTTCAGGAACTGCTGCCAGGAGCGCAGCCCGCCAGCGAGCAGGTCCTTGCGGTACAGGATTCCGGTGTACCCGATGAAATAGGGTGTGGTGTACTCCCAGGCGTCTGGCGGAATGGCCGCGCGAACATCCTGCCGGATGCCCTCCCTGAGAGGGATCCGCGACTCATCGACCTTCGCCAGCACGCCGCGCCCGGCCAGGTCGGAGATGATCCCCACGGAGAGATTGATGACGTCCACTCCCGATGGGTTGGCCAGGATGTAATCGCGCATGGCTCCCTCGTCGTCCAGCTCGACGTAGTTCACCACGCAATCCTGTTCTGCCATGAACTGGCGCAGCACCGGAGAGCGTTCGATGGCCGGAAGATCCTCCCCCAGATCGTCGTCCATCTCGATGTACCAGGACCAGTTGACGACGTTGAGCACGGGCCGCTCGTCGCCGAACGCGAGGGACGCGCAGAGGAACCCCGTGAGGGCGAGCACGGTCGCGACCCGGGCCGGGGCGGGTGTAGGTGGCGGGATGAAACGACTCATGTGGAGACTCCATGGAGCGGGCCTGTTCCATGCGCCCTGCGCGCATCAAACAGACCCCTGGAGCGACTATCGTCGGAACCTACCCCGCCGCTTGAGCGCGGCAGTGCCGGGCCGTCAGGCTATTTGGCCGGCAACAAATCGGAAATGGAAGCCATGATCTCGTCTTGGACCTTGACCTCGTACAGATTGCCCAGATGACCGCCTGAGTCGAAGAGTCTGACTCGCTCCTGCCCAAAAACCCCCTGCAGCCAGGCGATGTCGTCGCCAGACAGCAGGAAGTCGTTCTTGTTGGAGAACAACCGGACCTTGTCGATCCCTCGCAACCTCCCCTCGAGGTGCCGCAAGTCACACATTCGGAGCAGGTCCTCCTCACTCCGGATGTCGTCGCGGTGCTTGATGAAGTACGGGAGGATGAACGCGTAGTAGTACTCCATGAATGAGTAGTCCAAGATCTCCTCGTATGCGGGCGCCCGGGAGGGGCCGGAGAGGTCGGTCCGCAGTACCCCCAGATTCTCGCGGCTCTGGCTGCAGTGGATGGCGAACATCAGGCTCAGCCGGAAGGACAGCCCGATCAGGAACTGCGCATCGAGTTCGGTCAGGGGAATCGGCGCCGTTGGCTCCAGACCGCGCTCGCTCAGCTTGAGCGCCTTCATGATGGTCTCGTTCAGGTGGGCGACCCGCTCCTCCTTCGGCCACTGCATCGGCGCGTTGAAGTAGCCGTCGAGCTCCCGCACGCCGCTCATCAGGCTGATGGGCGGATTGACCGGCACGTACCGGTCGAAGTCGATCAGCTTGTTGGCGGGGTCGCGCGCCGCCGCCGCAATTTCCAAGGCATGGTACGCCCCGAGCGACAGGCCGAGCAGCGCCGTGCCGGTGATCTGCTCCGGGTATTCCTCCATCAGGTCCTTGTAGACCAGATCCAGGGCGACATGAGAGTCATGCGCATCCACCGGCCCGAAGCCGGGCAGGACCACGCTGGAGGCGCTTTCCATGAACTCGAAGTTCATGCTGCTGCTGATGGCCGCGGCGGAGAAGCCGTTGCGATACGCCATCTCCATGAGCGCCAGGCTCATGTTCGAATCCCGGTGTCCGCCCAGCCCCGGGAGGATGAAGATCATCGGCGCCGGATCGTCCTGCATGATGTAGGTGTACGACAGGTCCTTGCCGGTGGCAGGGATCGTGACCTCGTCGTCATCGCACTCCCCAGGGAAGTCCGCGTCCTGGAACTTCAGGAACATGGCGCGCAACGTCTCCGTCCCGGACGACTCCGTCTCTTTCCCTTCCACCTCCAGCGCCCGGCTGCGGCAGTTCAATGCGAACAGGAAGCGGGTGAGCGTGTACGGATCGTAGTTGGTCCGCACGAACCGCTTGTACTCGTTCATCCCGTCGGTTTCGTCGTTCAGCTTGAACAGCGTGGTCGCGCCCGGAAGGTAGGCGGCCGGATTGAAGGCCAGGTCGAGAATGTCGGCTGGCGTGTCCCGATCCGATCCCGGACCAAAGAAGGGAGCCATGAAGAACGAACCTGCATCCCAGCCCCAGAGCGCGAACGTATCGCCGAAACCCTGGTCCGACGGCTCGATTCCCAGCGGTGTGGCAGGATCGAACAACCCCAGCAAGCCGATCGTCGTGTTGACGATGAAGCGGCCCGTCTCCCGGCCCGCCCCGGAAAGCTTGCCCTGGAACAGGTTGTTCACCAGTCGCTTCGGAAAGGCGAGGTTCTCGGCAAAGCGGGAGAGCGCGTCACGGGCGGGCCCGGGAATGAGGATCCGGTAGACCTTGCTGAGCGGATCGAAGACGCCCAGCATCAGGCCGTGGTTGAAAACGGCGAAGCCACGGTTCAGCGGCTCGCCGGGATCGTCGATGCGCTCCACATCGTTGACCTCCGGCATGCGGAAGTACTCCACCCCCGGCCCGTCGTATTTGGACCAGTCCCGCCGTTCGGTGTCGGTCAGGGTGCACGCTGCGAGGAAAGAGAAGATCAGAATACAGCAGACAGGCGCCAATAACTTCCTCGCCACGTGCCATCTCCCACGTTCTGTGGGCGGCGACGAGCGCTGGTCCACAGCCACGCGCCCCCACAGCGAGCCTCTGTTCGGATGAAAGTCAGCCCGTCATGCTATCGTCTGAGTGCATCATTGCCACACGCATCATGTCAGGCCTTGTGCCGGCGACGCCTCCACCCGGGCGCCCAGCTTGAACAGGACGAGAGCCATGACGGCCGTCCCGGCGCCCAGGGAAACCGCGGGATGCCAGCCCAGCAGGGTGCACGGCAGGTAGCCGACGACCATGGCGATCACCATGGTCAGCAGGGCGTACGGAGACTGTGTCCGGACATGATCGATATGGTCCGACGCCGACGCGATCGAGGACATCACGGTGGTGTCGGAGATCGGCGAGCAGTGATCGCCGAAGATCGCGCCTTCCAGCACCGCGCCGATGGAGATCACCATCAGGCCGTGGCCGCCAATGGAGACCTGCTCACCCAGCCCGAAAGCCAGGCCGACGACGATCGGCAGGAGGATTGTCATCGTGCTCCAGGACGATCCGGTGGAGAAGGCCACGACGCCCGCAAGGGCGAACAGAATGACCGGCAGCAGCAACGGGTTGAGCGCGTCCCCGACGAGCGCGGTCAGGTACGGCGCCGTGCCGACGTCCCTGCAGACCGCTCCGATCATCCACGCCAGATAGAGGATGAGAAAGGCGATGCCCATGGCGCGCAGGCTCTTGAAGGAGGCGCTCAGGATGTCGCTCCGAAGGCCCGCCTTCAGGGCCATCAGGCAGGCCAGAACATACCCGGCGGCCGAGCCGACCATCAGAGCGCGAAACACATCGCCTTCCCCGAGGACACTCCCAAGACCCTCGATCGAGAGCAGGTTCGCGTCAGGGTTGAAGGCCCCGCCCTTCCAGGCCATCCAGAGCATGGTGACGAGGATGAAGGTCAGAATCGGCAGAACCGCGCGGCCCGGGCGCGGCGTGACGCAGGGAGCCGGCTCCAACTCGGTCGCTGAGACTCCGATCATCGGCGTTCCCCCTTGACGAATCACCCGCCCCTTGCGAGCCCGTCGCTCCGCGGCGAGCATCGGGCCGAAGTCCCGGCCACTGAAGACCACCATGCCGACGAAGATCAGGGTGAAGATGCAGTAGAAACGGAAGGGTAGGGTCTCGATGAAGATCCTGTACCCGTCCGCGACCGCGAAGCCCACATCCGGAAGCTGCGCGCTGAACGTGGAAACCTCGAAGGCGATCCAGGTGCTGAAGATCGAGAGTCCGGCCACCGGAGCCGCGGTGGAATCGACGATGTACGCCAGCTTCTCCCTGGCGATCTTGAAGCGGTCAGTCAGTGGGCGCATGGTCGAGCCGACCAGGATCGTGTTGGCGTAGTCGTCGAAGAAGACCGCCAGGCCCATCAACCAGGCGGCAATCTGGGTCCTTCGCACATCCCTCGCCACCCTGGCAATGGCATCCATCAAACCGCGGATGCCACCGGAGCGCGTCATGACGCCGACCATCGACAACATGAAGACCACGAACAGGATGATCAGCTGGCGGTCTCCATCCACGATCTCGTTCCACAGATACCCGGAGAAGACGTTGCGCAGCCCGCCGATCACGCCTGCGCCGACCGTTCCCCCGGCGGAGGCGATCACCAGGTAGGCGCCGGTGAAGACGCCGGCGAAGAGGGCCGGAACGGGGCGGCGCAGGAGGATCGCCAGCAGAATCGCGATCAGGGGAGGGAAGAGCGAACTGGTGCGGGGAGCGCTCCACTCCCGCCTGGAATGCACACTTCTCCCCTCCGGAAGGAGAACCGACAACTCGAGTTCGCCGTCTGTCTGCCGCGCGTGGAGGGACGCTCCACCTGCCACGGGCGACGTCCCTCCCGCGATCTCGAACGACAGCTTCTCGGCGGCGAAGACGGCGCGCAGCGTGCGCCGGAGGGAACGGCGCACCTCTGCTATCAGGGCAGGCTCCTCTTCCGGTCCCGAAGCACTCGAAAAACTCACTTCGCCCAGCCGCAGAGTCGTTCGATCCCCCACCTCCACGACCGCTGCGCCCGCGACCAGCTCGCGCCAGAGCGGTTGCTCCGGATCGTCGCCGCCTGGCTCGAGCAGGAGACTCCCCACCTCCATCGCCGCCAGACGGAGCGGGTCTGGCTCCGGCAGGAGAAACAGCCCTGCCGCGAGAGCCGC
>JAZDLC010000176.1:0-12404 GCA_043802345.1 Planctomycetota bacterium | reverse complement strand
CTTCTCTGATCGGCACCGCCTGCGCCGCCAGTTCCCAGGCGACGCCGCCAACATCGCCGCGCCGATTCGCGGACGCACGTGTCGCCGGAGCGCAGGAATCGCGTCGGCTACATTTTCGGACAGGACGCCCTAAGGACGAATTCCCACGGAAGCTCTGCCGGGAACATGGAGACGCAGATCTTTGAGGTTTTTCGAGATTGGAGGGAGATTTCTGTTTGCATTCGAGCGAGTCGTCGACTCTTGGGGGAATAGACTGATCTGTCCTGAGGTGAATGAAAGTGCCGTGCCGTTCTGCGTATCTGTCCTGCTGGAGGCCCCTGCTCGGAGAGCGGGTTCGGCGGATTCCTGGGGGCTGGCGCACTCCCGGGTTGATGGGGGTCGCGTCCCGAGAGATAATCTGGATCTCCGGGTACGTCATTCCGACACTCGATCGTCCATCAAGGGAGCACGAATCATGAGAACGTCACCGAGCATTTTGGCTTTCGCGCTGGCTGCGTACGTCTCCGTCGGGGGGGGGGGGGTAGAGGCTCGGCAGGGCGGGGGATCTCCGCCCACGATCCAGACTCGCAGGCCCGTGGCCGTGGGTCTGGTCGATCAATACCGGGACCATAACGTGCGCGAGGTCGACATCGCCGTGCACAATGGAACGGCGATGGTCACGTTCATCCAGACGGAACATCAACCGCTGCAGAACGGCGTCGGCTACTCCTACTTCGATGGCTCGACCTGGACCGAAGGGACCGTGACGGGCGGGTTGTTCGATGATCCGTCCGTCTGCTACTACGGAACCGTCGTGATCAGCGGCACTCCGGTGGAGACCTTCCTGTGCTGCTACAGGAATGGCGGCGTTTGCGAGGTCAAGGCGTTCAACCCTGCGACTCTCGCGTTCGATCTGGATCCGGTCTTGGTCGGTAATCCCGACGGCGGCGGGATTCTCGACAAGAGCTGGATCATTTCCGGGCGCCAGCAGACAACGTACAACGATCTGCATGTGACCTGGCACGAGGGCCCTGGAGGCGCCAACCTCCGATTCACCACCTCCCGCGACGGAGGTGCCACTTGGTCCACTCCCGATGTGATCACGGATCGGCTCGACCCCTCAACTCCGATCAACGGTCGCATGGTGCAGAGTACCGTCGGAGACACCACGGTTCCCGGGCCGATCTACTTCGCATACATGCCGGGCGCTTCCGGGGACATCCGAATCATGCAGGGCACGGAAGAGACTTCGTCATCGACGAACAGCGGCTGGGAGTTCGAGCACCTCAGGAATTCCTCCGGCATCCTCACGCTCGACACCAATGGGTCAGATGACATGGCCGATGACGTTCCCGGACCCTTCAGAGTCCTGCGCATTCCCCAACTGGTCGCCGACCCGACCGATCCGAACCGGCTCTATCTGGTGTACCACGATGCGGCGGCACCAGGGTCTGATGACCTGGACGTCTTCTGCGCAACGCTGACGAAGTCGGGTGACTACTGGAGTCTGGGAACACCCGTTCGCGTGAATGACGATCCAGTCACGGTCTTGCCGGTAGACGACAAGGATCAGCTCCTCCCCAAGCCGGCGGTCGACAACGAGGGGAGGCTCCACATCGTGTCCTACGACGACCGCAACTACTACCAGCCAGATGGAGACTCCGCCATCGGCATCAAGTTCGACGCATTCTACGCGGTGAGTCTGGACGGTGGCGCGACGTTCACCAACATCGAGCTGGGCACCATTCCGAAGGAACCGGCGTTGCAGTGCGGATTGACGACCTACGGCATTCCCATTTACTCCACGCCAGGTGAGTACCCCGGAATCGTCTGCGAAGGAAACACGGTCTGGATCACCTTCTCGGGGACCTGGAACGGGGAAATGATGGACGCTGTTCACCCCGCCCCGGACAGGTCGGTGATCTACGTGGCGAAGGTGGTGTATTGATGCGGCACGACCTTGAGGGCATGCCGCTGCAGTGATGAAGAACAAGAACATGGAGGTCATCATGCGATTCATGACATGGAGCGCTCTCTTGTTGGCGGCAGTCGGTACCGCTTCCTCGGCCGAAGGCCAGCCAAGCCCGGTCCCCATCCAGGGCCCGATCCGACACGTCCAGTACGGACAGAGCAACATGGCGAAGTCGACACCACGGATCATCTACGCGAACACGCTGGCAACCGGGTTCATGTTCGCTTTGGATCCTCTCTGGGTGCTAGAAACCACTGACTGGGGCGACATCACCGGAAGCCAGGATCATGACGTGGTCACAGATCTCTCCCTCGGTTATGGTGTCGGTGGGCCGGCGGCCGCGTTTCGGTACCGGGTCTACGACAACTACATCGACTCGTGTCCCAACCCGATGCCTCCGACCCTTCTGGACATCAGCCTGACCGGTCTGCCAGGGAGTCCCACGGGCGCGTACGTGGGATGGGTGGTCTCGATCGATCTGGAGGCCCTGGGCGCCTGCTTCTTTCTGGACGAAGGACCTTTCGGTTACAGCTACAGTTACCTGGGAGACAGCCAGACCGGTCCGCTGCTGGCGTATGGGGGCACGGGGAACGAGGACGCCTGCGACATCACCTCCGCGCCTTACGGCTGCGGCCGGTGGGCAGGCGGAACATGGTTCGGCTTCTGGCTGGAACTCGCCGGCCACGACGGCATCGACACCTTTCCCGGCGGCTGTGGCGGCGGTCTCGCGCTCCAGATCGCCGGGCCGACCTGCTCCGGCGACACGGTCTCGATCGAAGTCTCCGGCGCGTCCGCCGGAGACTGGTGGGCGGTGGCCATCGGCACCTCCGTCGGGCCCGGACTGGGTGGAACACTCGGCGGCTGCCCGGTCGACGTGGTCCCGGTCATCCCGATCTGGCTCATGGGGCGACTCCCCACGCAACCCCTGACCGTCCCCGCGACCGTCAGCCTCGCCTCCGGCCTCACGGTTGGCCTGCAGGTGATCACCAGGAACGCGTCGGGCGTCTGGGACAGCTCGAACACCGAGATCATCAACGTCCCGTGACTGATCGAACCGGGTTCGAACTGTCATGATCCCCTGCCTCGCGCCCTACCGCTTCAATCGCCGGATGAACACGTCGTTCAGGCCGTTGGCATCCTGGCGGATCAGGTTGCTGGCGGCGCTGTCGAAGGCCGCGATCCTGCCGTTGGCCGACAGCACCGGGTCCCAGATCGTCGCGTTGGCCTGGCCGCCGTTGAAGGAAAGCGAGACGCGCCGGACCCTGCCGTTCCTGCGATCGACGAGGAATGCGTCCGAGGTTCCATTCGTGTCGCCCGGCACGAGCTGATCTGAGGAGCTCCAGAAGATCGCGTAGCGGCCGTTCTTGCTGATGTTTCCCAGGATGCTGTGCGCGTCGGAAGGCACTCCCTGCGATGAGACCGAGATGCGGCTCAAGTCGCCCCTCTGGAGGTCGGAGACGAACACGTCGTTGACACCGTTCACGTCATTCGCGACCAGGTTGGAGGCCGCCGAGGCGAAGTAGACGAACCGCGTGGGGTCCGACAATTCGAACGCCCTGGATTCTAGAGAGTTGCGCCAACGGCCTCTACCCTGGGCTGGATCATGCCGACACCGCCCCATCCAGCCTTCGTCTTCCTCCTCGCCCTGTTCTCCGGCTGGGTGAACCGACATCAGCAGCGGGTGATCGAGTACCTCGTCGAAGAGAACAAGATCCTCCGGCGGAAGTTCGACAAGCGACGCATCCGGTTCACCGACAGAGAGCGAGTCCGCCTGGCGTGGCTGGGCAAGGCCCTCGGTCGCAAGCTTCTGAACAAGGTCGCGACCATCGTCACTCCCGACACCATCCTTTCGTGGCATCGGAAGTTGGTCGCCCAAAAGTGGACCTACCCGAGGAAGGGACCAGGGCGTCCGCCCGTGATGAAGGTCATCCGCGAACTCGTGTTGATGATCGCCCGGGAGAACAAGTGGGGCTACAAGAGAATCCAGGGAGCCCTCGCCAACCTCGGTCACAAGGTGGCGCGGACGACTGTCGCGAAGATCCTGAAGGACAACGGGCTGTCGCCCGCACCGGAGCGACCCACGTCGTGGAAGACGTGCTTGAGGTCGCATTGGGACAGTCTCGCCGCCGCTGACTTCTTCACCGTCGAGGTCTGGACGTTGCGTGGGCTCCGGACCTTCTACGTCCTCTTCGCGATCTGACTCGCAACGCGCAAGGTCGAGATCGTTGGCATCACTGATTTGCCGGATTCCGACTTCATGAAGCAGGCCGCGAGGAATCTGACCGATCCCGACGGCGACGTACTCCGGGACGCGACGCACTTGATCATCGATTCGGATACCAAGTTCACAGACGAGTTCCGTTCCATCCTCCGCGACGAATGCGTGAAGTGCGTACGGACTCCGCACCTCGCACCTGACTGCAATTCCGTAGCCGAGAGATGGGTACTTTCAATCAAGTCCGAAGCACTGAACCGGATGATATTCTTCGGCGTCGATTCGCTCAGAAGGGCCGTCTCCGAGTTCGTTGCCCACTACCACGGCGAGAGGAATCACCAGTCGCTCGGGAACTCGATCATCGAGCCCGGCGACGAAGTTGGTCGTGGTACGGGAGCCGTTCATCGCCACGATCGACTTGGCGGTGTTCTCCGGTACTACCACCGCGCCGCCTGAAACCCTCAACTCGGCTCACTTCTGATCGCAGACTGACGCCGGTCCACGTCCTCACTCAGCCCAGGCGCTGATCCTTCTCTGATCGGCACCGCCTGCGCCGCCAGTTCCCAGGCGACGCCGCCAACATCGCCGCGCCGATTCGCGGACGCACGTGTCGCCGGAGCGCAGGAATCGCGTCGGCTACATTTTCGGACAGGACGCGCTACGCCTCGCGCGGCGCCTGAGCTTCGGGATCGATCGCGAACTCGCGCATCGCCTTCTCTGCCTGATCGGCATCGATCTTCCCCTCCTCGGCCAGCGCCGCGAGCGCCGCGACCGCGAGGTGCTCGGCGCTGACCTCGAAGTGCTTCCGCAGGCTGGCGCGCGTGTCGCTGCGGCCGAAGCCGTCCGTGCCGAGCGGCGTGAACCGGTCCGGCAGGAACCGTGCGATCGAGGCTGCGTGACTCTTGAGGAAGTCGCTGACCGCGATGATCGGGCCTGCCGATCCGGCGAGCGCCTGCTGGACATACGGGGTCCGGTGCTCGTTGCCGGGGTGGAGGCGGTTCCAGCGCTCCACTTTCTCTCCATCGTGCGCCAGTTCCGAATAGCTGGTGACGCTGAAGACGTCCGCCGCGACCTGGTACTTTTCGGCCAGGATCTCCTGCGCCCGCAGCGCTTCCCGGAGCAGCGTGCCGCTGCCGAACAGGCGCACCTTCCGCTTGGACTCGACCGGCGCTTCGCGGAACCGGTAGATCCCCTTCAGGATCCCCTCATCCACGCCGTCTGGCTTGGCCGGCATGGAGTAGTTCTCGTTGTAGAGGGTGATGTAGTAGAAGATCTCCTCTTCCTTTTCGTACATCCGCGTCAGGCCCTCCTCGATGATCGCCGCCACCTCGAAGGCGAAGGCGGGATCGTAGGCGAGGCAGAAAGGCGTCGCGGCGGCCAGGACGTGGGAGTGCCCGTCCTGGTGCTGCAGCCCCTCGCCATTCAAGGTGGTCCGTCCCGCGGTGGCGCCCAGCAGGAAGCCGCGGCCGCGGGCGTCGGAGAAGGCCCAGATCGAGTCCATGATCCGCTGGAAGCCGAACATGGAATAGAAGATGTAGAAGGGGATCATCGGTTCGCCGTGCGTCGCGTACGCCGTGCCGGCGGCGGTGAAGGAGCCCATGGAGCCCGCTTCGGTGATCCCCTCCTCGAGGATCTGCCCGTCCACCTCCTCGGAGTACCGCAGCACGAACCTGGAGTCGACCGGCTCGTAGAGCTGGCCGCGGGGGGCGTAGATGCCGACCTGCGAGAAGAGCGCTTCCAGGCCGAAAGTGCGCCCCTCGTCCGGAATGATCGGCACGATCCGCTTGCCGATCTCCTGGTCGCGGAGCAGCTTGGCCAGCAGGCGGCCGAACGCCATGGTGGTCGACACTTCCTGTTCCGCCGGCGTGCCGGCGTCGAACTCCTGGTAGACCTCCCGTGGCGGCAGCGGCAGCGGCTGCGACTGGACGATCCGCCGCGGCACCGCCCCGCCGAGCCGGCGGCGGCGCTCCATGAGGTACTGGACTTCCTCGCTGTCCTTCCCCGGATGATAGAACGGCGGGTCGTCGAGCTGGCTGTCGGGGATCGGCAACTTGATGCGGTCGCGGAACTTCATCAGCTCCACCCGGTTCAGCGCCTTGACGTTGTGGGCGGTGTTGGAGGCCTCCGCCGTCTGGCCGAGCGTCCACCCTTTCACCGTCTTCGCCAGGATGACCGTGGGCCGCCCCTGGTGGTTGACCGCGGCCGTGTAGGCGGCGTACAGCTTGCGGTAGTCGTGACCGCCGCGCCGGAGAGTCCGGAGCTGCTCGTCGGTGAGATCCTCGACCATCGCCAGCAGGCGAGAGTCCGTGCCGAAGAACCTCTCGCGAATGTACGCGCCCGACTCGGTGACGTACTTCTGGTAGTCGCCGTCCACGGCGGAGTTCATCCGCTCCACCAGCGCGCCGTCGACATCCTTGGCGAGGAGCGGGTCCCAGGCCGAGCCCCAGATCACCTTGAGCACGTTCCAGCCGGCGCCGGTGAACGCCGACTCGAGCTCCTGGATGATCTTGCCGTTGCCGCGGACCGGTCCGTCCAGCCGCTGCAGGTTGCAGTTCACGACGAAGGTCAGGTTGTCGAGCTCCTCCCGGGCCGCCAGGCGCGCCGCCGCCAGCGCCTCCGGCTCGTCGCATTCACCGTCGCCCAGGAAGGCGAAGACCCGGCACTGACTGGTGTCGGTGATGCCGCGGTTCAGCAGGTAGCGATTGAACCGCGCCTGATACACGGCATTGAGCGGTCCGAGCCCCATCGACACGGTCGGAAACTCCCAGAAGTCCGGCATGAGCCGCGGGTGCGGATAGGAGGAGAGGCCGTTGCCTCCCACCTCGCGCCGGAAGTGATCGAGCTGCGCCTCGGTCAGCCGCCCTTCCAGGAAGGCGCGCGAATAGATGCCCGGGGCGGCATGTCCCTGGAAGAAGATCTGGTCGCCCGGCTGGCCGTCGTCCCGGCCGCGGAAGAAATGGTTGAAGCCGACCTCGTAGAGGCTGGCGCTCGAGGCGTAGGTCGCGAGATGGCCGCCGAGACCGACGTTCTTCCGGTTGCCGCGCAGGACCATTACGGCCGCGTTCCAGCGGATGATCCGCCGGATCCGCTTCTCCATCGCCTCATCGCCCGGGAAGGACGGCTCCTGCTCGGCCGAGATGGTGTTGATGTAGCGGGAGCGCACCAGGCCGGGCATCCCGATCTCGAGCTGGCGCGCCCGCTTCAGCAGCTTGCGCAGCACGAAGTCGGCCCGCTCCCGTCCGTGGGCCTGGACGAGTGAGTCGAGGGACTCGATCCACTCCCCGGTCTCCTGTGGATCGACGTCCGGTAGCTGCCGCTTGAACCCGCCCAGCATGTTGAGCCAGACCTGGTCGTCGGCGTGCGGAATCTCGTACTTCTGACTTGTGGGTCCCATCATGTCCTCGATTCCTGGTGCCGCTTGTTACGGCTGGTGATTCTTCGTGGCTCCGGCCCACTGCTCCCGCAGGTGGGCCGGCACTTCGCTGTAGACGTCAAGGATCAGCGATTCAGGCGCGACTCCCGGGGCCGCCTCGGCCGCGAGCAGCGCGGCAGAAAGCCTGGCGGCGATCTCCTCCGAGAGATCGACTTCCTGCCCGGCGTCCCAGAGCGCGCGCCCCTCGAGGAAGCGGCGCAGCCGGGCGACGGGATCTCGTTTGACCCACGCCTCGACCTCGCCGGAGTCGCGGTACCGGGTCGGATCATCGGAGGACGAGTGGCCGAGCACGCGGTAGGTGAGAAGTTCCAGGAAGGTCGGCCCTGCTCCTGCGCGGGCGCGCGCGGCCGCCTCCCTTGTCGCGGCGAAGACCGCCAGGGCGTCGTTGCCGTCGACCCGCACGCTGCGCATGCCGTAGGCGCGCGCCTTGATCACGACCGTGTCGGTCGCCATCTGCCCGGCGATGTTCGTGGAGATGGCCCACTGGTTGTTCTGACAGATCAGGACGCACGGAGCGCGCCGCACGGCCGCGAAGTTCATGGCCGCGTGGAAGTCGGTGGAGGAGGTAGCGCCGTCTCCCATGTAGCCGGCCACCACCACATCGTCGCCCTTGAGCTTCGCCGCCATCGCCACGCCGACCGCATGCAGGGTCTGGGTGCCGATGACGCTCGACATCGAGTAGTAGTTCCCCTCCTTGAAGGAGAAGTGACACGGCATCTGCCGGCCGTGGGTGCGGTCGAGCGAGTTGCCGAGAACCTGTCCGAAGATCTCCTCCAGGGAGAGCCCGCGGTAGACGGCGCAGCCGTACTCCCGCAGCGCGGGCACGATCCAGTCCCGATCCTCGAGAGCCGCGACCGAGCCGATGACCGCCGCCTCCTGCCCGGTGGTCGGACCCCAGAAACCGATCCGCCCCTGCCGCTGCAGGAGCAGCATGCGCGTGTCGACGGCGCGCACCAGCACCATGGCGTGGTAGATCCGCAGCAGCAGCTCGTCCGGAATCTCGAGCGCCGCCCCATCCAAGAGCGACCCGTCCTCGTCCAGGATCCTCAAGAGAGAGGTCTGGCCGGCGGCTTCCTCGGGCACCGAATGCGGCATGGCTCGATCTCGCACAACAGACAGCAGGTGAAGGCATCTCCCGGCCCTGGGGACGGAATGAGAATACCAGGCTCCGTCCTCCGGCACGATCTATAGCACCATTCGCGCGGTTCACCAGCTTCTGGACGCCCGGCGTGGCACGGGCCGGTCTTGACCGGGTTCCGCGGATCGTCTATCCACTCCGCACTCAGGGTCCCTCGGTTCCCATCCCCACAGCTCGCGATGGAGCACACTCCTTGGCATCGATTCTCTTCGTCTACCCGCCTCCCGCGGACCCGACCGGACCGTACCTCAGCATTCCGTACCTGGCGGCGGCCTGCCGCGCCCGCGGGCACCAGCCGCATGCCATCGACCTCAACCTCGAATCGTGGCTCGACCTCCTTTCGAGGCGGCGCCTGAGCCGCTACGCCGAGGAGTGTCGCGCGAGGCTCTCCGCCCTGCCGCAAGGCGGCCTGGCGTTCCCAGAGTCCTCGGAGTACCTGGCGCTGTCCCTGGTGGTGCATGACGCCGACCGGGTCGCCGACCGGGTCGAGGACGCCGTGGCTTCCTTCCGGGACCGGGAGCGGTTCCACGATCCAGAGGAATACGAGCGTTCCTTCACCACCCTGCAGCGGGCGTTGGCCCTGGTCTCCGCCCGCTTCCACCCCCTGGAGCTCAACTTCACCGGCTACCAGAGTCCCTTCTATCTCAACGACGCCGGCGAGATCGAGCGGGAGTCCGGCCCGGCGTTCAATCCGTTCCATCCGACCTATCTGGAGAAGCTGCTGCCCGAGGTCGCACGGCTCCGTCCCGCCGTCTTGGGGATCTCCGCGACGTTCAACGCCCAACTGCTGCAGGCGTTCGCCATCGGCCGGCTGGTGAAGGAACATTCCACAGGCACCGTGGTCGTCATCGGCGGCACCGCCATCACACAGCTCGTGCTGCGCAACGAGCGCTCGGAGCTGGCCGCCCTCTCGCCGTACGCCGACCTTCTCGTCCTCTACGAGGGGGAGGAGACCCTGTCCGAGCTGCTCGACCGGGTCGATGCGGGGAGGCCGCCCCAGGAAGGGCTGGTGAACGTGGTACGGCTCGCGGACGCGGAGATCGCGTTTGAGTCCCGCCCCACGGCCATCGACATCAGTTCACAGCCGCCGCCCGAGTACGGGCTCCTTCCGCTGGACCGGTATCTGTCGCCGGAGCTGGTCCTGTACGTCGCGCCGACGCGCGGCTGCTACTGGGAGAAGTGCGCCTTCTGCCACTATGGCCTGACCGACAAGGGAACCGCTCCCTACCGGCGCGTCGAGGTCGACCGCTTCGTCGACGGCCTGGCCGAGCTAGAGGCCCGCCATGGCGCCCGCTTCTTCTACTTCTCGGGAGACCTGATCGATCCCGCGTACCTGTTCAAGCTCGCGCAGCGGATCCTCGAGCGCGGTCTCGACCTCCGCTTCACCTCCGACCTGCGCATCGAGAGATCGTTCAGTGCCGAGAAATGCCGACTCCTGAAGGCCGCCGGGATGGTGGCCGCCGCGTTCGGGACGGAGTCCGACTCGCCGCGCCTGCTGAAGCTGATGGACAAGGGGACCGATCCGGCGAGCAACCGCCAGGTGTTCGAGAGTTTTTCCTCGGCCGGCATCGCGGTGCAGGCCATGACCTTCCTCGATTTCCCCACGGAGACGACCGCCGAGGCCCACGCCACACTCGACCTCCTGGAGGAGAACATCGATCGGATCGACCTGTTCTTCGTCGAGCAGTTCGACCTGGAGGCCGGCTCGCGGGTGTTCCGCAATCCTCAGGACTACGGCGTCGCGGAGGTGTTCCATCCTGCCGGTGATCGCTTCCGCCTGCGGGCCCGGCACGTCCTGAAACGGGACGCCAAACGGGCCGAGGATTACCAGGATCTGGCCTCCCGGCTCGAGCGGCTGGCGGCGGCGTATGGGAGGCGTCCCTACCCCTATGCGGGCTCGGTTTCGGTGGCCCACACGCTCCTGTACTTCGACCGCAAGGGACGCGGCGCCTTCAAGGACCCGCGCGCGACGGACGCAAGGCGGCGGCATGCGAGAACCGTGGAGAACTGGCTCGAGGAGCGTCCCGTGCTCGCCGACGGCCTGGCGCTCTGCGATTGGCCGTACGACCTGGAGGTCCTGGCCGATCACACCGGCGAGATCCTGGAGGATCTGGAGCGGCGGCGCGAGATGGAGCTGAGGGACGTCGGGCGGGAAGCCTACGCGGGCCTCGTCGCCGGTTACCCCGGGGTGGAGCCGTGTGAGTCGTACTATCTCCTGCCCGAGACCGGCGCGCCGGTGTCGATCCCGATCTGGCTGTGGATGCTGCTTTCCTGCCTGGACGGAGAGACCACCGTGCGGGAAGCGGCCCGGTCCGTGGAGGTCCCGCTCCGGCAGGCAGTGGAGGCGATGGAGACTCTCTACGAGAGCGGCTACGTGAACCTGCCGCGCGGGATGCCCTCGCGCGACCTCCCCCACGGTCCCTGAGAGCCGGGCACGGTCGGGTTCCCGCCCGCCGGTCTGCGCCCCAGCCCTGGATTTCCTCCGGAATCCACGTGGGAAGCGTGCGGCGAGCCCGCTGGATCCGCGTGAATCAGTCCCTTTCCCCCGTCAAGGAGGCATCATGAAACGCCTCTCCCACACCCTCCTTCTCGCCCTGATCGCCACCACCGCCCATGCCGCCGTCCTGCGCGTGCCGAACCACTACGTCACGATTCAATCCGCGATCAACGCGGCCACTCCGGGAGACGTCGTGGAAATCGCGGGGGGGACGTACCTCGAACATCTGTCGGTCGCCGACAAGACGGACCTCACGCTCAGGCCCGCTTCAGGCGACAAGGTCATCCTGGATGCGGGAGGGTCCGGCTGGCCGCTCCTGATCGGCGCCCCCGGCATGGTGACCTCCAAGATCCGGGTGAACAAGCTCAGGATCCGCAACACGTCCAACGGCAGCGGAGTCTGGATCGGGCACGCGACCGACGTCTGGGTCGACAACTGCGAGATCACCAACGTGGTCGATGGGGTCTTCTCGATCGTGAGCGACTCCGTGCTCGTCAGGAAGTGCAAGATCAAGTCCACCCTGGGAAACGGAATCGTGTGCATTCAGGGAGACCTGTGTGCGTTCCAGAACCGCATCTCATCGACAGGCGCGAACGGGATCCAGCTCATCGGCAATGGGAGCTGGGCGATGTCGAACACCATCGATCACACCGTTGGGGACGGCGTCCGGCTGGGTGACGACTCGACCACGACCACCGGCTGCCTGGTCCACTTGAACTCGATCAAGAACTCGCAAGGCGATGGAGTCTTCTGCACCAACATGGTCGGCACCGCCTCGATCCTGGGGAACAGGATCAGCCGTTGCCTCGACGACGGGATCGACCTCCACTACGGATCACTCCAGTGCGAAGTCGCCTTCAACAACATCAATCGCTGCACCGACGGCGGACTCGAGATCCACTCCAACAGCCACACCATCAGGAAGAACAAGATCAAGAGGGCGGCGATCGATGGCATCTATGTCAACGCCGGCTCTGTCAACAGCCTCTACGAGAAGAACAAGGTCACCAAGTCGTGCGCTGACGGGCTCGAAGTCAATGGCACGGGAAACACCTTCACGCGGAACAAGGTCGTCGGCTCCGGCCTCTACGACCTGAGAAACAACGTTCCCCTGATCGCGAACACCTTCATCGCGAACACCTTCGGGTCGATCGCTCCGTAGCCCGGAAT